>DYDH01000007.1:25346-40681 GCA_020717985.1 Herpetosiphon sp. | reverse complement strand
CGGTCCAATTCAGACAGGATCATCTCCAACACTTCATCCACGCCCGCATTGTCCGAGACCAAACCCGCCACGTCGCGCAAACTGTCGGATACCTGTCGTCGCCACTGCTCCGAGCGATATAAATCCGCATTGCGAATGGCAGCCGCCATGGTATCCGCCACAGCTTCGAACATCATCTGGTCATCTTCGGTAAAAGCATTGACTTTGTCAGACTGAATATCCAGCAAGCCGACCACTTTCTCTTCAAAGATCAGCGGCACGCATAATTCAGAAAGCGTGTTCTTCGGAGGCAGCGGCGAAGGGATGTAACGGTCATCTGCCGTGACATCATTCACCAGGATCGTTTTTCCAAGCCGGGCCGCCCACACCATTAACCCTTTGGAATTATCCAACGAGATGGTGTAACCTTCCAATTTTTTAGTGCGCTTGCCGCTGCCCGCTTCATATGCAATGATTCTTCTGTTCGGGTGAACGGTGAACAAGGAAACATGCGGATACCCAAATTTTTCATGAATAAGAAATGCCGCATTCTGCATGATCGTTGAAAGATTAAGCGTCGAAGAAACGCTCTTGCTCACTTCGGAAACCAGCATCAACTGATTGGCGCGGCGCTGCATTCCATTGTAGAGGCGCGCGCCTTCCACTGCCTGCGCGATGTTATCTGCCAGCGCGTTGAGGATCAGCAGGTCGTTTGGGTGAAAGGCATGGGGTTGGTTGCTCTGTACATCCAACACACCCAGCACGCGGTCTTCGATTTTCAGCGGAATAACCACTTCTGATTTTGTCTCAGGCAGGGCATCAATAAAGCGATAGCGGGCATCCGCGCGGACATCGTCGCAGACGATCTGTTTTCCGTACAGAGTGGCTTCGCCGATCAAACCCTGTCCGATTTCGACTTCGAGCGGAACAGATGCCTTCCTTCTCCCCTTGCGTGGGGCAACTGCGCTGGACCGAAAGCGAAATACCTGGGAATTGGATTGCAATGTAAAAATGGCAACATAATAATAATTGAACGTGATTTGAATCAGTTTGGTAACGCGCCTGGACAGTTCATCCAAATCGAGGACATTGGCGATCTGTGTGCTGACTGCGCGGACAAGGTTGATCTGCCTGAGACGGAATTGTTCCACTTCAGCCCGGTGCGAGGCAAACAGACTGACCGATACGATCTGTTCGATGCCTTGAAGCAGGTTCAACTCTTCAGCGGAAAAAGCGGGACCTTTGGAGCGGGTGATTTGAATCGCCCCCAGCGTAATCCCATGCTCGTTGAGCGGTATCGAGGCAAAGGTCGGGTGTGAGGCGCTGTCTTTCTTCACTTTCCCGGTCTGCACGAAAAGTTTGCCCGCTTTTATGGCAAGTTTCATTCCATCCAATGTAGGCTGCAAAGGAAAGACGCGCCCATCCTCCCAATCTGGCAGGCGAAAAAAATTCTCATTCAACCAAACATCCACTTTGCCCACAATCAGACCGCCGGTCATCGCCGCAATGCGGTCACGTTGCGCGCCAAGAGAATCCTCGTTGCGAAGTTGTTCCCCAAGGCTGGCGAGTTGACGCCAGTCCCATATTTCCGGGCGCTCGGTGCTTTGTGCGGCGGTCATGCGGGCTATCCCCTGCGCTTGATCATTGTCAGTAAATTGCCAGTCTTCAGGTTGGATTCGTAACGGACTTCATCCATGAGTTTCCGCATCAGATATATGCCAAGTCCCCCGATCTGACGCTCAGATAAGTCAGCCTTTAAGTTGGGCGTTTTTACATTGGACGGGTCAAAGGATAAACCTGTATCGTGCAAGGTAATAGTTAGTGTATCGCCGCGCATATTACAGGTAATATCGAGGTTTGCATTTGAAACGCCGTCATAGGCATGTTCAATAACATTGGATGCGGCTTCATCCGCGGCAAGCTGGAGGGAATAGATTTCTTTTTCGGTAAATCCACCCTCACGGGCAGTTTGGGCAACAAGCTCGCGAATCTCATCCAGAAATTCGAATCGGGCTGGGAAGGTCATTTTTGGCATAAGTAAAAAAATTAAAAGCCGCCCCATCCATTGATATGAAGAGGCGGCATTTTGAATCCCTGATCTATCCGTGTCCGTTAGAAACTGCCAACTGCCGTGATCGAATCATCAAAAGTCCTGAAGAGTTCTGTAAAGCCAGCCAACTCAAGCGCTTCGCGAATACGCACGGGCACAGCAACCAGCACCAATTCACCGCGGTTATAACGCTTGCAATTCCTTTGGGAGGCCAGCAAGGCGCGAAAGCCCGCGCTGGACATATATTCAAGTTCGCTCATATCCACTGCGATCTTGAAGTGACCAGCTTCATTCGCTTTTTCAAGCGCCTTGGAAAAAGCAGGAGCGGTTGAACTGTCCACCCGACCATTCACCTTGATCAAGTCACAATGCTTTAATTCCTGAGTTGAGATTTCCATGCGTATACCTCCGTTGGTAAACATAGGTTATAGGATACTGAATTTCAAAATTATAACACGTTGATTCTGCCGCTTTCCAAAATCCTTTTTACCGCGAAGCCCGCAAAGAATACAAAGAAATTCTTGAAATTTTGCGGTAAAGAGTCCTCTTGCAATGGAGTCATAAATACCATCTGGAATCTCTTCATTTAAAAATAAACAAATCGTTTACAATTGAAAAAAAGGAGAATAAAAATGGAGGGTGAACCTGTTCTGGTTTTGTTAGTGGAAGATAATATGGATCACGCTGAGTTGGTGATCAGAACCATGGAAGATCACCGTATTGCCAACAAAATCAAACACTTTCTGGATGGTCAAACTGCGCTGGATTATTTGCTCAGGCGTAATGGATATGAAGACGCGGTGTCCAGTCCGCGCCCGCACATGATCCTGCTTGACCTGCGCCTGCCGCGCGTGGACGGTCTTGAGGTGCTTCGGATCATCAAGGAACAGGAGGAATTAAAAAGCATCCCTGTCGTCATTCTAACCACATCAGAAGCCGATAAAGATATGGTCCGCGCCTACGATCACCATGTCAATAGTTATCTCGTTAAGCCTGTCGGGTTCGATGATTTCAGCAAACTTATGAATGATCTTGGTTTTTACTGGCTGGGCTGGAATTCTCATCCGCAAGTTTAATGCGATCCTCTGGAAGTGAAAAATGGCGGAAGATGTAATCAACATCCTTTTGATCGAAGATGAAGACCCCCATGCAGAATTAATTGAACGCGCCTTTGAAGGTCAAGGCAGCCGCACGCAAATTCACCGCGTAAAATCCCTCACCGAAGCGCGCGCGCAAATTCTCATGCGGGAACCATCGCTCATCATTGCTGATTGGCGTCTGCCCGACGGCGAGAGCATGGAACTGCTCCCCGACCAGCACGATCCCCTCGCCACCCCCATCATCCTCATGACAAGTTATGGCAACGAGCGCATCGCTGTGGAAGCGCTCAAATCCGGCGCGCTGGATTATGTTGTCAAGTCACCAGAATCCATGCTGGATATGCCCCATCTTGCCGAACGCGCCATGGAACAATGGGCCGCGCGCGCCGAACGCGCCCGTATGCAAAAGGCGTTGCGTGAAAGCGAGTCGCAATTCCGCTTATTAGCCGAGAACGCCAGCGACATGATCTCACGCCTTGCCATTAATGGGAAAATGTTATATGTCTCTCCGGCCTGCAAAACCATACTTGGCTATACACCTGAAGAACTGACAGGAACCATCAGCCTTGACCTGATCCACGAAAAAGACCGCTCCTTTGTCAAAAACCTGTTCAAAGGAACCAGATACGACGCAACCCATACCGTCACCTACGAGGCACAGCACAAGGACGGGCATTATGTCTGGTTGGAATCATCCGCCCGCGCCGTGCTTGACCCGAAAACTGATTCGATCATAGAGATACAGACCGCATCCCGCGATATTACCGAACGAAAGAAAGCCGAAAAAGCCCTGCAAGAAGCGCACACCCATTTGCAGGAAGCCTACGACAGAACCATAGAAGGCTGGGTGCGCGCACTTGACCTGCGTGACCGTGAAACAGAGGGACATACCCAGCGCGTCACAGAATTAACCATCAAAGTGGCAAAAAAACTTGGATTCTCGGCTGAAGAACTTGTCCACATCCGCCGCGGCGCATTGTTACACGATATGGGCAAAATGGCGATTCCAGATGAAATTCTGCAAAAACCCGGGCCATTGAATGAACTGGAATGGGAAAAAATGCGCCAGCATCCACAACACGCCTACGATATGCTCTCTCCCATCACTTACCTGCACCCAGCGCTGGTCATTCCATTTTGCCACCACGAACGTTGGGATGCAAGCGGATACCCGCGCGGATTACGAGGCGAAGAGATACCCCTCGTAGCCCGTCTCTTTTCAATTGTAGATGTATGGGATGCGCTGCGCAGTGACCGTCCCTATCGAAAAAAGATGCCGTCAAAAGAAGTCGTAAGATACCTGCGCGAAAAATCAGACCAGCTTTTTGACCCCAGGCTTGTTGACGTTTTTCTCTCCCACATGGAATCACCGCAATCAAGTTGACACCCCTTCCCACATCGGGTATCCTTGCAACCGTCCGGGCAGGCCCGGCGCGGCGAAGCCTTTCGAACCCCGCCAGGATCGAAAGATAGCAACGGTAAGGAAGAGTCTTCGGGCGCCGCCGGTAGCCTGCTCGGATATTTCTAATTTTTTATTTATGTCATACCCGCAAGGGTATAATCTCCCCATGACCTCATCAAAATGGATCAAGATCTTCGTCGCCGCGCTGATTGGCATTGCGCTCGGATTGGTCTATGGCTGGGTGATCGCCCCCATCGAATACATTGACGTCACCCCAAACATCCTGCGCGAAGATTACCGCGCCGATTATGTGCTGATGGTCGCGGAAGCCCATCAAAACGAACAGAACCCGGAAACTGCCGCACGCCGCCTTGCAATCCTCGGAAGTGAATCACCCGCAGAAATCACAGCATCCGCCCTGAACTATGCCACGAACAACGGCTTCACCCAAAACGAGATATTGCTCCTGCAAGGCTTACTGACCGCCATGCAGACCTATCAACCGCAGGGGATCAACGCCCCATGAGACAATTCCTCCGCAGCACAACCTTACACATCATCCTCGCGCTTCTTGCCGGACTTGGGATTGGTCTCGCTTACTCGTGGCTGATCTCACCTGTAACATACGTGGACGCAAACCCCGCGATCTTGCGCGCCGACTTCAAAGATCAATACCGTATCGTCATCGCCGCCTCTTACTCTACATCGCATGACCTTGCCCGCGCCCGCGCCCGACTCGCACTTCTCGGCAATGCAGACCCAATCAGCGAACTCAGCGCACAAGCGCAACGCATGTTGGGCGCAGGCGAACCATTTGAACGTGTGCAACCCCTCGCACAACTTACCACTGACCTGCAACAGGGTTTTGCAAGCACTTCATTGACGAACACGCCTGTTGCAAATACGCCCTTTGCAGGCACACCTTTTGCAGCAATAATTAATACGCCTAATCTTGACACTCCGGTTGCGGAAGAGATAACCACGGAGGAATTTTCAGGGATAACCCTCGTTCCAACCTTATCGTTTGAACAAACCCCGCTTGCGCCGCAATCCATTTCCACAGCCACACCACGCCCCACGTCAACCCCCAGCCCCGCAATCAGCGTGCCATTTACACTCACCGGTCAGGATACAGTCTGTGACACCGGCCTACAACAAGGCTTATTGCAATTCATCCTGACGGACTCGCACCGCAGACAAGTTGCCGGCATTCAGATCATCGTCACATGGGACAAGGGAGAAGACCACTTCTTCACTGGCTTCAAGCCCGAGCTTGGAGATGGTTACGCAGACTTTATCATGCAGGCGGATACTTTATACAGCATCCGCGTTGTCGAGGGCGGCTCATTTGTCCCCAATATATCCGCGCCCACATGCACCGATGAAAACGGCACCGCTTACCCTGGCGGGTTACAACTTACTTTTCAACAGCCATAAAAACTACAAACGTCCCGAAGGTTGCTATAAACCTATAAATTTCCATCGTCAACCTTCGGGACGTTCATCCTGTAGTCGTGCAACCAAAACCCTTTTCATTCGTTATATCTGACATACAAAATAAGGAGTAACGAATGAATACATCGTTTCAAAATCAAAAACCCGGCCTGTTTACAACCATAGCGATCATGACCCTGACAAGCGGCGTCGTCAATCTCTTTTGGGGATTTATTGCCTCAGCCACTGCGCTGGGTACCATTGTCGGTGTTGTCTGCCTGCCGCTCACGATCCTCCCGACCATTCTTGGCATTTTCGAGATCATCTACGCGGCAAAACTTTTGAGCGCACAGCCTGAGCCTGTGCAACCTTCACAGTCCATTGCGGTCTTTGAGATCCTGACGTTTTTTATCGGCAATATCTTTTCCATGGTGGTCGGCATTCTGGCGCTCATCTTTTATAACGACACGAACGTAAAGGAATACTTTGGACGTATCAATGGAACAGTTGTCATTACGCCGGTTCCCGCCGCGCCCATCCCTGAACCGTCCGCGCCGGTGGAACAACCCGAACTGGAAATTCTGCCAGCCCCGGTTGAGGCGGAGATTCCCGAACCTGTGGAAGAACCAGCAAAACCCAAGCGCATAAGAAAAATCGCCGGCAAGTAAATATCTTCAACCTGTCAAAACAAGGTCAACTCGACAACCGGGTTGACCTTGTTTTATTTCCAAATATTGGTCACTACTCAACTGGGGAAATTTTCTCTTGCAAAACAGATCCTAAAGTTTTTTCCGATATAGCAGAAGTTCAGATTGCAAGAAAATCGTTATTAAAATTTCGTTTTGATTTGCAAAAGAAACCTTTAGGGTCTTGCCCTGAGCACTTATCAAATCTCACCGGAGACTGATGCTGGTAAAATCGCCTTCAAGGAGATTTTATGAATAAATCTGTTGCGCCCCTCATTTCACTCGGATTAATTCTCGGAATCGTTTTATCCGCATGTGGATTAAATACCCGGCTGGACGACCCACGTCCTAATTTTCTGCTCATCATTACCGATGACCAGCGTTATGACACCATACAATTTATGCCAAAAACCCAGGAGTTGATCTTTGACCAGGGCGTCACTTTTTCAAATGCCTATATCACAACACCGCTTTGCTGTCCCAGCCGTTCGAGCATGTTCACGGGTGAGTATGCCCATAATCACGGTGTTTTGGAAAACAACACGAAATTAAATGTGGAAACATTTATCAATACCCTCCATGAGAATGGATATTACACAGGGCTGGTGGGCAAATACCTAAACTCATGGAATGGCGAACCGCGCCCGGAGTTCGATTATTGGGTTTCCTACGCGCGGGGCGAGACCCGTTATAACAATCCAAATCTCAACGTTAATGGAACCTGGATACGTCATCAAGACCAGTATGTTACCTATGTCTTTGGAGATTATGTGCAGGAATTCCTAAATAAAGCCGCAAAAAAAAATCAGCCCTATATATTGATATTTGCAACAAATGCCCCGCATGACCCGGTCACTCCAGCCGATGAAGATAAGGGAAAATTGAAGGATCTTCCCGCGTACCGCCCGCCAAATTTCAATGAAGAGGATATATCAGACAAGCCGCAGTGGATGAATGAAAACCTGCCAATGAATGAAACAGAAATTGCGAATATGGAGGCGTTTCGGAGAAATCAAAACCTTACGCTGCTCTCGCTCGACCGTACCATCGAAAAAATAATGGGCACGCTTTCTGAAACCAAAGCTCTTGATAAAACCATGGTTTTCTTTATCTCTGACAATGGAATGCACTACGGCGAGCATCGCCTCATTTCAAAAAACACTTTTTACGAAGAAGCCGTGCATGTTCCGTTTGCGATTCGGTATCCGCCCTTGATTCCCAGCCCGTACACCGAGGATCGTGTTGTGGCCAACATTGACATCGCGCCGACATTGTACGAACTCGCGGGACTTCCCATTCCTAAAACCGTGGATGGACTCTCCCTAACTGGGTTGCTCAACCCTGAAACGGTCTGGCGCGAGGGGGTTCTGCTTGAAGGCTGGCCGCCGCGCGGAGTCTACACGGCCATTCACACCGAACAATTCGTTTATGCCGAAACCGTGGATGATATTGCCGAACTCTACGACCTGAAAGTTGACCCCTACGAATTGACCAATCTGGTCAACGACCCGGCTTACAGCGAAATAAAGGTCCACTTGAAAACGCTGCTCGACCAGGAAATTCAACATAGCACCCATCCATAAAAAGATATGACGTTCCACCCTTGACTCTCCTCCCTCTCAACCGTAAAATGAAATCACAATTGAACGGTACACAGGGAAGAGACTCATCCAATATGAGCGCCGAAGGTGCAAATCTGGAAACAGGCGAAACCAGATGAAACTCTCAGGCAAAAGGACCCTGCCTTCCGCATAAAACTTCTGGAAAGTCTCAACTCATCGAGACACCGACGGTGTAAAGTTGGTTAGTTAGGCAGTTTGATAGTTTATTAGTTTGGTAGTCAAAAACTACTCAACTAAGCAACTACTCAACTAATAAACTAATAAACTAATCTCTCAGGTTCCATTACAGAGGACGCGCAATTCTATAATTGCACGTCCTTTTTGATTCGCCAACATATTATTCGCTAAAGGAGAAATAAAACATGAATATACCTTCCAACCTCAAATTTGCAAAATCCGATGAATGGTTCGATGCCGCCAGCGGCGCAGTCGGAATCAGTGACTACGCCCAAAACCAACTGTCTGACATCGTTTTCGTTGAAATCCTCATCGAAGAAGGCAAGGAAGTTGCCGCAGGCGACGCCATTGCCTCCGTTGAATCGGTCAAGGCTTCTTCTGAAATTTACGCCCCCGCTTCGGGCAAAGTTTCTGCCATCAACAGCGGACTTGCCGACAAACCCGAAACTCTCAACTCCGATCCCTACGGCGAAGGTTGGATGATCAAGATCGAAGGCGGCGCGGCTGGCAGCGAGTTGATGGATGCCGCGGGATATGAAAAGTATTGCGAAGGAAGAACTCATTAGAAACGAGAAATGAGAAACAAGAAACGAGGCAACCCCTCATTACTCGTTTCTTTTACTCATTACTCATTTCTTTTTACTCATTACTCGAAAGGCAACCATGACCTATATCCCGATTTCACCCAACGAACGGGATGCGATGCTTAAAGAGGTCGGCGTCAAATCGCTTGATGATCTCTTTGATGCAGTTCCAAAAAAACATCGCTTCCCCGAATTAGACCTACCGCCCGCGTTGACCGAAATGGAAGCCGCTTCATTGCTGAATGAAATGGCAACCACGAACGAGAACGTGCGCGACCATCTCGTTTGCTTCCTCGGCGCAGGCGCGTACAACCACTACACCCCCGCGGTCGTGGATCATATGCTCAGACGCGGCGAATTTTATACAGCGTACACTCCCTATCAGCCTGAAATTTCGCAAGGCACGTTGCAGGCAATTTTTGAATATCAATCGCTGATGACTCACCTGACTGGCATGGAAGTCTCGAACGCTTCGCACTACGACGGCGCGACAGCCGCAGCAGAAGCGGTCAATCTTGCGTATGCCCAATTCCGCGGCAAACGCAAGAAGGTTGTCCTCTCGCCCAGTTTGCATCCGCAGTACCGCGAAGTCATCCGCACCTACACCCAAGGCTTGAAACTGGAAAAGGTCGGGGACGACGAATCAGCCGACCTCGCCGCAGGTCCCGAAGCGTTGACTTCCCTCATTGATGAAAGCACCATGCTGGTCATCGTCCAGTATCCCGATTTCTTCGGACGCATCCACGACTACACCAAACTTATCGACGACGCCCACGCAAAAGGCGCGCTCGTTTGCATCGTCGCGAATCCCACTGCGTTGATCATGCTCAAGACTCCCGCCGAAATGGGCGCGGATATTGTTGTCGGCGAAGCGCAACCTTTCGGCATTCCGCTTTGGTACGGCGGACCGTATCTCGGATTCTTCACCACCAAAAAATCCTACGTTCACAAAATGGCTGGACGCCTGATCGGCGAAACCGTTGACAATCGCGGACAACGATCCTACGTGTTGACCCTCACCGCGCGCGAACAGCACATCAAACGCGAACGCGCCACATCCAACATTTGCAGCAATCAAGGGCTGCTTGCGCTGGCTTCTGCGGTTTACATGTCTACGCTGGGCAAGACTGGTTTGCAGCAAGTTGCAAATCTTTGCTATCAAAAAGCGCATTACGCCGCCACGGAACTGAGCAAGATCGATGGCTTCGGTTTGTGCTTCAACGACACGTTCTTTCATGAATTCGTTTTGCGCTGTCCCCAGCCCGCCAGCGAAGTCAACGAATATTTGCTTGACCACGGCATCCTCGGCGGCTACGACCTCGGACAAGATTATCCATCGCTCGCAAATCATCTTCTCGTTGCTGTGACCGAAATGAACAGCAAGCAGGAAATTGACACGCTCGTGGAAATCCTGAAGGAGATGGAATAATGGCTACGATAGTTGAACCTACCATCTTTGAATTATCTTCCCCAGGGCGACTCGGAGTAACCATGCCCGCCTCTGACGTGCCCGAAGTGGGTCTGCCTCCCAAGCATTTGCTACGCTCCGAGTTCCCCATGCCCGAGCTCGCCGAAGTGGACGTTGTCCGCCACTACACGCGCCTGAGCAAATTCAACTACAGCGTGGACGACGGTTTCTATCCTTTGGGTTCATGCACCATGAAATATAACCCGAAGATCAACGAAGACACCTGCCGTCTGCCTGGCTTCACCAACTCACATCCCTTGCAACCGATTGAAACCGTGCAAGGCAATTTGGTTTTGATGTTTGAATTGCAGGAATGGCTGAAAGAGATCAGCGGATTTGCGGGTGTCACCCTTCAACCCGCCGCTGGCGCACACGGAGAATTTACTGGCGTGCTGATGATGGCTGCGTATCACAAATCACGCGGCGACAGCAAACGCACCAAGATGCTCATCCCCGACGCGGCACACGGAACCAATCCCGCCTCGGCTGGCATGATGGGTTTCAGCGTGGTTACCATCCCATCGGATGCGCGCGGCAACGTAGACTTGAAAGCACTCGAAGCCGCCTGCGATGACACCGTCGTCGGCATGATGCTGACCAATCCCAACACGCTCGGCATGTTCGATGAACACATCGAAAAGGTCGTGAAGTTGGTCAAGGATTGCGGCGGCTTGATGTACGGCGACGGCGCGAACCTGAACGCCCTGCTCGGGATTGTCCGCCCTGGCGACCTCGGCTTTGACGTGATGCACTTCAACCTGCACAAGACTTTCGCTGTCCCGCACGGCGGCGGCGGACCTGGCTCTGGTCCTGTCGGCGTGAGCGAACGCCTGTTGGATTTCCTCCCCAGCCCTCTAGTCGGGATTGTCGAAGAAGGCGACGACGACATCGAACCGCTGTATGGCTTCGTCACGCCCAAGCACAGCATCGGACGCATGAAAGCATTTCATGGTCACTTTGGCGGCGGACTTGTCCGCGCTTACACCTACATTTCGATGCACGGACCTGATGGCTTGAAAGCGATTTCGCAGTATGCAGTGCTCAATGCCAACTACCTGCAAGCGAAACTGCGCGGAACATATACCATCCCGTTCGACCGCATCTGTATGCACGAATTTGTGATGGAAGGTCAGTTCGCTGGCAGCGACGTCCGCGCACTGGATATTGCCAAGCGGCTGATGGATTACAAATTCCATCCGCCCACGAACTACTTCCCACTGATTGTCCACGAAGCGCTGATGATCGAACCGACCGAGACCGAAAACAAGGACACACTGGACAAATTCGCCGATGCCCTGATCAAGATCGCGGAAGAAGCCAAGTCCCAGCCTGAGTTGCTCCACAACGCGCCGCATACCACCCCATTCGGAAGAATGGATGAAGTGAAAGCCGCACGCGAACTGGTGCTATGCTGCTGGCTGCCTGAAGGGTACGATAGTGAGAAGTAAAAAGTAAGAAGTGAGAAGAAAAGCCTCGGAGATTTCAATTTCTCCGGGGCTTTTTTGAATCTCGAATGCGAGAAATATCTTTAAGCCATTTTGCGCGCGCGCGACGGGTTATAATATCTGAAACACATCGTCCAGTCATGGATATGGTGAAAAAACAAGCATCCTCACTCATGAGCCATACAATGCCGAGCGTCAGGTTATAAAAAAGATATCCGAGAAAAAATCAGATGCCTATTATTACATCAAACCACAAGGATTTATTCCGCACCTCCACCACAGAAGACAAGTTAACTCTCCTCCAGTTGCTGCTGGATGCCCATGAGTTGACTCTCAACCTCTCCCTGGCTTTGCTGAAGATCATCCATGGAGAATTAAGAAGCGACCAGAGCCATGACCGCTCCTTATACAAACGTTACGCCGAGACAATTGAGTCCATGCGTTATCACATGCTGGATACATTTCAATTGATGGTGGCGGCCTGGAAGAGTAATCGGACCATATCCATAACGCCCGCGGAGTGGTTCCCTGATGACAAGCCAAATGGTCAAGATGGCTAAAATGGAACTCGGGTATGAAGCAACTTCCAAACCCTGAAAATAATACCTTGGCAAGTTGTGAATGACACCTGAACTTCCCATCCTCCCCTTTGCATCACAATCAAAATGGACAGACTGGCTTGCCAAACAGCACGACAAATCCGCTGGCGTGTGGCTGAAACTGTCCAAAAAGGATTCTGGAATTCCTTCTGTCACGTACCATGAAGCACTCGATGTTGCCTTGTGCTATGGCTGGATCGACGGTCAGAGAAATGGTTTTGACGAAAAATACTTCCTGCAAAAATTCACGCCGCGCAGACCGAAAAGCATCTGGTCAAAGATCAATGTGGAAAAAGTGGAACGCCTGATTGCCAGCGGACAAATGAAACCCGCAGGTCTCAAAGCCATCGAAGCCGCCAAAGCGGACGGACGCTGGGAACAAGCCTACGCCTCACAAAAGAATATGTCTGTGCCAGAGGATTTTCAATTGGCACTGGACAAGAACGAGAAAGCTAAAGCCTTCTTTGCCACACTCAACAGCGCAAACCGATATTCGTTTCTTTTCAGAATTCAAACCGCCAAGAAAGCAGAAACACGCTCAAAACGAATCCAGCAGTTTGTGGAAATGCTGGAGAAGAACGAGAAGTTTCATTCTTAACTATTGAGAGGATTCGTCCTCCTGAATCAAACCAAATAATAAAGAAAACTATAATGACCTACTGGCGACTCCACTATCACCTTATTTGGGCAACACATGACCGTGAGCCAAGCATCACGCCTGAACGCGAGAAAATGTTTTACGGCGTGTTGTACCAGAAAGCCAAAGAACTGGATTTGAAAATCCAGGCGGCGGGCAACATCGAAGACCATGTACATGTTGTCCTGTCCATTCCTCCAAAAATTTCGGTCGCCGATAGTGTTCGCCACATCAAAGGGACGAGCGCATTTGCCATCAATCATATAGGTGGAAGCGATGGAAAATTCAAATGGCAAGGTGGTTATGGCGCATTAAGTATAGGCGAGCGTTCACGGGAAACAGTCATTGAATATGCAGCCAGACAGAAGGAACGTCATTGCGAGAACAAATTGGTTGTAGTGTATGAGAGAATTGAAGAAGAGGAATAGAGGATGGCGTGGTTTCGCGCACAATGGGGATGAGCGGGGCTAAAGCCGCCTGCTCAGTACATGGAAACCCTTCGGGTTGACCACACCACGAATCCACTTTAGTGGATTTTCACGAACTGAGGCAGGGATTTATCCCGCCGAATCCCAAAGCGAATCCAGCAGTTTGTGGAAATGTTGGAAAAGAACGAGAAGTTTCATTGATATAAAGGAATAAAAAAAATGACTATCCCCGAAATACTCGACACCCTCACCTACGGACCCGCTCCCGAAGCGTCCAAACCCGCCTTGGATTGGATCGCTGCACACAACGGCAAGTTCCAACTTTTTATCAACAACGAATGGCGTGACCCTTCCACGAAGGAATGGTATCCAACCATCAACCCTGCCACCAAGCAAAAACTGGCGGATGTCGCCAAAGCCAGCGAAGACGATGTGCTGGACGCGGTCAAGGCGGCGAGAAAAGCTTTCCGAAGCTGGAGTCAACTTTCGGGTCATGCAAGGGCGCGTTATCTGTACGCCATCGCCCGTCAGATTCAAAAACATTCGCGCCTGTTCGCCGTCCTCGAAACGATGGACAACGGCAAGCCGATCCGCGAGACACGCGACATCGACATCCCGCTCGTCGCCCGCCATTTTTATTATCACGCGGGCTGGGCGCAGATCATGTCCACCGAACTGCGCGGCTACGAACCCGTCGGCGTCGTCGGGCAGATCATCCCGTGGAACTTCCCGATGCTGATGCTTTCGTGGAAGGTCGCGCCCGCGCTGGCGATGGGCAACACGGTGGTGCTCAAACCCGCTGGCTTCACCTCGCTGACCGCGCTGCTGTTCGCCGAAATTTGCGAAAAGATTTTGCCGCCTGGCGTGTTCAACGTGCTGACGGGCGAAGGCAGGAAGATGGGCATGGCGCTGGTCAATGCGGATGTGGATAAGATCGCCTTCACGGGTTCGACCGACGTTGGGCGGACTCTGCGCAAGGCGACGGCTGGCACGCCGAAGAAGATTTCCCTTGAGCTGGGTGGCAAGTCCCCGTTCATTGTCTTCGACGACGCCGATTTGGATTCCGCTGTCGAAGGCGTGGTGGACGCGATCTGGTTCAACCAGGGACAGGTCTGCTGTGCGGGTTCGCGCCTGCTGGTGCAGGAAGGCGTCGCCGAAAAGATGTACAGCAAGTTGAAGGCGCGCATGGAAAAACTGCGCGTCGGCGACCCACTGGATAAAACAACGGACGTTGGCGCAATTGTCTCGCCATCACAAAAAGAGACGATTGATTCGTACGTCCAAAAAGGCAAAGAAGAAGGTGCGGATATTTTTCAGCCGTCCACTGCCTGCCCCACTGACGGATATTACTACCCGCCAACTTTGTGCATGAACGTCGCGCCTGCTTCGACCATCGCACAGGAAGAGATCTTCGGACCCGTCCTCGCCGCGATGACTTTCCGCACCCCCGAAGAAGCTGTGAAGTTAGCCAACAACACCCGCTACGGTCTCGCCGCATCCATTTGGAGCGAAGACATCAACCTGGCATTGGACATCGCCACCCAAGTCAAGGCTGGCTCGGTCTGGATCAACTCAACAAATCTATTCGACGCCGCTTCTGGTTTTGGCGGCTATCGTGAATCAGGCTTCGGAAGAGAAGGCGGGAAAGAGGGATTATGGGAATACGTGAAGAAAAGTAAGAATGCAGAAGTCAGAATGCAGAATGAAAAACCAAAGAAAAAAAA
>DYDH01000007.1:22704-24886 GCA_020717985.1 Herpetosiphon sp. | reverse complement strand
ATTGCCGTGCCCGAAGCCATCGGCGTGATGGGTATTCTTCTGCCAGACGATCATTCATTGCTGGCGCTTTGCACGTTAGCCGCATCCGCTTTGGCGATGGGAAATGTCCTCGTGGTCGTCCCCTCTCAAACGTCGCCGCTGACCGCGACAGACTTTTATCAAGTTTTGGAAACATCCGATGTCCCCGCTGGCACGTTCAACATCGTCACAGGCGGACGGGATGAACTTGCCAAGACTCTCTCCGAACATGATGATGTGGATGTGGTTTGGTACGCAGGTTCGCCCGAAGGACAGAAGGCTGTGCAAATTGCATCCATTGGAAATATGAAGCAAACCCGGGTCATGCCCGTCACAGGCGAGTTGCCTGAGATGGATGAGATTTTACGACATTCAACACAAATAAAAAATATCTGGGTTCCGTACGGCGGGTAGGTCACGCTTGCAGCGTGACAGTCACGTTGAAAACGTGACCTACCGTAACCAATTCAATTTATCGGTGTCTCAATACGTGACAGTCGCCTTCGCCAGTGGCTGTCACGTTTATTATTCAACTCGGAGGAGAAGCATGAAAAAAATAGGCAAGTTTCTAGGCAGAGGACTCATCCTCGTCGTCGTTCTCGCGTTGATCGCCGCATCAGGCGGATTGTTCTACTTCAAGAGCTATCTGCCCAACACCGTCGCGCAGAAATCATTCCCACAAATTGACGGGGAGATTCAACTTGACGGGCTGGATGGCACGGTGGATATTTACCGCGACAAGATGGGCATCCCGCATATTTATGCATCCACCACACACGATCTTTTCTTCGCGCAGGGCTACGTCCACGCGCAGGACCGATTCTGGCAGATGGACTCGTGGCGTCACATCGGTTCGGGGTCACTCTCGGAAATGTTCGGCGAGGGACAGGTAAAAACTGACTCCTTCCTGCGGACGCTGGGCTGGAAACAGGTTGCTGAACAGGAATGGCAACAACTCGCCCCCGACGCGAAAAAAATTGTACAAGCCTACACCGACGGTGTTAATGCCTATTTGAAAGACCACGATAGCACAGCGGTCAGTTTGGAATATGCCGTCCTGGGTTTGCTCAGCCCCGATTACAAAATCCAACCGTGGACGCCGGTCAATTCGTTGACGTGGGGCAAGGCTATGGCGTGGGACTTGGGCGGCAACATGGACGACGAAATCGAACGTGCCATCCTGCTCAAAACCCTCTCCCCTGAACAACTGGCAGAAGTTTTCCCTGAATATCCCGCCGACTACCCGGTGATCGTGCCAGAAATCGGTTCACAGGTTTCAAGTTCCAAGTTGAAAGCTGCCCAACCTGTAAACCTTCAACCTTCAACCTTAGACCTGAAACCCATCGCCGAAAACCTCGCCTTACTCGAATCCGTCCTCGGACCCACCGGTCCCGACATCGGCTCGAACAGTTGGGCGGTCTCAGGTAAATTGACGACCACCGGCAAACCCTTGCTCGCAAACGACATGCACCTTGGCATTCAAATGCCTTCCATCTGGTATCAGGTGGCGTTACATTGTGCGCCGAAATCCGAAGCCTGCCCGTTTGAAGTGACCGGTTTCTCCTTCGCGGGTGTGCCCGGTATTGTCGCAGGTCATAATGACCGAGTCGCCTGGGCATTCACCAACCTCGGACCTGACGTGCAAGACCTCTTTATCGAAAAGGTCAACCCTGAAAATCCAAATCAATACGAAGTGGACGGCAAGTGGGTGGACTTTGAAACGCGCACCGAAACCATCAACGTTGTCGGCGGCGACGCAGTTGAAATCACCGTCCGCACCTCGCGGCATGGGCCCATCATCTCGGAAACTTATGGTCCGCTCAAAGATGAAGTGGATCCCAAAGACCCCAAAGCTACTCCTTTCAAGGATAAAAGCGGCGTTGAATTGCCCGAAAACTATGTCATCGCGCTTGCATGGACGGCGTTGACTCCCAACACACCTTTCGAAGCAATTTGGGGATTCGACCGCGCCAAAAACTGGGACGAGTTCCGCACGGCGGCGCGCATGTGGTCAGTGCCAGCCCAGAACCTGCTGTATGCGGATGTGGATGGCAACATCGGCTACCAAACGCCGGGCGCAATCCCGATCCGCAAGAAAGGTGATGGCACACTCCCCGTCCCCGGCTGGACAAGCGAATACGATTGGACGGGAACCATCCCCTTC
>DYDH01000007.1:0-22697 GCA_020717985.1 Herpetosiphon sp. | reverse complement strand
AGCGAATACGATTGGACGGGAACCATCCCCTTCGATGAACTACCCTATGTTTACAACCCCGAAAGCGGATTCATCGCCACTGCCAACAATCAGGCAAACCCGCGAGATTATCCCTACCTCATCACCAAAGATTGGGATTACGGTCAGCGAGCCGCGCGCATCGTGGATATGATTCAGAGCGCACCCGGCAAGATTGACATCGCCTACTTCCAACAAATGCACGGCGACTCGAAGAGCCTGAACGCTGAAGTCCTCGTGCCGATTCTGCTTTCGGTCAAACTCGACCCGCAGCTTGATACCGTCCGAGAGCAATATTTCAGTGGATGGGATTATCAGGAAACCGCCGATTCATCCTCCGCAGTTTTGTTCGAATCCTTTTGGTGGAACCTGCTGGTAGACACCTTCGGCGACGACCTGCCCGAAGCCTACCTGCCTGGCGGCGGCTCGCGCTGGTACGTGGTCATGCGGAATCTGGTTAATCAACCCGAAAGCCCCTGGTGGGACGATAAAACCACAACCGACAAAGTTGAAACCCGCGACGATATTTTTGCCAAAGCCTTCGCCGAGGCGGTCAAGTGTGAAGCCTGTGTGGATAAATTCGGTAATGACATTAGCCAGTGGAAGTGGGGTGAACTGCACACCGCCACCTTCCGCAACCAGACCTTGGGGAACGCGGGCATCAGCCTGATCGAAGACCTGTTCAACCGCGGACCCTTCATCACCGGCGGCGGAAAGAGCATCGTCAACGCCACTGGCTGGACGGTGGGAAAATCGTTTGAAGTGGACTGGCTGCCCTCCGAACGCGAGATCGTGGACTTGAGCAACCTCGATAATTCCCTCGCCCTGCACACCACCGGACAGTCGGGTCACGCCTACAACGGGCATTACGATGACATGGCTCCCATGTGGGCAAGCGTGGAATATTATTCCATGTGGTGGAAGCAGGAGTCAGTGATAAAGGATAGCGAAGGACATTTGAAACTGGTGCCATAGAATGAGAGATAAAAAGTAGGATCGAAAAGGAGACAGTAACTTTCGAAGTAACTGTCTCCTTTTTTGTATGCCATTGCAAAAACGGAATCGGCACCTGTGTTTTGTGCAGCGGAGCAAACCATTGTTGGTAACCGAAAATGAAAGATCGAAGGCACAAGATTTTACAGATTATTCATCCAGCAACTCCTTGATCGTTTGATCCAGGTCCAATGTCGCGCCATGTTCCAACCCCTTTTGAATAACGGCTGGATCAAGCATACTGCGTTCCAATGCCATATTTAATTCATATTGATTGTCGCTGCTCCATGCGGGATGTTTTTGCGCCAGCCCCCACAAGTCCAGAGCACGTTCCACCTGTCCTTCTGCATAGGCCAAATGCCCAAAGTAGATCATGGCGGGTATCGCAAATGAAGGCATTTTCAGCCGAACCGTCAACGCCAGACCTTCGTGCAGGCTGGACCGCGCGGCGGAAAACCGTCCAAGAAAAATATCATCTTCTGCAAGGTTGAAGATGAGCATAACGATAAACCATTGCGCGCCGATCGCCTGTGCCTGCACCAATGCCTGCTGGTGATATTCCCGTGCCGCGGTGTAATCCTGCCGTACCTTTGCCGCTTCGCCAAGGTTGTTCATTGCCATTAACGCCAGGTTTCGATTGCCAAGCTCCATTGCCCGTGCATGGGCTTCCAGAAGAAATCGGTCGCCGGCGTCCAGGTCGAAATGACCGAGTACAACACCGAGTCGATTAAGTGCATATAGCTCCTGTTGAACATCGCCTATGCTGCGTGAGAGAGCCAGACATTCTTCGATCGCGGAGCGCGCCTCATCCAATTTGCCCAGCCTCCAGTTGACATCACCCAGCTCAAAAAGGGCGCGGCTTAACAAGGCGGGGTCTCCACTTGTACGAGCCAGGGGCACTGTTTCCATAAGTAATTCCTGTGCTTCGGCGTAATTTCCCATACTGCTTTCCAGTGCGCTTATTTCAGCCCGGGCGTTAACCCGGTCTGATACAGTCACTGCGCTTTCCTGGGACTGGCGCAAAACTTCCTGTGCCACCTGGAGCTCGCCAAGATGGAAGTATGCTTTGCCCAGTTTGCACAACAGACTGGAAACTTGCGGAGCAAGTTCCACTGCACGTTTGTAGAAATCAGCCGCCTCTGCAAAGGCGCTTAATTGTAAGGCGCGTTCCCCGGCTTCATTCCAGAGGGCGGCGGCATTTTCAAGATTGCCGGCTTTTTCTGAATGTTCTGCGAGCAGAGGCAGGTATTCATTGCGCCGTGCGCCGCAGACTGATTCAAGCCATACCGCGGCGCGGGCGTGGTATGCAGGGCGGTCACGTTTGAGAACTGTCTCATACGTTACATCATGCAACAACGCATGTTTAAATCGATATTCACGGGTGTCGGAAAATGCGGATGTCATGCCGCGGAAGAGCAGTTCACGGCTTTGTATGGCATCCAGCGTTACATGCAATGTTTCGAGATTCGGCGAAGTTGAGTCCAACGCCTTGATGGCGGTATCCCAAAATGTACGCCCCATCACTGACGCTTGTTGCAATACGAGCCGTTCAACTGGAGGAAGACTATCCAAACGTGCCTGTAGAATTCCGACAAGCGTGGGCGGTACATGCAAATTTTTCAGGCGCTCCACTGTGACACGCCATTCATTTGCGCCTGGCTGAATGACTTTTTCATCGATCAACATCTTGATCAGTTCTTCCACATAAAATGGATTTCCCTCTGCCTGCTGCACAATTAAATCCTGCAATGTGGATGGCAGCGTTGGAAGGTATCGCAAAATATCAGAAACCAGCGCTGCGCTGTCGTTGTCTGTGAGCGGATGTAGATAAATTTGCGTTTTCGCAATCATTTTCCACGCCGGATATCGCTCAAATAACGCGGGACGCGTGTTGGCGATCAGCATTAACGGAGTGTTGGGCGGCAGGTTTTCCAGGATGTGCCGCAGGACATCCAGCGATCCACGGTCAGCCCAATGCAAATCATCGAGCAAAATTACCAGGGGGCGTTCCTGTGCGATCGCGCTAATGAACAGGGTCAGGAAGTGCGTTGCCAATGTGCGGATTTGCGCCGCATCAGAGAGAAGTCCGCGCACATAGGGGCTGGCTGAAAAATCCCAGCCAAGCAGGTGTCCGATAAAATGCGCTTTTTCCTGTGCCTGGGGATCGTTCGGCAACAGGGACATAATTCCCTGTTCAAGAGTTTCGCGTGCGGCTATTAAAGACTTGTCTTCCTGAATTTCAAATCGAAATGCAAATAGGTCACGCAGGAGTGCGTATGGCGAGTCCATTACACTGGGAGTGGAACGTCCACGGAACAGGCGGCACAAGACAGGGGATGACTCTGCCCAATCAAAAAATTCCTGCATCAGGCGAGATTTTCCCAACCCGGCTTCTCCCACAACACTGACAACCTGTGTGGTGCGTTCGCTGACACAGGTTTCAAATAATTTCTGCAATTGGAACATTTCTGCGGCGCGCCCGATCATGCGGGTTTCAACGCCTTCCACGCCGCGCATGGGAATACGGAAAGCGCGAGGTTTGGCACAATGCACAATATAAGTTTGCACCGGCTCAGCTTTGCCTTTTACATGAAGAGGCGCCTGCAAAGTCACGTCGAACACTCCGCGTACCTGGCGGTAGGTGTCATGTGAAATCAAGACGCCATCCACTGGTGCAGCGCCTTCCAGCCGTGACGCCAGATTCACCGTATCCCCCATGGCAGTGAATTCGCCTGTTGTCCCTATCACGCCGAGAATGGCCGGCCCTGTATGCAATCCAATGCGCATTTGCAATTTAACTTTTACCTGGGGTGATATGTGTGAAACATCTTTTGTATCATCCGTTTGTTTCGTGATTTGCAAATTCAGGTTTTTCAAAATGGATTGCATTGCCAATGCCGCTTTAATGGCCTGTTCGACATTATCTTCCTGTATTTCCTCCACACCCCATAGCGCCATTACGCTATCGCCAATGTGTTTGTCCACCCTGCCGCCGTGTGCGATAATCGCTTCATCCAGGCTCTGCCAGAGGATGTTGACCATGTCGCGTACTTCTTCGGCATCCAGCATTTCTGTTAACGCGGTGAAGCCGGAAATGTCCGCAAAAAGGATCGTGATGAACTTGCGCTGTACTTCAGCGGGCTGACTTTGCGTTTTGAGTACTGCCAGTTTTTCGCGCATGGGCGCGAGCGCAGTTTCCACAACCTCGTTACCAAGGATGGCGCGCTGGGCTTCAATGGCTTCAATTGCCTGGGCAAGCTTTTCGAAATCGTTCATGATGAGCTATAAGATGAATGATGAATTTGTTTTACAAATGAAATAAACCCAACTTCGTACGAATTGATATTGCCAGTTTCAGCATTAAACGCTCGGATTATAACAATCTACACGAGACAATAGGGAAACCTTTTATTTCAAGCAGGATTGCAATACATGTCAAAGAAACAAACGGAATATGGAAAAAGATGCGAACGCCTACCTTCTTTCCATGGTGAAACGCTGTGTGTATGGCGGCGGCAATCTCTTGCTTGCGGTTGAGAAGGTGCAGGAATTCGGTTTAATAATCAGTTTCGCGGCAAAGTACCATCAGCGTTAGAAGTGTGGTACGTCCAACGCTCGTGAGCTTTTGCGGGTCAATAAGCTGCGGCATGTCACTCTGTGTATGCGCCAAATCATCGGAACCATCCCAACTGATGGAAAGTGTTAATGCGCGGCGATCTCCGAAGCCGGGGGCTACCTCGCGCCCGTAATGCGGACTGCGCCCGCGCGAGGTGGTTGGGTCATTGTATTTATCAGCTGCCGACTGAAATAATTTAACAAGGCGATAACTGCTGCCATCCTGCAAGGCGATGGAATTTCCCGTTCCATACCCGACGCCCGAAAGTTCGATTACCGCCTCGACGGTAAGTTCATCTGCGCCTTGACGCGCATTTAACACATTGACAACGCTCAATCCCTCGCCTCTTTCGCCGCCAGCCCATGCAACAAAGAGAATGGTCTTCTTCGGTTTATATGTGCTTGCTTTCATGAGCCGCGCCAGTTCAAGCATTGTCGCGACGCCGCTCGCATTGTCGTTTGCGCTGGGGTAAAAAGCGCCATTGGGTCCAACTCCCAAACCATCGTAATATACGCTGACGATGATCACCTGTTCCTCAGAAGTCAGATACCCTCCCTCGCCCGGGATTACACCGATGACATTGATATAACGGTCCTGTGACAAATCTTCAAACTGCTGGGCTTTAACGCTCATTTCAACTTCAACACCTGCCGCGGTCATCGCCACTTGATTGACGCCCAAGCCCTTCTCCATCTCTGCCAGCATGGACAGGCTGCTACCGGTCGACGCCAGGAGCATATCAGCAAGGGAAGGGCTGATCACCATGGTCGGGACATTGTATGTACTCGACCGGGTGGGTGGTTCGAAGGGAAACAGGTCGCGTCTTTTAAGCGTGTACTGTTCATCCGCGATGACCAGGATGCCCTTTGCCGCGCCAAGGTTTGTTTTATCCAGATCCGCGCCATGTATGATCAACACATTGCCGCGCGCGTCTGTGTTCATAAGTCCGTACGGATCTTTCTTTGTTGCATCACCATCTTCGGGACCAAAGGCAACGCCCATCACCTTATTACGCGTTTTTCCATAAAGGTTTGCACCCGCAATTTCAGCAAAGTCCTGCCGATAGATGAAATTCAGAATGGGTTTCCCGTCACTGCCAATAAAGGTCAACTCCGGCATTTCAAACAAATGTCCGCGGGGAGATGCCTGATATTGTAGATAGGTTTGTTTTTCCCCCGCAGGCAACAATCCGTTCTCCTCCATGCGTTTGGCGATATATTGCGCGGAAAGTTCTGCGCCCGGCAGGCCTGTCTCACGTCCCAGATATTCAACAGAGGACAAAACTTCAATATCGCGCTGCACGCGCGCTGCGTCAAACTTCAAACCTTCCGGGCGATAAATACCCAGCGGAGCGCTGGCTTGCAACAGCAGAGACATGACCGTGATCACCACAACGCCTGCCGTAAAAGTGTAACGATTTAACAGATGGCTTAAACTTACCTGGCTTTCATCGAGAAAGCGGCGTAATCCCTCGCCCAGCAAATTGAAGGCCATGATGGAAATAAAGAAAGCCAAACCCGGATACAAAGCCATCCAGGGATTGCCGCGCCACCACGCGCGCACATTTGCGATCAGCGCCGCCCATTCCGGAACATCTGAGAAATGAACAATAACCGACTGCATGTTACCGACTTCGGCTATTGTGGCACGGAATCCGCCGCCCATAAAAATATCGAGGTAGCCCAATTCTGCCAACAGCAACATCACGCCGCCCATTTCCAACGCAGCCATAACGATCAGGGAATTGACCAGGTTTGGAAGGACGTGCCGAATCAGGATTTGATCGGAACGCGTTCCAACTGAGCGCGCCGACTCGATATAAGGCTGGAGTTTAATGTTGATGACCTGACTACGCACGATCTGCGCCACTTCACCCCAGCCAACCACGGATATGGTAAACACAAAGACCCACATTCCCTGCTGAATGCCCAATCCTTGTATCAATAGCATCGCGAACAATGTCAGTGGAAATGCCGCCCAAACCCCAATTGCGCCGCCAATTAAACGATCCAGCCAGCCGCCGCGCTGCCATCCGGCCAGAATTCCCAATACAACGCCCAATAGGATTCGCGCCAACATCCCAAAAAACGCCAGAGAGAGAGTCTTGCTTGCGCCGTAATATACCAACGCTTGAATATCGCGCCCAACATAATCGCTTCCCCAGGGAAAAACAGACGAAGGCTCAAACGGCGGTGATTGAATTTTTCCTTCGATCGTGAGAATACCGTTGGCTGCGTAGGGGTTGCCACTGGTGAGCCGGCTTCCAAAAAATGCCAAGCCGGCCAAGCCAAGCACCAAAAGAGTCCCAAAAATCAATGATGGATTTCCAAAGATGGCTCGTACAATCCACTTACGCCGGGATGGAAATTCGTCAAATTTTGCCAATTTTTTCTCAAAGGCGGGCAGGGGAGGCAATTCAGATTTGCGACGCTTGAAAACATTCGACAGACCCCGCGCCCAAGTGCGTAAGCCATGAAACATAACACTTAACGAACCGAAGAAAGTCGAATATTCCTCATCTACATCCTGATTCTCTGTACTTCGCAATCGGGGGTCGATCAAAGGAAAGAGGGTTTCAATCGTCAAGTTGACCAACAGGAAGAAGAAACCCAGCGAGAGAATCAGGTCAATTACAAAGGTTGACATGCCTTTGTCTATCGCCTGAAGTAAGGTGAGTCCAACACCGGGCCAAAAAAAGAAAAATTCCACTACCGGCAGACTGGCAAGCGAGAAGCGCAATGAAGCGCCAAGCGTGGTCAATATCGGGATCAGCGCATTGGTCAAAACATGGCGGCTGTAGACCAGGCGAGTCTTCAGTCCTTTGGAATATGCGGTGCGGACATAATCCTTTTGTACAATGTCAGTCAGGGATATGTATGTAACTTGCGCTATTTGTGCCAGGGGGCGCATGGCGAGAGTCAGCGCCGGCATAATTAGATGGGCATCCCAGCCAAAACCAGTAGCTGGTAATACGGTGATGTTAAAGATACGGTGTACTTGAATATTTGCCACCCAAAACAACATCGCCAGGAGGAAACTGGGAGTCGAGATACCCAATGTGGAAAGCAATACAATAAGAGCGGAAAACACTTTGCGTTTGGAAAAGGCTGCGATTGTCCCCAATGCAACCCCGATAATCAACGCAATGCCAAACGAAACGAATAATAAACCCGCGCTGATAATTAACGTGTCCAGGACGAGGCTGAATGCAGGGATGTCCGCTTTATGCCAGTAGTACGATTGCGGGTGATTTATGATAAATTGCCCCATCCGCACAAAGGATTGAAGAGCGGCATCGAGTGGGTCAGCGGGTAGTCCTTCACGTCCACGTTCGGCAAGGATCAAACCAAAGGAAGTTAAATATGCAATTACGAACAAGATCAACGCCGCGTTGACCATACGGCGCGCGATCAACCTTAGCTCAGCCAGCGAAAGGCGGTTGAGCGATGAACCATTGTTTGGCAATGTTGAATTCCTCATAGATTAAAAGAAAAAACTTCGGCAGGTAAATATCCCATCATGAAGTGGAAACATATCGTGATACAGGCGGGCATCCTCACTCCTGCATATCTTTTGCAGCCCTACTGAACATTACGGTTTTGCGCGCCATTATCTTTTTGCTTTTCCCTGAAATAAAACTCTCTTTACCCTGCGTGAATTGAAGAATACAAGAGTAAAGGAAAAACAGAGTATGCCTAAACCTCTTTCCCATGATGCAACGCGACATGGATGGCGGCGGCAATTCCCAGGCGGCGGTCAAGGAGGTGCAGGATATCCATGCTGAAATCAATGTTGAGTTCATAGCCAATCATCTTTACTTTTTGACGTAATTCCGCCACGATGGTTTCCCCGACTTTGATGTTCAAATTTTGCGGAAGTTCATTGCCTGATAGTTCGCGCAACACGGACTGTCCTGTGCTGATTTCAGCCATCTTGCCGATGGGTTTGTCCTCTGCGTCTGTGATTATCCAGGCATCCTTGATGAATTCATCCAAATCGTCCACGCTTGTATCAAGCCCGCCGATCTTCTGCCCGCTTTCGGCGTCAATCACATTCATGTCTATGTCTTCGGGATTGTCCTTCATCGTAAGGACTTCCCTTGTCTTTTTCTCATCTACATACGCATGGACGGTGGTGGACGGCGGAAGCCATTTGATCTTTTCTTCGATATAAAGCAGGGGGGTCTCGTTTTGGTCATACAGGCAATATTTCCCGCCGATGGCAAGTCCCTGCTGTTTGAGTACATAATTTGCTTGTGAAAAGATAGTATTCACGGAAATCTCCTTTTCAGTCTTTAGTATGGAGTGCGCCCTCCAGGTACAATCCTATGTGGAATTATACGACGAAGGCAACATCCAACCATCCCCCACCTGGTCAGGGAGTATGGTTTTCTCAAATTCTTTTTATATCCGCCAATCTGCGCGAATTGTCGCTAACCTTTTTCAAGATTCGCGGAGATTGGCGCAGATTAGCGGATTATTTTTTACTTTGAGAAAGCCATGGGTCAGGGAAGGCTAAGAAGCCCGCCACAGAGAGCACAGAGGTCACTCAGTTTTCAAGGTTTTTTCCGTGATCTCCATGGGCTGATATAAAAATTGCCGTTGCCCATCTGTTTATCTGTTTTGCGCGCAGCCATCCGTTCCTGAATCCACTTACGACGAACTTTGTGTAATTTTCAGCCTTCAGGGTGAACTTCGTTCATGAGTACTCTGTAGCAATTTTTTAGTAAGCCCACAGTATAGACACTCTCCTGATCATTACTGCGACACTTCCACGCGATAAGATGCGGGAAGTGTAGTGTATCGCGTCTGCCCAATGACGAAAACGACCAAACGATTGAGTTCACTGAAATCCATTTCAAGTTTACCGACGCCGTTCCTTATGTCGAGATCATGCACCACGATCGAGCCATCCTTGTTTTGTTCCACGCCACGCACACCCCATACCTGCGGGACACGGTTATGGATGCGAACAAATCCGCCGGAAGTCCAATCCTTGTCGCCTGACTCTGCGTTATCGCTCCATCCGATCTCAGGGATGGAAAGATCGTCCACGGCGAAACCAAAATTGTTTACGGAGCGGTTATTTTGCATGGCGAAGCGCAGCATGATATGCCTGCCCGCATAGGTATTCAAGTTAGCTGTTTCTTGAATCCATATAGCTTCCTGTCCGCCGCCGCTCAGTCCGGAGAATCCATGACCGAGGTTTTGACCGTTTGGATTTGTCTCGCGGCTTGACGTGATAGGCATGGGTGTCCAGTGACTCCCGTTATCCGTTGAGACCAGCAGGTACGCATAATCCCAATCCTCTTCGATGTCATACCAGGTCCAGTATTTCAAAGTGGCGGTCAAAGTATTGGTCAGGTCCACTCTGCGGGTAAGAGTTGCGAAAGTTGAATCATTGCGGCTTGACCACCAGAAACGGTCGCCGCTGTGCGCATCCGCCGGGATCAATTTGACTCTTTGATCGCCGCTAAAGTTAATCGTTACCGTGCCTTCGCCCGCGAATGTGAGGATGTCCACGCCGCCGTATTGCTCTACCGTGCCTTGATATACCATGGGCAATGACCTGGCTTCATAACTGGGAACGACATTGGGTAAAGTGGGAATCTTATAAGCAAATTGACCGTTTTGCAGGGTAGGATTATTGAAGAATGCCGCGCTGATCGAATCAGTATAAAGGGCATCTGTACCGCGCGATGAGCCGAATTTATCCAGGGTTCGGTCTATACTCACTGCTCCATTGGCTGAGTCCGCGGCAAGCGCCTTGATAAAATCCTCCCCCAATTGTTCGTACAGATATTCGAGATACAGGTAGGACTGTCCGTAATCCGCGGAACTTTTGCTCCAATGCCATAAGGATTGATCAGGTTGAGCCAGGTAATCCTTTACCCAATTATCGCCCCGCATCCCGGACACCTGTTGAGCGAACATGCTGAAACCTTCATTCAGCCAGCCCTCCTCATCAGGATCAACATTTTTCTGAACCATATGCTGGAATTCATGCGCCAGAACTTCCCTGTAATAATTGCTGGCAATGCCCGATGACTGTGAGTTGGAGATAAAAAAATACTGTCCCTCGTTGGAATGCGCTTCGACCACAGCCGGGAGTTGGTCTATATCATTGAAATAACCGGCAGCATTACCTATCCTATCGGAGTGGACAATGAACAAACGCGGGTCTCCATCCAGTCCAAGAGATTCCTCGCTCCCGAAAACCGCGCGCACCCGCTCATAAGATCCATCGAAGCTTTCGCCGGCGGCCGCCCAATCTTCCGCGGTGGCTTCCTGATTACCACTCACGTCCTGCCAGAAATAGGCGTGAACAGAAATAAGCGTCAACCTGGCAGTGATCAGATTGAACTCAAGGGTTGAGTTATCACGTATCCAGAATGTCCGTGTATCACCTACCTGATAAGTCCTGACAGGCTGGGTTGGGGCAACAGGAATTTTTGCCGAATCCAGATTTCCGATTGAAACCGCCAGCGCTACCCGGTCCATGGGAGATGGCTTTACAACCGAAAGAGATTCATATAACTCCGTATCCGCGGGCAAAATTGATTCCCTGGAAATGGATGTAAATTCCGGCTCGGAAGCGGTTGTCACAGCTTGCATGGCGGGGGCTTCAGTAGCGGCAGGAGCAGGGGCTTGGGTGGCAGCAGGAGCGCCACAGCTTGCCAGAAATAAACCTATCAATACGATTGCGATGAAATATTTTCGAGACATAACAAAATCCTTTGTGGAAATAATCGCTCGCCAAATATGATAAACAAAAATATATCACAAAGAATTGAAAGAACTATTTTTTCGAGAAACTAAAAACCCGCCTTTCACCAAGACGGGTTTGGTCTCGAAACGCCCCAAAAAGCGCGGGGTTACTCGACTATCAACTTCTTACTTTTTACTTATCACTCGTTACTGATCTTACCTGGCTTTCCTCGGCGCGAGTCTATTTCTGCCATAACTCTTCGGCGTGGGAGCGGGGCGTGGTGGGCGGCGAGAATCCTCTCGCGGGGCGCCTCTGCCTCGGTTGTCACCAGCAGTTTTCGGCGGGGCGGCTGCGGTATAGTCGAATCCTTCCAAAGTCTCGCGTTTGAGCGGGCTTCCCATGATGCGTTCGAGAATCCGAATCATATCGGTATCTTCCCCTGTAACCAAAGTAAATGCGTCACCTGTGCGTTCAGCGCGACCCGTGCGTCCGATGCGGTGGATGTATGCATCGGCAGTGTCGGGCATGTCGTAGTTGATGACGTGCGAGATGCTTTCCACATCCAAGCCGCGCGCGGCGATGTCGGTGGCGACCATGATCTGATGCGTGCCATCCTTGAAGCCTTTGAGCGCAGACTGGCGTTGTCCTTGCGAACGGTCGCCATGCAAGCTGGTCACCCTATGTCCAGCGCGCTCGATTTGTTGTGCCACTTTTTGGGCGCGATATTTTGTGCGCGCGAAGATCAGCACAGAATCAGTATCCGTTTTTTTGAGCAGAGCCAACAGCAACTGCGACTTCAAATGCGGCGGTACAGGATATAGCGCGTGCGTGACAGTTTTTGCGGGACGGCTAATACCCATCGCGATCTTCTGCGGATTCTTGAGCGAACTCGCTGCGAGAAGTTCCACTTCCGATGGGAACGTTGCTGAGAACAACATGGTTTGTCGTTGCACGGGCAAAGCCTTGATGATGCGCTTCACATCGGGCAGAAAACCCATGTCGAACATGCGGTCAGCTTCATCCAACACAAGCGTTTCGATTTTTCCCAGTCGCGCATGACCTTGATTGTAAAGGTCGAGGAAACGACCTGGGCATACGATGAGGATTTCAGCGCCGTCGCGCAATGCCTTGACTTGGGGCGCGGGACCCACTCCCCCGTAGATGGTTGCGCTCCTCAGCTTGGTCCCAACTGACAGCGCCTTCACGACATCATGAATTTGCTCGGCTAGTTCGCGCGTCGGTGTGACGATCAACACGCGTGTTACATTGCGCGGACCATCGAAAAGAAGTCTGTGTAAGATGGGGAGGACAAATGCGGCGGTCTTGCCTGTGCCTGTTTGTGCGGTACCGATAATATCGCGTCCGCGCAGGGCGGCGGGAATTGCGGCTTCCTGAATAGGCGTGGCAGTGTCATAGCCAGCCTTTTTGATTCCCACCATCAGGCGCGAATCGAGATTGAATTGTTCGAAGTTCAAAGTATTCCTTTTTTCAGAAGTCTATCAATGTTGGGAAAGTGAGCGAATGCTCAAATAAAAACAGCGCGGACTGCTGATATAGTGAGTCAGCGGATTTGTAATGTGTAAATCAGGGACTCGATAATTTAGTTGAAAGGATTATAGCACTGAAAAGAACCAATTTTGGTCTTTTATGCCTAACAAAATTTTAAGCAAGGAATAGCACTGCTACTCCGGCAATCGCGAGCAGCGTACCAGCAATGGCCTGCCAGCCGACTTTTTCCTTGAAAATAAAGTAACTGATCGGAAGCACGATCACCGGCGGGAGCGCCATCAACGTGCTGGCGACTCCAACTTCGGCATGTTGCACCGCCAGCAGGGAGGAGGTCACACCAAGAACGGGCCCCACCAAAGCTCCGAGCGCAAGAAGCCCCAGCACTTTGGGCTGGTTGCGAACCGCTGTAATTGTGCCGCTTGCCTGCTTTTGAATAACCGCCCAGGCCCAAATGAAAGTTGCCGCCGCAAGCATACGGATGGCATTTGCTTGGAACGGGGAAAAATCGCCCGTCATCCCCTGCTTGGAAAGGACAAACCCAACCGCCTGTCCAAGCCCCGCCAGCACGCCAAAGACCACGCCACGGCGCGTATGTCCGCGCGGCGTATCATCAGGCTCTTTGTGAGACATTACCACCCAGCCGATGCCTGCCAGCGCAAGAACGATACCAGTAATTTGCAGTGGAGTGAGTGTTTCGCCAAAAAACACCCAAGCAATGATCGAAGCAAAGATCGGTGCAAGGCTCAGCAACAAACTGCCGAGGCGAGGTCCCAGCGAGACAAGCGCCTGAAAAAGGAAGGCATCGCCCAATGAAAGCCCAATCACGCCGGAAAGACTTAGCCATATCCAGCGCGAGGAGCCTGCTGAAAAAGGCATTGGCTCGCGAAAGAGAACAAGGTTTATGATGATGAGGTAGGTCAACGCAAATAAGAGCCTCATGCGGTTGGTGACTTGTGAACCAACCATGCGCCCTGTCTTTGTAAAAATGATCGCCGTCATCGCAAAGAAGAAGGATGTCGCGAGTCCCGCAATTTCACCGATAAGTTTCATGTTTCTCCATTCTTGCTTAATATTCGAGGCGACAGTCATTTCAAAAATAACTGTCGCCTAAAACTGCCGATATTATACGCCTGGCTGACTTCCGCTTTCTTTTCCAAGTTCTGCTCTTGTCAACAAAACCACTGCGGCCAAAATCAGCCCGCCGCCAACCAACACAATTGGCATTAGTTTCTCGCCAAACAGCCACGCTGCAAGCAAAACGGTGACCACCGGTTCCAGTGTCGAGAGCATCGCCGCGTTGGTGGGACCAATTCTTTCAAGTCCTGCCAAAAATGTAACAACCGGAATAATGGTTGAGAAAACGATCATGCCAAGCATGGCAAGCCAGCCTGAATTACTTACGGGCAGGTGTGCGCCATTGGCAAAGGTCAACATGCCGTAGACCATGCCAGCCGACGCAAAAATGATCGCCGAAGACTGCACGGCTGAGACGTGCTTCATCACGTTCGTACCGACAATGATATAGACGGAATAGATGAGCGCGGCGGCAATTGCCATCAACGCGCCGATGAGCTGCCCGCCATTCGGATCAACCGTCAGCGCGGAACCGATAAGCGCCAGGATCAACGCGACAACTTGTATCAAAGTCGCTTTTTCGCGCAGAACCAGAACCGAGAGGATGAACACGAACATCGGGTAGAGATACAAAAGCAATGCAACCAATCCGGCGGACGCATACTTGATGGCAGACAAATACAGGAAGGATTGCCCGACATATCCCAATGCGCCCATACCAACGAGTTGGGGGAGAATCCGTTTGTTTGGCAAATGCTCCTTGCGCAGAAGCAGAACAATGGTCATAAAGACAGCGGAGATGCCAAAGCGGATGAAGAGTACAGTGAAGGTGTCCATCCCGTCTGCGTAGGCATATCTCCCAAAAATGGCGAGAGTCCCAAAAGAGGCGGCGGAGATGGCAATGAGCAGGATGCCGATAAGTTTTTTCATTTTATCCAATCATGGTTTGCAGAAATGTGCGGATTTGACCAGCCGTTTCATTCCACGCTGGTTGTTGAGTGTAGCGCTTGCGCGCATTGAGCGACAGCTCGGCGAGCAGATTTCGATCAGATGCAAGTTGGGAAATATGAGTTGCAAGAGCTTGATGATCGTTGGGGTGAATCAGGTATCCAGTTTTTTCATGTTCGATGATTTCACCCGCCGCGCCAGCCGTTGTACCGATGGCAGGCAGGCCAAATGCCATACCTTCGAGATAGACGATGCCGAAACCTTCATACGAAGATGGAACGATGAGAACGTGCGCTTTTTGAAGTTTTTGTTTGAGCGGCTCGTTATTGAGTGACGAGTGAAAAGTTACGAGTGACGAGAGCGAATTGATTTTTACGAACTCTTTCATTTGGCTCGCGTAATTGGGTTCGGTGGTGAGGGAGCCGACAACGTCAAGGATGAACATTTCGCGTGAATGAGCAAGGATGAGGAGAGCGTTTAGCAAAGTGTGAAGACCTTTTCGCTCCATTACATTGCCAAGGAATAAAATTTTCAACTCGTCGCCCGTCGCTCGTTCACTGATTTCTTCTTCTGAAATCGCTTCTCCAAACCTGTCAGTGGGCGGATAGGCTACAACCGACGATTTACCTTTCCCTATTAAACTATTCACTACTCCCTTTGTCGTCTGTGAATTGAAAATAAACCCATCCACACTTTGCAGATATTTTTTCTCAACCACGCGGTAAAGATCATTCTGCCATTGGGGACGCAATTCAGAACATCGCAAGTGATGGACGAGCGAAATAATGGGGTAGGGATGTTTACCAAGATTCGCACCGATCAGCGAAGGATGGTTGAGTTCATCTTGAATAAGAATGTCAAGATTGGCGGGCAGTTTGAAAGAGAAATTGTCTGTGAGATGCGTCGCGTAATTTCTCCACGGCAAAGAAATGATCTCAACTGTGTCGCCCTGTGCGCGCAAATACTCAACCAGCTTGCGGTCATATAAATATCCGCCGCTGAGGGTATCAAGCGAGCCATAGATGATTAAACCCAGTTTCATGGTTTTATAGTTTGATAGTTTCGTAGTAAGTTCGCTTGGTAACTATCGAACCAATTAACTATTTGACCTTTGAACTGCATACGCCGCCCACGCGTTCTCATGTTCCCACAGCACAACCTTGAGTGCAGAAATGTTCTTCGCTTTGATCCTCTCATTTAATGTCATGGCGAGAATCCGCGAGAAATGTTCAATGGATGGATTCAACCCTGCGAACTCAGGTTTTTCATTGAGCATTTGATCCTTGTAATAATTGACCACATCATCAAGATGCTTTTCAACATCCACAATATCTACGAGGTATCCGTGCTGATCGAGTTCCGCTCCTTCGAGTTGCAGTTCAAGGATGTAGTGATGGGAGTTGGGGAAGTTCTCGGATCCCCAGTCACCTCCGATTAAAAAATGGCGTGCAATAAATTCGCGACGAACCCCAAGTGTATACATGAATTGCTCCTAATTTAGTTTTTTATAGCCCGCATGATGAGCTGACCATTTTTTCTCGTGATAGGCATGACAAAGTCAAAGGCGTTGATGCGAGTGCAGTAATCCAAATCAGATTCAGGGAATTCAGGGAGGCTTTGGTTGAGGTGTCTTTCGGCATCCTTTGAATCAAGAACTCGTTTTATAAATGGCTCTTTGTCTGGTTTTTGATCTTTGAGCAGGGCTTCCAAATATTCAGCACAGGATAGGTCTTCTTCGTTGTCTTCGCCGCCTGTGATGACAAAGGTGACTTCGGGCGGCGCGACCTTCAAAACATGCTTGACCGTTGCGCCCGCCACTACGAAACTAGCCGCCAACATCACATCCGCATTCACACAGCGAACAGCGCCTTGAGTCCCTGCTCCTGTTCGTTGGATCAGGGTCAGCCCCGTCAAATCTTCTTCGCTGATCTGGGCGGGGGAGTTGCCGAAGTCAAAACCTGCGGGCGGAAGTCCGCCCACTTCGCCCATTACTTTTGTATTCGGAAGTTGGGATTTCAAACCGAGTGCTTCTTCCACTGTGCTGACCAAAATAATTTTCTTCGCCCCGCGCGAGAAAGCATACGCCGCATTTGAAAAGGCACGGAGAACATCGATTACAACGACAAGTCCGCTTGCCGTGTGACAGGTTTCGAGGGATGCATAATTGAATTTCATTTGGAATAATCAAAGATAATCTGTATCGTCTCCTGCGGATTTTCATCCAGCAGTTGATATGCCTTGTCTGCGTCACTCAGCGGAAACCTGTGAGTGATCCATTTCTCCGGCTTGATTCTTTCCAAAGCATTCCATGCCACATCAAACCGCCGCGGCTTGTCCCACCTGCCTGAAAGTTCCGGCGAAATTGTGCTGACCTGCGAAGAAATAAGTTTGATCCGCGAGCGATGGAATGCGCCGCCGAGGTCGATCTCCGCCCGTTTTTGTCCATACCACGAGCCGATGACAATCCTTCCACTAAAGGCGGTCAATGCAATCGCATCGTTCAACGCAGAGGGGGAGCCGCTCAATTCGAAGGTCAAGTCGAAGGTCGAAGGCTTGCCCTGAGTTTTATCGAAGGGTCGAAGGTCATCTGGCGTGAGACTTTTTACTTCTAACTTTTTACTTTCAACTTGCAATGCATTCCTCCTCACCTCAAACTGGTCCACCGTAACCAAACTCTCCAGTGGGAATTCACTTAACAACGAAGCAGTCAACAACCCCACCGCGCCCTGTCCCAGCACCAGCACCCGCTCTCCTAAAATTGGCGCGCCATCCTGCACCAAATTCACAGCGGTTTCCATGTTAGGGAGAAAGCAGGCGCTTTCAGGGATTAGGGATTGGGGAATAGCAATTAGTGATTCGGTCTTTGCAATGAAATGTGAAGTATGGGGTTGAAAAGAAAATACCAGCCTATTTACCCATTCACTATTCACTTCTTTTCCTATTTCCTTGACTATTCCCACGCACGCATACCCATACGCCAGGGGATAATTCAAATCACTGCTTAGACCATCGTGCAGGTCAGAGATATGAGGGAATTGCCCGCGATAGACCAGCATTTCCGTCCCTGCGCTGATGGCAGAGCAGATGGTTTCCACAAGCGTCTCATCCTCTTTGAGATGGGGGATGGGAGTTTCTCGAATTTCAGTTTTTTTGGGGGCTGTAAAAAATAGGGTCTTTGCTTTGGGCATGGACAGAGTTTACCGCTTGTTGCGTAATTTAACAAACACATTGACAGAATTTAGAGCAAAAAATCAACCCCAAATTGGTTGTTTACGCGGCACTCCGTATCACGAAAGATGACAGTTGCCTTAACAAAAGCGACTGTCATCCACAGGTGTTCTTCCATTTATTTTATTTCTCATTTCCCGGCTGAGGGCTTTATCGCATATGGGTCAATGCGTCGAAATTCATAATTCTCCATGATGGCTGCGATCACTATATTTTGTTCAGGCGTGACTTCCTTGAACTCAAAACCGATGTTGAAAAACTCAGGGCTTATATCCTGATCACACCATGCCACGCGGGCGGGTATTGTAATCCGCGATAGGGTAATACCTGGCAGTTCAGGCAATTCGATGGCAAGTATGAGCTCTGTATTTTCTGTCATCGTTTTTTCGCCGATCACCATGGCTCCCTGTAAATGCAAGTCACCCAGATATCCAAGCAAATGCCCGCCATACAGATCGAAGACCTGTGTGTAAGCCATCAAATTTTTACGTTGTACTTTACGTCGTTCCTGCATGGGCGCTCCTAATTTTTTTAAGTTTACATGAATTGACATCCAAAGTCCATTGCTGTTTTGTGGTAAAAATATCCCATGCGATGGATATATATTTCCCCTCACCTGGATGATGCCGTACTTTCCGCGGGCGGTCTCATCTACGATCAAGTCCGCGCGGGCATGGATGTGGAAATCTGGACGCTGCTGTGCGGCTTTCCTCCCACCGAAGAACTCTCTCCCTACACGCAATTGCTTCATTTCGAGTGGGGCATGCCCACCGCCGCAGATCTTATCAAAGCCCGCCGCGCGGAAGATGCAAAAGCCGCAAGTATTGTCGGCGCGAAAACCGTTTACTTTGATTACCTGGATTGTATTTACAGGCGCGGCAAAGATGGAGACTGGTTGTATTCTTACATTTTTGTTCCTCCACACGCGGACGAGGAGGATTTACCCGCTCGAATGGCAGAATCCATTTCCGCGCGCCTCAAACCGACCGATCAATTGGTCTGCCAACTTGGGCTTGGTTCACACGTTGACCATATCCTCGTGCGCCGCGCAGTCGAATTGCTCCAGCGCCCCGTCCTTTACTATGTGGATATTCCCTACCTGTTTAAGTCACCTGATGAATTGGCGTCGAAAGTTGCCGGGATGAAAGCAAAAAAACATAGAATAACTGACTCAGGCTTGAGATCATGGCAGGATGCGAGCGCCGCCTACAAATCCCAACTCAGCAGCCTGTTCGATAGTCCGCAAGCAATGCGGATGCAAATTCAACAATATTGGGCGGAATATATTGGAATCCGCTTATGGTCTTCTGCCTGAATAAATCTAGCATTCTGACATGCAAGGGAAGAAGAATACGTTGTATAATTAGGCGAAAGTAACCGAACAAAGGAGTCTTTTATGCAGTTTGTCGTTGCTCTTTTAAAGAAACTGCCCATAGTCCCAATTGCCTTGTTTATTGGAGGACTTATATTTGGGCTATTGATCGGGTGGGTGATTGCGCCTGTGGAATTTGTGGATGCGACCCCATCGTATCTGCGAGCTGATTTACAGGAAGATTACCTGCGCATGGCGATTGATTCCTACCGCCTTAACCCTGAACCGAATCTGGCCGTTCAACGCTGGCAGAATCTTGGGACAGGCGCGCAACAGGCTTTTAGCAATATCCAAGCCAATCCGCAGACCGCAGACCCGGCAGTAATACAAAACTTTGGCGAGTTGATCACAAAGGTTCTTTCCGGTCAGCCTGCGCCAACAGAAAATAATTCGTCTTCATCTACCAGAAATTTGGTCATTATTGGCGCTGTTGTTCTCTTGCTTGGCGTGTTGGGCGCGGGAGGTTTTTACGCCTACCGCTTACTCGGCAATCGCGGCAGTGGCGAGGTGACTCCCACCATGCAGGCGGTTGAGATGAACCGCAAGGCAGAGAAGACCAATTTTGAACAACTTGGGCTGGCTCCGCCAATTACGCAGACCATGACCACCTACGTCCTCGGCGACGACCTGTATGATGAATCATTCAGCATTGATACACAGGCCGGTGAATTCATGGGCGAATACGGCGTGGGCGTATCCGAAGCGATTGGCGTGGGCGAACCGAAGAAGGTCACCGCTCTCGAGATCTGGCTCTTCGATAAGAATGACATCAAAACCGCCACCAAGGTATTGATGTCCAAACACGCCTTCAATGACCCCGCCATCCGCGCCCGGCTCGAACCCAAAGGCGAACTGGTAGTGGTTGAGCCGCAGTCACAGGTTTTGCTGGAAACAGCCACCCTGCAATTGCTCGCAACTGTTGTAGATTTGGAATACGGTCACGGCGCTTTGCCAGCGGATAGTTATTTCGAACGTATCACACTCGAACTGGCAATCTGGCCCAGACAAGGCTAAAAATTAATCATCAAAAAAAGACCGCCTCATTTTGAAGGCGGTCTTTTTTGTAACGGCTCAGCCGTCAAAATTTCCCCTCGAAAAACAGACCCTAAAGGTTTTTTTGCAGTACCGCATAACTTGCTATTGGGTTTTCAATCGCGCTACCCGTCAGTCCAAAAAAACTGAAAATGACCTTGGTTTTGCCTTGTTTACACTTCGAATAGGTGTAGACAAGATTGCTCATAGCAAGTTATGCGGAATTGCGTTTTTTTCGATATGGCAGAAGTCCAGTTTGCAAAAGAAACATTTAGGGTCTTGCTCTGAGTAGTTACTTTTTTTGCGCTATTCGATTTTCAATATCTTGAATTTGATCTTGCCGCCGGGGGCATCGGCTTCGGCGATCTCGCCGACTTTTTTGTCCATTAAGGCACGTCCAATGGGGGATTCGTGCGATATCTTCCCTTTGCGCGGATCCGCTTCAGTGGGACCGACAAGATGATAGGTTTCAGGCTCTTCGCTGCCTTCCTGAATGGTCACATGCGCGCCGATGAAGACATAGTCCTGTCCCTGTGTTTTTTCGATGATGATCGTGTTACGCAGGATGGCTTCGATCTCTTGAATGCGTCCTTCAAGAAATCCCTGATCTTCTTTGGCTTTGTGATAATCGGCATTCTCAGAAAGGTCGCCCATTTGGATGGCGGATCGCAACCGCTGAGATAGCTCCTCGCGTCTTGGACCTTTTAATTCCTGCAATTCGGCATTGAGTTTTGCCTCGCCTTCGGGGGTGAGATAGTTGGGGTGGGTCATATAAATGGCTCCTCTCGTCTATTGTGTTTTGATTTATGAATAAAGGGGAAGGAATTTTTTCTCCCCCTTGCTTGAAAAAAAACTACGGTTTTTCAATGGGATTGAACAATTTTTGATGTTCTTCGATGGCATAACGGTCGGTCATACCGGCAATATAATCGCAGATGGTACGTTCCAGTCCGCGCTTTTCGACGAAGAACTGGACATGGTCTGGCAGAATGGCTGGCTCTGCGCGATAAGCCTGGAACAATTCCGAGATGACACGCTCCGCCTTGACCTGCATCCGCACCACGCGGTAGTGACGGTAGAGTTTTCGGTAAAGCAAGTCTTTCAACTCACGGTTGCGGCGCTGCATTTCTTCGCTGTAGCCGATCACGTTGTGCTTGAGTTTTTGAATATCGAGCGCGCTTTTCACCTTGCTGTCTTTCAGGCGCGTTTCGGTTGCCTGCAACATATCCGTCACCATCAAGCCAACCAACTGACGGATCATGCGGTGGCGTTCCATTTCATTGAGAATTGCGCCGCGCCAGTTGTACGTCTCGCGCAGGATTTCCCACAGGGCAGTGCCGTCCAGTGTCTGTGGGGTGATCATGCCCGAGCGCAGACCGTCATCGAGGTCGTGCGTGGTGTATGCCAGTTCGTCCGCCACGTTTGCGATCTGCGTTTCAAGATTGCCGCGCAGGTCGGGACTGAACTCGCGCGCATCGGAAATGTCGTATTCCGATTCATGTTTGACCATGCCTTCGCGCACTTCCCAAGTCAGGTTCAAGCCTGGAAATTCAGGGTAGCGTTGTTCGAGTTCGGTGACGATGCGCAAGGATTGCTTGTTGTGGTCGAATCCGCCAAAGTCCTTCATCAGGCGCGCAAGCGCGATCTCACCCGAATGTCCAAACGGCGAGTGACCGAGATCATGCGCCAGACAGACGGTTTCAACCAGGTCTTCGTTGCCGCCCAAGGCACGGGCTAACGTACGCCCGATCTGCGCCACTTCCAGTGTGTGCGTCAGGCGGGTGCGGAAGTAATCGCCTTCGAGGTTGATGAAGACCTGCGTCTTGTATTCCAACCTGCGGAATGCGGTGGTGTGCAGGATGCGGTCGCGGTCGCGTTGGAACGACGTGCGATAATCAGGCTCGCCATCCAGATAGGCGCGTCCTTTGGTGTCCTTGCTTCGCATTCCATAACTGGCAAGGCTCTTGTCTTCGATGTCTTCCAATTGCTGTCGAGTAAAAAACATAGGTCAGCCTTTTAGACAAAGATGCCATTGCGTTCGTTGAGGAGTCTCAAGTTTTCGCAATGGCATTTGTGTGGGGCGAGAGGGGGTCGAACCCTCACAGTATCACTACCGACGGATTTTAAGTCCGTTGCGTCTGCCGATTCCGCCATCGCCCCGGTGGACATATTTTACCTTAAATTACAGACTGATGCTCA
>DYDH01000373.1 GCA_020717985.1 Herpetosiphon sp. | reverse complement strand
TAGGGTAATAGAAAAACGCAATTTATAACCGTGCCAACAAGTATATATGAAACCAGTCAGGTACATTGAAAAAAAGCCATGCATGAAACTACTTCAACCATTTCTCCCCCCGCTTTAATCTATCTCGGAATGGGACTAATCCTTGCCCGCATTCTATTGGATGGCACCAACACCCGCGGCTATACCTGGCTGCAATGGCTTCAATTTCTGGTGAACGCTGCCAGAATTGTTATGCTTTGGCCGCTTGTATTATTTATCGAAAAATTCGAAGCCTGGTTGAAATCAGATTCCAAAGACGAGGTACCGCATGACCGTTAAGTCCAATCCCAACCCATCTCGTAAAACGCTTGGGCTGACCGGCATCACCATCAATGCCATGGCGTTGACCGCGCCAGGGGCGTTTTTGTGGCTGCTCTATCAGGTGCAGGCCGCCGCCGCAATTGACGGCGTGGCGGATATTTGGCCGGGAGTTTTGTTGGCTTTACTCTCTGCCTTGCTGACCTCGTTATCGTTTGGCGAATTAGCCCGTCATTATCCCGAAGCGGGTTTCCGCAGCGCCTATCATTTTGCCGACCGTTTCTTTGCCCGCCAGAAAAATCCGCGCCACAAAACTTTGGCGCGCATTGCCAAGTTCGCAACCGGTTGGTCTGCCCATCTTTATTACTGGATATACCCCGGCGTGATGGTCGCGTTCATCGGCATCCTCGCAGATTATTTACTGCGTTATTTCGGCTATCATCCCACGGTCTTTGGAGAAGCCCTTCTGGCTGTTTCATTCGCCGCATTTATTGGTTTTCTGGCTTTGCGCGGAATTACCGGAACGACCACAACCAGCGTGGTGCTCAACACCATCCAATTGACAACGCTGATCATTTTTGCTGTTCTGGCGATTACCTTCCGACTGATGAATCCGGCTGGATTTTCTTCCGCCGATTGGATTTACCCATCCGCCGCCTCGGTTCTGCTTCCGCACAACTTGAGCGGGGTGCTGTTTCAGACGGCTTTGGCGATGATCCTGATGGTTGGTTTCGAGTCGTCCACAGCCTTCAACGCTTCCGCAACGAATGCACAGCGTGATATTCCCCGGGGCGCGGTTCTGGGGCTTATCATTCAAGGCGCGTTTGCCTACCTGATCGGATACTTCGTTGCCGGCTTTGCCTTGAACGTGAATATTAACGCGGCTGTTTCCCACGCGCCCATTAGCGACATGGCGCTCCAGATTGGCAATCAACTCCTTGGAGGATACGGCGCGACATTTATGCTCTTTATTGGCTTCACAATGGCGCTTGCCTTGCTGGGCGGAAATCTGACCGCCATCAACAACGGCGTCCGCATTAGTTTCGCCATGGCTCTCGACGAAGAAATGCCTGATGTCCTTGGTCTGTTGCACCCTCAATATGCCACGCCTTACTACACAGTGATCCTGCTCAGTGCAGTTTCGGCAATCGTCGGCTCCGCCGGCATCATCGGCGGACTGCCTGTCTTAATGGGAATTATTCTGGCATCCAATTTGGGCGCGTTCCTGCTTTATGCGTTGCTCTGTCTTTTGACCATTATCTCTTTTATTGGTGATTCATCCTTCAACATTTTTCGCCATATTTTTCTGCCGCTCCTTGGTTTATTGGTCAACCTCGGTATTGTCATTGCCGCCGCATACATTGGACTTGGCGCGGGCGGTGTCATCACACAAGCCAGCCTGATTGCACTTTCAATTGCAGGTGCATGGTTTCTAGTCAGCGTGGCGTATTATTTCATCAAACGCAAATCATCATTGTCAGAATAAATTTAGTTTTGGTTTTACACAACCCCGAAGGGGTGGAATGATTATAGAATTTTGTAAAATGGAAGAAATAACCCCGAAGGGGTGTCATTTTTTTGAGGAGAATCATGTCATCCCTTCGGGATTTGTTTTTCGGTACGAAATTTTCTACAATCCTGCCATCCCTTCGGGATTGAATACTGCGTGACATCGCTTATTTAACTGATGTCACTGTGCAAAACCAACCCCGAAGGGGTGGAATGATTAAAGATTTGTACAAAACGGTCAAAATAACCCCGAAGGGGTGTCATTTTTTTGGAGAGAGAATCACGCCATCCCTTCGGGATTGAAAACTGGAGTTCCACACTTTGAGAAAGTACATCCCGCAAATTGAAAGCAGCGGAATAAGCGCTGTCGGTCCCGTGCGTGAGGATAATCAAGATTCCATTCACCTGCCCGACAATAATCATTCCCCTGAGCACGGCTCACTTTTTGCCATTGCAGATGGCATGGGCGGCTATGCTCATGGAGGAGTAGCCAGCAACCTTGCGTTGGAGTCATTCACCGCCACATTTGCCGCCCAAAATGGCAGTCCCATTCCCAAGGCAATGCAGCGCGGAGTCGAAGCGGCGAATCTCAAAGTCTATCAAAAGGCTCAACAAATGGATGCAGGAAGAATGGGCACAACCCTGACCGTCGCCTACATCTTCGGCGAAATACTTTATCTGGCGCATGTCGGCGATAGCCGCGCCTACCTGATTCGCGATGGGCGTTCCACCTGCCTGACAGATGACCACACAACTGTGGGTGACATGGTGCGCTCGAAATTAATTTCCTCCGATAAATTACGCACTCATGCCCAGCGTTCGATATTAACCAAATCCATTGGTACGGCGTTGTTCGTCCAGCCTGATATTATTCAGAAAAAATTGAAAGAAGATGACCGCCTGATACTCTGCTCTGACGGCGTTTGGTCGGTCATTGAAGATGATGACTTTGCGCGCGTCGCCAGCCAGTCTTATTCTGTCAATGAGATCAGCCAAAACCTTATTGATCTGGCCATCCACCACGAAACAGACGACAATGTCTCGGTCGTGGTTTTTCATTTACGCAAACTGATTCCAGTTTCGCCCGAACCCGAATCCCATGAAAAAAATACCACTTGGTTTCAAAGTTTAAGGAAGTTACTGCCATGAGCGCCTATG
>DYDH01000372.1 GCA_020717985.1 Herpetosiphon sp. | reverse complement strand
GCGAATTCTTCCCGCCTGCATGCCAAGTGTCAGGAGTTGATCGGGTATTGTTGTAGGGCGGGTTTGTTCATTCATAAGAGATACTTTATTGATTATAACGGGTATCAGGAAATTTCAAGAGACTTCTTGACCATGAAAATGCAGGTCACGTATGTAACATGGCTATCACGCTGCAAGCGCGACCTACGGGGTGGTCGTCCATGGTTTTTTTATCAGGTTTTGTAAGGTCTTTAACAATATTATCATGGCTGCTTTATGGGCGGCGGCGGTATTTCCCGCTTGAGGCGTATAGACCGTTTTCTGGTATTCCTGTAAAAGAGACAGCGTCTGGTCTTGTGCGGAAGGCAGGTGTTTGATCAAAATTTCGGCGCGGACTTTGGATGTAATATGCACTGGCTGCGGATGACCTAGCCAGGATAGACTTAAATTGACAGCTTGAAATGCGCGTTCAACCGGGGAAAGATTTGACCAGCGTACCCAGCGATTCAACCAGCGCGGCGGAACGTTTCCGTTCCGCTCATAACGATTGGCCAAGTATACTGGCAAACGGTCATTAAGAGAGTTGCGGCGAATGATGAAAACACCGATGCCCAGGGTCAATAGTGTCAGCACAGCGATCAGGATGTTCCGATACAGCACTTTTGTTCGGTCTGCCTCTGAAAGGGTATCAATCGCTTCGTCTAATTCAGGGGGCTCATGCGCGGATGGGTTCTCCAGCGGATTCACCGCAGCATCCTCCGGGATGTTTGGTTCGGGTGTCGTTTTATCATTTATGTTTTTTGTTTCGGGGCGTTCAATGGGAAACTGAATGCTCGTTGGTTCAAATTCCACCCAGCCAATGCCCGGGAAATACACCTCAGGCCAGGCGTGTGAATCCTTATAAGCAACAACATATTGCCCTTCCGATTCATCGTAGGCGCCTTCCGCAAAACCGACCGCCATGCGGGCGGGGATGCCAATCGAGCGCAGCATCAGCGTTTCTGCGCTGGCATAGTACATGCAGAATCCTTTTTTGTAATCAAATAAAACCCATAGCACAGGGTCTTTGTTTTCAGGAAGATCGGCGGTGATCTTCGTCTCGTATTTGATCTCTTTCCTTAAATAGGAAGTAATGGCTTGCGCCTTGTCGTAAACGGTATCGTACGGCGCGGTGATCTCGGTTGCCAGTTCGCTTAATTGCGGGGCAATCTCTTCGGGGACTTGCAAATACCTGTCAGTGACCCAGGCTGGATATTCCGTCTCTGTTAAACGCAGTTCCTCGATGGATGGATTGGCGATCAATGCGCGGATCCTGTAGCTGTCTCCGCTTAAAAGACTTGTGGTGGCGACCCAGGCAGTGACGTCCATCATCTCCGCGGAGATGGGCGTGGACCTGATGTCAGCTTTTGCGCTGGCCCATATTGTTTCAGCGGGCGCGTATAACAGGTTTTGTTTATTTACGCTGCTGGTAAATGTGTATTCCATTGCATGACGGGCGTCCGGATATTCAACGCTCAATTCATCAGTGGTGGGAAGGAAAGAAACACTTGTATCGGAAACATTTGTCCAACGACCGTTGAAATAATGGTCGTATCCCCTGCCTTTCCAGTAACTTCGGATGGGGACGAACTTATCATCCATTGCTTTAACAGTAAATACCGGAACGGCGCTCACGGCCGCTTGTTGACCGAGGGGGAGTACGGCACTGTAAAAATCCCCGCCCGCATTATTTTCGGCGTACGGTGAATCCAAGGCGCTGACCGCATTGGAATAGTTCTCCAAAATGGGCTGTGAGAAATCGTCCCATGCCTGAGCCGCAGATTGGATGCTGCTGACCCAGCCGGGCAATGACCATGAAACAAATACTACAATGGCGGCAACAGCCAGCGCTCCCCGTCCGAGGTCGGTAACGGCTTCATCTGTAAGCAGGAACTGGGTTTTTTTCCATAAGGAACGGTTTTGAAAAAAATACATCCTGCCCTGCAGGATCAATGCCGTAAAGATAAAAATGCCCAATTCCCAAATATGCCCGGATTGTGCCGAATCAAAGACATGTACGGTTAGTATCGCCAGCCCGGACGGTAAAACCATGATCAAAAAATTCCGATGTCGGGTTAACCAATATCCCGCGGAAAGACCAATGCCCCAGTAGATCAGGGTGACAATTGAAATAAAAAATATGTGATCGTCAACCGGCTTGTTTTTGATGAACTGATCCAATGAAATAAATAAACGGCTGAGGAGCGTCACAATATCGCGCCAGAGCCAGTCCGTTCTTTCCACAGCGCTCAACAGTTGGGCTGGGAGCACGAGGAGCGTATAACCCGCCGAGAGACGCATGACAGTTTGACGTGAAAAATAACTGCTCCCAAGCGCAAGCCCTAAAATGAAGCCGATAAATCCCATGTTTTGCGTGAAGTAAAGAAAGGGAGTCCATTCCGTCTCCACCAGCCGCGTACTGGATATTTCCACAAGCGCAATGACGAGCAGCACGGCGCGCCAATCCCAAAAACGTCCGCTCGATGAACGCTGGATAACACTGTCGGGAGCAGATGAAATTTCCATGGTTTGAGTGTACAATAAAGCCCGCATGTTCGTCAACTATATACGCTAATAAACCGGAGGATTATATGCAGGTCTTTATCGAAAGTGGCATCGCCTTTATTATCGCCCTTCAAAGTGCTTTCGGAGATTGGTTTATCGCTCCCATGCGTTTCTTTAGTTATCTCGGCAACGAGGAATTCTTTCTGCTGATATTGCCGTTGATCTACTGGAGTGTTGACTCGGCTCTTGGCTTGCGGGTGGGTCTTATTCTCGTTACCAGCAACCTGTTCAACTATGTGGGTAAATTAATTTTTACCGGACCGCGACCGTATTGGGTGAGTTCGCATGTCCGCGCGCTGTGGTCAACGGAAACATCGTTTGGGGTTCCTTCCGGTCATTCACAGCTTGCGGCGAGTGTTTGGGGAATGTTTGCGGCTTACAGCAAGCGTACCTGGGTTTGGGTTGTTTCCATCGCGGTAATTTTTTTGATCGGGTTTTCGCGCATGTTCCTTG
>DYDH01000098.1:15753-16537 GCA_020717985.1 Herpetosiphon sp. | reverse complement strand
GAGTCCTTGAACTTCAAACTGACCTTCAGGAGAGTAAGAATATGACAACTGTTGTTGCAACCTATTATTTGCGAAATCCGGATGTGGTCCTGCGTGAAGAGGATCCGGACGAGGGTGCATTGCTTTTCAACCCCGATACCAATCAAGTTAAAGTTATCAATATCACAGGCTTGTTTATCTGGCAGCAATGTGATGTTGCTCGTACGCTGGAAGAAATTGTGAATGAAGTTCAAAAAGGCTTTGATGAAGTTCCGTCCGAACAGGTGACCGGGGATGTGAAGGAATTTGTGGATGGAATGTTGGCAAGTGGATTTATTGGTACAGTGGAGAAATAATGTCATTGCGAGGCGGTCTTCCCTGGCCTCGTCCGCCAGGGCAGGTGTGCCGAAGAAATCTTCTAAGTAGATAGGAAAATAAAAAATCATGAGCGATTTAACGGTAATGTCTACCCCAAAGCATGTGGATATTGCGATTACTGGTAAATGTAATCTCGCGTGTCAGTATTGTTTTTATGCCGATGAGATGGTGGCGCGTACCAACCTGTCCACCGAACGCTGGCTTGCATTTTTTGAAGAGTTGGGACAGATGGGCGTGATGACTGTCACCCTGACTGGAGGGGAGATATTTACCCGTCCCGACCTGTTTGAGTTGATTGACGGCATCATCTCCAATCATATGCGCTACAGCCTGCTCAGCAACGGCACCTTGATTACCGAAGAAACCCTCAAGCAATTCGAGATGGGAAAACGTCGCCAGCGGCTTGATTCCATCCAAGTTTCGGTGG
>DYDH01000098.1:0-15744 GCA_020717985.1 Herpetosiphon sp. | reverse complement strand
GCGCCGAGGTGCATGACCTCAGCCGCCCGAAGAGTTTCGGGCGTGCTTTACGCGGGCTGAAATTGCTCAAGGAAGCCGGATATCCAGTCACGGTGCGGGTGACGGTTAACCGCCACAATGTGGACGACCTCGAAAACGTGGCCCGCCTACTGCTCGAAGAAGTGGGACTGCCTTCCTTCAGCACCAATGAAGCCTACGCCTGTGGAGCGACTGACCGCACGGAGGAGGGTGTTATCCTGACCCCGGCCCAGCGCGAGCAGGCCATGCAGGTGCTGACGCGCCTATCCGAACAGTACAACAACCGCATCATTGCCCAGGCTGGGCCGCTGGTGCTGGCGCGCGAATTGAAGACTATTGACGAAATGCTGGCCGAGGGCAAGACCTCTCTCCCGGGGCGTGGCAGGTTGACTTCCTGTGGTGGGGTATTTACCAATCTTGCTGTTAATCATGACGGCACTATTGTTCCCTGCCATGTTCTGAGCACAGTGGTGTTGGGCCAGGTTGGCCGAGACAGCCTGCAAGACCTGTGGCTAAATCACCCTGACATGCTGCGCCTGCGCCAGCGTAGGGAAATTCCCCTCGAATCACTCGAAACCTGCCGGGGTTGCGCCTATCAGGGCTTTTGCGCTGGAGGCTGCCCGGGCGGGGCATTGTATGCCAATGGCGATTACAACACCCGCAGCCCGGAAAGTTGTTACCGCATTCTCAAAAACGAAGACCATCTTAATTCCTTATCCGTTGCTTCACAAACCTTGTATAATAATGGTGAACCTCATGCTTGAACGTAAACTTGAACTGCCTGTGGGTGTTCCGCCCCTGAATACCTATTATGCCTACCTGACCGGCGGCTGTAACCTTGCCTGCCAGCACTGCTATTTGACCCCGGCTTACCAGATGCATGGTGGCACCGGCGGTCACCTTGATTACGACCTGTTTGCCTTGGCTCTCGAGCAGGGCATGCCGCTTGGCCTGCGCAGTGTTAAACTGACTGGCGGCGAACCCTTGCTACACCCCGATTTTCTGCGCTTTGTGGATTTAATCAGGGAAAAAGAACTTGGACTGATGATTGAAACCAATGGAACGCTGGTCACCGTAGAGATTGCTCACTATCTCAAGGAAAAAGGTACTCTTAATAATATCTCCATCAGTTTGGATGGGGCTACTGCTGAAACCCATGATGCTTTTCGCGGCGTGAGGGGCAGTTTCGAAAGCGCGGTTCAGGGTATTCGTTACCTGGTTGACGTTGGGTTGCACCCTCAGGTGATTATGAGCATTCATAAGAATAATGCCGCTGAGATTGAAAGTTTGGTGCATTTGGCCGAAGGACTTGGCGCTTCTTCAGTCAAGTTTAATCTTATTCAGCCATCGGGCCGAGGCGAAAAAATGATTGAGCGCGGGCAGGTGTTTGATATTCAGCATTTGATAGAATTGGGAAACTGGGTTGAAGGAATATTGCAAAAACAGACATCTTTGCCATTGCACTACAGTTGGCCGATCGCTTTTCGTAAACTGAGTTCTCTCCTGAGGCAGGTTAATGGCAGTTTATGCGGAATAATGGGTATCTTGGGTATTTTGCACACTGGGCAATTGGCTGTGTGCGGAGTTGGTACTCATATTCCAGAACTGTGTTATGGTATACTGGGAAAAGATAGTGTCGCAAATGTTTGGATAGAAAATCCCGGGCTTAAATCATTAAGAGTTAGCATACCTGTAGCGCTGGATGGTGTCTGTGGACAGTGCATACATCGTGAAATATGCATGGGGGCTTGTGTTGCAGAAAATTACCATGCAACCGGCAGGTTTGGTGCATCTTATTGGTTTTGCCAGCGGGCTTATGAAACTGCCCTTTTTCCAATTTCAAGGCTTGCTGTCTTGAACAATGATGCTGCTGATTGACAGCTCAATTGCTTAGACTTCTTTTGTTTTTCTTTGCCAATTCAAGGTTTTTATGTTTAAAAAGCAATATCATAAGGAGAAAAATATGAATAACCAATCACCTCGTCGAGTTTATCAAGCGCCCATGTCCAGGAATTTATCTGGCCGAAGTGTTGTTGGTCAGGATGTTGGACCTATGGGTGTGTGTAGTGCTGGCCAGTTCCCATGGCAGGGGTGCAGCCAGGGGTTTAGCTACGGTGAGCCTGGTAATTGCGATCCTGTTGGTGGCAGCCCAAGCCTTGGTAATCTTTGCCAGGTTGGTACAACTCCAGTAGGCACTACTCAGTGTTTCCCAGTAGGTTCCGCTGCTGGCAATACGTGTGGTGTCGGAACGTGGGCGTAAAGTAACCTATTCAAAAAATAGATACTTTTACTTGAGTGTTCTCTGTTAAGGAGAATATATGTTGTACTAATTAAATGACGAAATTGTGCATTTAAACAGTATGTTTCGGCACTACTGCAAAAGTCACTATTGTATGTCAGGACGAATCTAAGGACACTTTGTTGCCTGCCACCAGAGATACAGGCTGTGAGACTTATACCTGCTAATTTTGCCCAGATACTGGTATATCTCAGCAGATTTGCAGAGAGTTAAAAAGTGAGTTTTGCAGTATTGCATAGTTTATGCCTATTCGTCTAAAAATACGCAACGCAGGTTTGCGTATTTTTATGTTTTTGCATGATCCCCCCAAAAAAAATAAATAAAAAGAGAGAATATGAGATTAGATGAGCGTCATTACTATTACACATCGAATAGCCGATATTGTATTTGCCACACGGGTTGATGTTCCACTGCCGCTTTTAAGTAGGGGAAATTTTAAGCATTTCTTGATTCCTGACACTAAGCCGGATATTTGGCAGAATTTTCATCGAACAGTTCTACTGTCGAATGGTTCAGACTCAAGCAGTTTTTCAGCTCAAAACGATTTGTCGTCCGGGCAGAAATTGTCCTGGCGGCATAGGTTGCTATCCATAATAGGGCAAACCGAGCAAATTAACGTGGTGGCTGGAAGAAATCGAGTAGTTATTCGAAACTTTTCCAACAATGAACTGGATTTTTTTTATACAGTTGATGGCGGTACGCAATCTACTGAACCCGAATATGAAATAGGTTACATGGGTCTCTCTTACGCTCCTATGTTGCGGCAAATCTTTTCAGCATTCCTGCCAGCTTTTTCTGCGGGCTTGATTCATAGTTCGGCAGTCATTAGAAACGGACTTGCCGCTCTTTTTATCGCGCCATCTGGAGGTGGTAAAACTACGGTTTCGCAAATGGCTTCTAGTCAAGATGTATTAAGCGATGACCAGACTATTTTGCGGGCAACTGACGATGGTACAGTATTTGTGCATAGCACTCCTTTTGGCAGGGTGACGAGTGGATATAAAAGAGCAAGGCTTGGTGGTGTTTTTTTACTTGACAAGGCCGAATCCTTTGGGCTTGAAGTGATGAAGCCGACTGATATGTTGCAGAATATTTGGTATGAGCAGATAGGGAATACGTACTTTTTGCCTGAAGAATTGCGTGTAAAGTTATATTCGATGTTGCATAGCGCTTGTAAGCAAGCGCCATGTTTTTTGATGCGATTCCCGAAAACGCAAGTTAATTGGCTTGAGATTGAATCTGTGATGAAATAGTGACGGACAAATATTTTTATCGTGGCAAAAGTATGCAGGGCACCTTTTGTCCGGGTGACGCACTGTCTATTATTTCTATGCCGTTTGATTCAGTATCAAAGGGGGATGTGATTGTTTTTCGTGAGACGGATTCTGTTAATCCATCTGAAATTGTTGTGCATCGTGTTGTAATGATAACTGCGCTAGAATTGATCACCCGTGGCGACCACAACCGTAGCAATGACCCGCCGGTTCTGCCGGGGCAGGTGATTGGGCGGGTTGAGTTTGTCGAAACCCAGCGCGGTCTGGTTAGGGTACTGAACGGTGAGCCCGGTCTGTGGTGGGCGCGTTTTTTGTGGCTTTGGCTGGCCATAGACCTGTTCCTGCGCCGCCTGTTCTGGCGTCCCTATAACTTCATTCGCCAAAAACGACTGGCAGTCCTATTCTGGCGGCCTGCGATGGTGCGGGTGTGTTTTAGTATCGGGCAGGGGTTCCTAGTCAAGTATCTCTACCGGGGCCGCACCATCGCCACTTGGGATTCTGTCAGCAATAAATTCGCCTGTCGTAAACCCTTTGACCTGGTCATTCCTCCGCCGTTGGAGTCTTTGAATACGGATAAGCTAGCTAAACATAAAAAATGCAATGGAGCATAACTTGCTATTTGGCTATTGTTCGTTACTCAAGCCTCAGCCTCGAGTTTCGCTAATTAGCAAGAATTGAACTAATATTACAGCGCAAAGTTACGGGTAAAATGCCTAATTGAGTCAGTTTAGCTACGTTGCGAGAGCGATAAAGCAATAAAAAGACGATAGGCAGATGGAGTAAGAATCAGTTGGATTCGCGCCAATTTTGGATCGAAAATCGCCAAAATTGATGCAAATCCGTATCCGAAACGCTGTTCAGCTGAGATGACAGACCAGGTTTTTGTATTTTCTACACTCAACCTTGCGCTGTAATAGGACACGAAGGAAAACCTATAGTTATGCAAACCTGGCTTGAATCGCTCAAAGCAGGTCTCTCACGAGTCGCGTCACTGGATAAAATTTCAGACGGGCAGGCGGGGGATTCACTCCTCACCCGTTTGGGCAGACTACAGCTTTACCTGGACCGTCACTGGCGCAAGGGTTTGTTGGGCGTAGCGCTTGTGCTTTTCTCCTCCCTGTTGGTTTTTCCCCAACCCTTAATCTACCGCTACCTGATTGATGATGTCATCCTTGCCCGCCGGTTGGATGAATTATGGCTGGCATTGTTGCTATTGGGAGGACTCAAAGTGCTGGGTATGAGCTTGGGAACCATCCAAAATTTCTACTTTACCCGTTTCGAGCAGGTTGTCATGTTGGATATCCAGAGCGACTTGTTTGAGCGACTTCTGCATTCCCCAAAAACCTTTTTTGATGAAACCGAGACTGGCTATCTCATGTCCCGCATCCAGCAGGATGTATATGGCATACAGTGGTTCTTCTCGCGGACACTGGTGTTTGCCCTCAGTAGCGTTCTACGTTTCATAGGCGGAGTGGCGTTTTTGTTTTTTCTGGATTGGCGGCTGGCGTTAGCGGTGTTGGTACTATTGCCCTTATTGGTCTGGATGCTGAATTATTTTTCCGGCAAAATGCGCGTACTTAGCCACGAACAAATGGAACAGAACGCCAATGTTTCTCGCAGCCTGCAAGAGTCGCTGGCTTCCACCACGCTGATCAAGACCTTTGCCTCTGAAAAACGCACTGTCGGGCGCATGATCTCCGAATGGAAGGCATCCCAGCAGCTTAGCCTGGAACAGACCACAGTCGGGTCGCTTGCCAATTTATTGATCGGCGCACTGCCTGGACTGGCGAATGCCATTGTTTTTGTGGCGGGCGCGTATTGGATCATTCAGGGCGATTGGACCTTTGGTTCCCTGACCGCTTTCCAATCGTATTTGGGCTATGTTTACGGGCCTGCCATGGCGCTGGCTTCCACCAATCTGCAAATGCAAAATGCGCTGGCGTCGCTGGCGCGCGTTTCGGCTTTGTACAGCATTGTCCCGGAGGAAAATCTGGGCGTGGGTGAAAAGGTTGAGCGGCTCAAAGGCGAAGTCGAATTCAAAGACGCAACTTTTTCTTATGATGGGCGCGAGTCGGTGCTGGAAAATTTATCTTTTCATGTGAAGGCGGGTGAGCATATCGCTATTGTCGGTCCAAGCGGAGTTGGCAAGACGACCCTGATCAGCTTGATTCTGCGTCTCTATCAACCGACGAAAGGCGATCTTTTATTTGACGGGCGACCTGCTTCTGCTTACGAGCTGGCATCTCTCCGTCAGCGCATTGGTTACGTTCCGCAGAGCAGCCTTTTACTTTCCGGCACGATCTTGGAAAACCTGCGCTATGGCAATCTCGAAGCGGACGAGGCGCATGTAATTCAAGCCGCACAGACAGCCGGCATCCATGACTTTATCGTCGGCTTGCCGCAAGGCTATCAATCGCTGGTAGGGGAGAGCGGGGTGAATTTATCCGAAGGACAGAAACAGCGTGTGGCAATTGCGCGCGCGCTGATCAAAGACCCCGATATTCTTATTTTGGATGAACCCACGTCTGCATTGGATAGCCTGACAGAGAATTCCTTCATTGAGGCGTTGAAAGGCATGATTCAGGGGCGGACGGTATTCCTGATCGCCCACCGTTTGACCACTGTGAAAAATGTCAATCGTATTTTGGTGCTTAACGAGAAACGTTTGGTCGCCATTGGATCGCACCACGAATTGATGTTAACCAGCGAATACTATCGTTCCCTGGTGGAAAACCAGCAGGTGCTTGCTTCTAGTTAATAACCTGCCATCAAAAAGGCTGATCTCAAGCGGATGCCAGAAGGGCTAAAATTTATCTCTTCTCTTCTGGATTCTGATTTCTGCATGTAATTTTCCATGCTCTGATTTCCTTTTAAGGTGGGGTGATTGTAAACCAGGTAGTTGATTGTTTCATTTTTAATCGGAGTTGCCAAAACAAACAACCTGCCCCAACTTGGATTGTGGTTGGATTCGATGCACGTTTGCAGGGTGAGATGATGTTTGCCGCGATAAACTTTGTTGAAAAGTGCCTCTGCGGAAAGTGATTTTTGTGACCCAATATCCACAAATGGGCTGTAGGGACTCAGCGGCTTCAAAGCCTGATAGCGCTGGATGCTTTGCGTCATGAAACTTTCAATGCGCCCATCGCCATAGATCAGAATGATCCGGTCACCTTGCTTGATTTTCGAGAAAAATCTGCCTGCAAGTGTGTTGTGTGCCAGCAGTCCCACATTGCCCGCTTCTGCAGCCATGTTGAATTGTGTTACAACCGACTTTTTGCTGGAGACATAAGCAGGCTGTCCGGCAGGCTGTTGTACGACAGCAAGCGCCATCACACTGGGAATATATACCCCGCGCAGTCTGCTTGCATTTCCATCTTTGATGATTTCGATGAACGTGCCTAGGTCAGGTAATGTATTGGGGATATCATGCGCGTAAACCGGCGCCGCGGGCGCAAATAAGCAGAATAGAATACAAACGAACGCGCCTGCGAATATTCGATTTTTTAATTGTGCGAATTGATATCTGGATGCCATAAGGAGCTCCTTTAGTTATGAGCATCCAGATTTTTTTGCGCAATAAGCGTTCGAAATCCTGAAAGCTCGTTTTCGGCGGTCTGGCGATCATGGCCGTGTGGACACGGCTTTAGACCCATGACTTTGCGTCGCTGTTTTTCAACAGGTTTGCGATTTATCGGTACGATCTTTTTGGTTGATAAGGTTCAAGTAAAAACGGGTCTGGCTTTTGCCAGACCCGCGGAAGAAAACACAAATAGTGAATTTCGGCGGTCTGGCGATCCTGGCTGTGTTTCCACAACTTTAGACCCATGACTTTGCGTCCCTGCCTTTCGACAGGTTTGCCATTTATCGATATTTCTAAACACAGTGTAGTGTGGACTTTGCTTCTTGAACGTTGCAGTTACATAATATTGACCTTTATTATTAACGGACGTTACGCTCCACCCCCAAGGTTTGATTTAAAAACTAACACCTTACACGGTACATCGCGAGCGTCGGGATGTACCGTGTAAGGTGGGGTTATAAACAGACGGTTATCAACCCCTTTCATCAATATTTACAATGCGCTTATTTTTGAGAGTGACTTAAAAAAGCCTTCAATTTTCTCATACCCAGCAGAACTGCAATCCCGATCAATGCGGACAGAGTGTCAATTAAAACGTCTGTGGCTAATGGGATTCGTCCGGAGACAAATCTCTGGTGAAACTCATCGCTTGCGCCGTATAGCAAACACAATATTATCGCAATGAATGGCGACCAACGCGAACGGGCGGAAAGGGCATACAGGACCGTCAATCCCAGCCAGAAATAACCGACGATATGCCCGGCTTTCAGCCAGTCCAGTTGTAGAAAAGAAAGAAACGCGGGCACTGCGGGGAAAGGTATTTTCGGAATAGGGGTGGCAACAGGCTGGGCGGGAGGGAGCGTGGGAGAAAGCGTTTGTGCAGGTTCAACTGTGGAAGTGGCGGAAATTGTTTGTATGGTGGATGCGACAGGTTCCGCTGTGGCCGTGGCGGAAATTGTATGTAATGTGATTGCCAGCCTGTCATAGGATTGCTGAATTTCCTTCTCCGGGACGGATGAAAACAGGAATATGGCAATTGCAAAGAAAAGTGACGGAGCCCATTTACGCCAGGATCGGCCGTGATCTAAATTGGTATGCATTGCTTTTTCACCTTGATTGTGGTTCAATTTGTGGGCGGGTACATCGTACCAAAATTTTAAACTGAAAGTATACCCAAAAATGGTTAATATCCCCTCTGAATATCTTGAAAACCTGAAATATATCCTTGAGAACAGCCTTCACACTGAACTGCTCGACTCGCACCCATGGACTTCCAGCCCGATTATGCAGGAGATTGATGCAGATGCAGCTGGTTTACAGGATAAAAGTCCCGGACATCGGCTTGTGTTTGCCATCAACAAACTGTTCACCCAAATGAAGCCCAGCACGCCGCCCAAACACGGTAAACGCCTTGACACCCGCTGGGGAGAGTTTGGGATTCTGGCCGCCCAGTATTTTGCTCCGCTTACATTTGGTGCCCCTTCCCCCGACTCTCTGCGCGATGCGTGGGGGCGTATTGATCAGAGTATTCTGTTGTTCGTTTATGGAAAATCGGACGACTCGCTCTCCGATGTGGAAAAAGAAGCCTATAAATTGGTCGGAAATGAATTGGAAGTTGCTCCAAACAGCACAATTAGTGACTGGCATAGAAAAGGATTAATGCGTCTGGCAGATGTTATTTTGACGCGTGAAAATTATTTGTCCAAGTCTCTCTCAAAGCCAGTGCAAATCTCACAGGAGGGGCAGACAGGCCTTCGGGCGGATGATCCGTCTCTTTTTTCAGATGGCAAAGATAAAAATAGAAAAATTCAAAAGTCAGGCAGCCGCCGTTTTGTGATTCCTCTAATACTCCTGATATTGTTGGGTCTTATTTTGGTCGGCGGGCTTAAGGCTTGGAAAATTTATAAGCTGGCTTTACTTGTCCGTCAGGATGTGTCGCACATTCAGGAATTGATCGCAGAGCCAACTCCCAGGTTGGAGCGAGTCAAGGCAGTTGACCCAGCCCTGACTGCTTTGAGACAGGATTTTACAAAGCTAAAAAATGAAACGGAATCCTATTTTTGGATGGGTGCATGGTTGGGGTGGGTACCCGTTTATGGCGGCGAACTGACTTCCATTCAGGATTTAGTGGATGTGGCCGATTCCCTACTGGCTTCTGTGGATTTATCCTATCGGGCTGTTTTGCCGCTGGTGGAAGAGGACGATTTGGCAAGTCTCAGCCCATCCCGTTTGACCGAATTAATGTATCAAGCCCAGCCGCAGTTGATGGATGCCCAGCAGGCATTGGGTCAAGCCGCAGCAGCCCGAAGTCGTCTGACCCCGGACAGCCTGTCTCCTGAGGTGCGTGACCTGATCGTAAACAAGGTGGATCCGGTTATGGACTTAATGCAGGATGGGTTGACGGTTGCTGTGGAATTCCCGCGCCTGATGGGGGCAACGGGCGAAGGTCCCAAGACCTACCTGTTATTGGTTCAAAATGAAGATGAGCTGCGCCCTACCGGTGGATTTATTACCGCGGGAGGCACCCTGCTAATAAAGAGCGGCAGTATTAGCAGCTTGAACTTTCAGGGTTCTGAATATTTGGACAATTGGGATAAACCGTATCCTGCGGCTCCCTGGCAGCTTAGTCAGTATATGAACAGCCCTGTGTTGATTTTCAGGGATGCAAACTGGTTCACGGACTATCCCGTTGCCGCCTTGTATGCTGAATATCTGTATTCTTACACAAACTCTCATTCGGTGGATGGGGTGATCGCATTTGACCAGCAAATGCTGGTCAGGGTATTGGGTGTGACTGGTCCCATTCAGGTGGATGATGTGTCTTACCTGATTGATGCAAACAATGTGGTCGCTTATATGCGGGCCGCGAAAACCCCAACTGCGGCAGATCTTGCCACTCCCGGCTGGACCAATAAGGTTTTTATCAATAAACTCACTCGCGCCTTGATCACAAAAATATTCAGCGGAGAAGTGCAATGGGAAAAGCTTTCCACAATGCTGTTGCAGGCTTTGGACGAGCGCCACGTGTTAGTTCAATTGGATAGCCCAACGATGACACCCCTCCTGGAACGCTATCACTGGGACGGAGCCCTCCGCCCCGAGATGGGCGATTTCTTAATGGTGGTGGATTCCAATATTGGTTTTAATAAAACCAATTCGGTTGTTGAATCAAGCTTGTCTTATGATATTGATCTGACCAAGCCTTTAACTCCAACCGCGTCGCTTACGGTCTTTCACAAAAACAATGCCCCTGCGGTCACTTTTTGCAAGCATTGGAATAAAGCTTGGGCGGTAGGTGAAAAGGAATACCCGATCACGGATTGTTATTGGAATTATCTACGCGTGTATGTGAAAGAGGGAACGAAACTTCTGGAAGCTACGCCCCAATTTGTGCCTGATAACTGGATGATCCTTAAGCAGGAAAAACAAGGACAGGTGGATATTTTAGAGGAGGAAATTGACGGGGTTCAGGCGTTTGGCACCTTGCAGGTCCTGTTGGGTGGACAATCCCTGCCCATGAGTTTTCAATTTGCATTACCTGCCGATATACTAAAAGTTGAAGCGGATTCCGGTCAGATGGTCTATCATCTCAAGGTGCAGAAACAGCCCGGCACTTTGGCGGTGCCGATCACAATCCGAGTACATCTTCCAAAAGGCGCCTTAATCGAAACAGACACAACTGGGTCTATTGTTGAGAATGATAACATCCTCTACCAGACCGACCTAAGGAAAGATATTGAATTTGAGGTTGTTTTCAGCCTCCCGTAAATCCGTTCCAAATCCGAAGTGTCCCGAATAAATTTTGGTATAGAATAAGCGCATATTTCACAAGGAGATGCGATATGAAAAAATATATTCAAATATTCGTTGTTCTTGTTCTGGTGCTGACGGTTATTGGGGTTGCCAGGAACAGCCCAGCTTGGGCGAGTGGGCAGCCATCCGGTGCGGCACGTCCGCTTTCAGAAATTGACGTTACTGAATCCGGGACTTTTACTGTCGGTGGGCTTTGCGAGTTCAATGCTGTTTACACGGGCTCGGGAGCCAGCGCCAAATTGGCCGTGGATGTTCCTGCGGATGTTTCCCGCAAGGTTCCCTACTCATACGAGGACCAGCTATACCTTGCCGGATGTCATGTTGTACATTCCGTAATGGACGTGGTTACAGCGGAGATGAGTCCCACTTACGGAAGTTGGGAAGTATGCTTTGGCGACCGCCCGGATGAGCAGCTGACAATTTATTATTATCCTGATGACGGTTCTGCAGACTGGCAGCCACTGACCACGACGGTCAAAGACGGATTCGCCTGTGCTCCCGCCATTTATACTGGTGTGTATGCGCCTGGCGGCAGACGCCTTAATGACGATACTGGAACCGATACCGGAACCCAACAGGTTGTTTCTCCAGGCGGAGCTGGTAACCAAGCTCAGACTATAACATCTTTTGGATCCCCAGGCGGTACCGTTAAACCTCCGACATTTACATCTCAAGGTGGAGGCGCAGGTATAATTCCGAATACAGGTACAGTTGTAATCACAGAATCCGGGACATACAATATTGGCGGACTTTGCTCGATCATTGTTGACTATCATATCCCCGATCTTTCGAACGAAGTGCATGTGGAGGAGAATGTCGAAATATCTTCCAATGTTCCCTTCCCTGATAATGCAGGCTTGCTCTATCTTCCAGGCTGTCACGTGTATCATTTCAAGGAGAGCAATCTCAGAACTGACACGAACATAAATGCGGATGAAGGAAAGTGGAAGATTTGCTTTGCTGCCATTCCAGACAAGGAGACGACAATCTTCTTCTATTATGCAAAAGATGAAACTCCCGGTTCAGCGCTGCCGGATTGGGCTCCGCTTGAAACGACCATTGAAAATGGGATGGCTTGCGCCCCCGCAACAGACCATACTGGAGTTTACGCTCCTGTTGGCAAGTAAAATTGATTATGTAGTTGAATGTCCTGACAGGATGGAGGCGAAAGTCTCTATCCTGTTCTTGTTTAAAGATACAGCGTATGACTAAATTCGTTCGATATATTGCGCCCGGGATACTGTCTCTTTCCCTTATGCTGGTCTATTTAAATAGCATGGCAACTGGATTGACCTGGGCAAACGACGGCTCGGATGGGGGAGACTTGATTACGGCTGCCGCGACAGGTGGCGTGGCTCATCCTACCGGATACCCGGTTTACCTGTTAGTTGCCCGTTTATTTCAGCTGTTGCCAATTGGTACCCTGGCGTTTCGAACCAGTTTGATGTCTGCACTGGCGGCGGTTGTTACCGCGCTATTTGTTTATGATCTGGTAATCCGCTCACTAACGCCTGTGAATGGAGGCGAAAATTGGCTGGCTGGTCTGGCTGCGGCTTATGCATTCGGACTCTCACCCCTGATCTGGTCGCAGGCAGTAATCACAGAAGTTTATACCTTGCACGCCCTTTTTGTGATCCTTATCCTTTATTTATCTTCTCAAGATTCACTTTTACCTTTTGCACAAAAACGCCTGGACCGCTTGGCGGGACTCATTTTTGGTTTGGCAATGGGAAATCATATTACGATCATTCTGCTTTTACCGCTTCTCGTGCCCTCAACATTTTTACACAAACCAACCCTGACCGGTGAAATTCGTTCAGCACAGAAACTACAATCTGGCATATATTCCCTTCTGCGTCGATTGGCTTGGCTTGGAATTGGACTCCTGGCATATCTCACCCTGCCCCTGCGTGCCTTGTCGCAACCGCCTGTAAACTGGGGCAATCCAGTGACCTTGGAAGGTTTCGCATGGTTGGTCTCAGGGAAACTGTATCAGGATCAACTCTTTGTTTTGACACTATCCTCTGTCTGGTTGCGAGTTCAAACGGTGGCGGCGCTATTGACTGAACAGTTTGGCATACCCGGACTGGTTATAGGTTTAATAGGTTTGGTTGTCTTTTATAAACCGTCCCGCCTGTATGGAAATACGATCTGGATCGTCTTTTCGTTTATTACTTTTGCGATTGTGTATGCGACCCATGATTCATTTATGTATTTGATTCCGGCCTTCCTGTGTTTTGCAATCTGGATTGGATTGGGGTTGGACGGGATTATGGATATATTTATTCAGCGGTTCCGCCGAATTGGAATAACGGGTAGTTTAATTTTTATTTTATACTTATTTATACTTGCGGGAAATCATTGGCATCAAGTGGATGCGTCCTGGGATTTACGCGCAGAACGTTTTGGAAAGGAGGTGTTTGCCCAGGCTCCCGCGAATGCAATTGTGTTTGCAGAGGGAGACAAGGCAATCTTTGCGATGTGGTATTTCCATTATGCCCTGGGGGAACGCCCTGATCTTATTATTGTAGTAACTGATTTGCTTCCCTTTGATTGGTATCAGGAAACATTAGGCACTCATTACCCAGACCTGGAATTGCCCGGACCGTTTCCTTTTGCGGAGACCATGGCAGTTTCTAATCCTGAACATCCCGTCTGCTATGTCGAATACATTCAATTGGCAGACATTCATTGTTTGCCTGCGAAGGTTCCCTGATTTTCGTGAGATACAGGTACGGAGCATAATAATCTACTTGAAGCGCGTGCGAAATTGCGCACAATTTGCCGACATTGCGAACGGCATGATAGAATCATTCATTCTTTTTGGAAAGGATGCTTATTCATGGCAGACATTAAAGTGTTTAGCGAACAGATTGTTGACAATCTTGAGAAGGTGATCGTTGGCAAGCGGCAGTCAATTGAATTGATTGTGATCGGACTGTTGTGCCAGGGACATGTCCTGATTGAGGATGTGCCTGGCGTCGGCAAGACCATGCTGGCTCGAAGCCTGGCACGTTCCCTGGATTGCACCTTTAACCGCATTCAATTCACGCCGGATATGCTTCCAAGCGATGTGACCGGTGTTTCGATCTATAACCAGCAGAATAATAAATTTGAATTTCGACCTGGACCCATTATTGGACAGATCATTCTGGCTGATGAGATCAATCGCGCCACGCCCAAAACCCAGGCGGCGTTGCTTGAAGCGATGGAAGAGCGCCAGGTGACAGTGGATGGTGTTACGCATATTTTGCCCAAGCCGTTCATGGTGATGGCGACACAGAATCCAATTGAGTATGAAGGCACTTTCCCGCTCCCCGAAGCGCAGTTGGATCGTTTTTTGCTCCGTTTGCGATTGGGATATCCATCTATTGCCGATGAGATACGTGTGCTGGATGACCAGCAGATACAACACCCGCTTGAAACATTGAAATCTGTTGTAAAGCTGCGGGAAATATTGCAGGCAATTGATGATGTGAAGCATATTTATGTTTCCCCGGCGATCAAACGTTATGTTGTCGAATTAACAACGCGCACACGCCAAAGCGCTGATGTTTATCTGGGCGCAAGTCCGCGTGGAAGTCTTTCACTTGCGCGCGCGGGGCAGGCACGCGCGGCGATGCTGGGGCGTGACCATGTTTTACCCGATGATATTCAGACGTTGGCTGTGGCTGTACTGGCTCATCGCATCATTGTCAGCCCGGCCGCGCGTTTGCGTGACTTAAGTTCAGACCGCATTGTTCAGGAAGTGGTCCATGCCACATCTGTGCCGGGCGGCGAATTTGCATCTGAACCTGTAGGAAAGAAACCTAAATGAAAACCGGGCGGATCTTTGTCGCCCTATTGTTTATGATTGGCGCGGCGGGGACGCTTGTAACTGGAGCCGATATCTATTCGCGCTTCCTTTATCTTGGTATTTTGCTGGGAGCCGGTAGTTGGGTGTGGACTCGCTGGGCGGCAGGAGGTCTGCGTCTATCAAGGACTGCGCGTATGCAACGCGCCAATGTAGGCGATTTCTTTGAAGAACGTTTTGAAGTGGTGAATGGCAGTCACGTTCTCGCACCGTGGATCGAGGTCTTCAATCAATCCACCATTCCTTATGCGTCCGGGTCGCGCCTGTTGACTCTGGTATCGGGTCGTGAAAAGCGGGCTTATCTTTCGCGTACCTGGCTCACCCGACGCGGCGCTTTTATGCTTGGACCCACGCTCATATCCACAGGTGACCCGTTCGGTTTATTCCGTGCAAGCAAAGAGATTGCCGCCGCACAAACGCTCGTAGTCCTGCCGATGCTGTTTGATATAAAATCCTTTTTGCTTCCTCCCGGACTTTTGCCCGGTGGACAGGTCATCCGTAGAAAATCATCCGACATCACGCCTCATGCGGCGGGGGTGCGCGAATATGTTCATGGCGATGCGATGAAACGCATTCATTGGCCTACAAGTATCCGCCGTAATCAATTAATGGTAAAAGAGTTTGAACAGGATCCGCAGGCTGAAGTATGGCTGTATCTTGATTCGCAAAGCGATGTGCATCATGAGAAACCGCATCAATTTGAACGGGTGTCAGCGGAGTCAATATTTTTTGGACGGAGGCCGGATTTCAAGCTGCCTCCATCCTCGCTTGAATATTCAATAAGTATTACCGCATCGCTGGCGCATTATTTTATTGTCCAGCGCCGCGCAGTCGGATATGCAAGCGCAGGGAAGTCGTTCACTGTCCATCACGCAGAACGCGGTGAACGGCAGGAAGGCAAGATTTT
>DYDH01000371.1 GCA_020717985.1 Herpetosiphon sp. | reverse complement strand
TTTTCTCGATTAAAATCTGCGCGAAACTTGCAGAATCTGTCAAATTTTGAGCGAAACCGCTTTTACCAGTCAAAATGCCAAGAAACGTGCGGTTTCGTGGCATATCACCGGTAGGCTTGCTACAGTGTCTAATAAAACCGAAATTAAGAGTAGTTCGAGAAATTAGGTTGCTATCTTTTTTTGAAAAATTTTATCGCTGTCTTATATTCTACGCTGAGGTCAAAGCCTGATATTTTAATCAGGCGCGCCGCTTCCCGAATAGTCTACAATTTCTCATCTTCGATCGGCTCAGGGCAATATACCTCATGCTATAACGTGCGCAATTAACTCTGGATATTCTATTGTAGATTGTTCCTTTGATAAGGAATCAGAGATTCGTGAATACAGAAAAAATGCCCACGCAATTTTTTTGTATAAGCGACATGATGCGTCTCCATTCACTCTCAAAATCCCTTGGGGCGTAACGCCTGCGGAGCTGATTGGCCAAGTATAGACGAGAGGGGAAATTCGGTCAATTACAAACGTCACCGTTTTGAACGTCGCCATTTTCTATCTAATCAGAGGGTGTTGCAGAATAAAAGAAATGATTGGCAAATAAAAGCGTGGAGGGATTTTTTTGCACACGAATGCGCGAAATTCAAAGGTGCGAGGGTGAAATTTGGCAGGCAACCCTTGCGGATTGCGTCAAACCTCACTCGATAAACCATCAATAAGCGCGTTGCGACCTGGGACGCACAAACGAATACAAACGGCGCATCCAGAATTTGATGTTGTAGGCGGTGGCGCACATCTTGGCTTGCCAATCCGCATTGTCAACACCGCGTTTGCGACAGCGGCGCGCGCCGTTGTAATGTGTGAGTTCAAAAATGACGCGCTCAATCAGAGACCGTTGTTTCATCTCCTGTCGAAATTCATCCGACTGGTTGTAATGCTGAGCGGCGAGCACCTGTTCGCGATAATCGGAGATGAAGACCTGGCGCATGGAACGCGGACCCTGACGGTTGTCACGACACTGTTCCCAAAAAGGACAACGTTTGGAAAGGTCAGCACACTTCGCGTTCATATGGACAGGCGGATCACCCGACCAGCATTGAAAATCGAAGAAGCGAAAATCGCGTCCATCGCCTGAGCCAGAACGGTAAGCCACTTGACTGACCTTTCCATTGGGGCAGGTCAGTTGATCGCCATCTTGCGCGAGGGAAAAATCATAGGGACCAAAACGGTCGGAACGCTTTTCATAAGGCGGGAGATTTGAGACAAGTTGAGTTTGACCATCAGAAGCCTGCTCGACTTCTGCGCGCGTTTTGCCATGTCCGCCAGCCTGGTCGTAAATCAACTTGGGCGGACAGACGCCCAGATTTGATTTTTGCTCGGCGATCAACTTCGCCACTCCCGTCTGGTCGGGTTCTGCGCCGGTGTAGGCTTTCGTCTCGCGGATCAAGCCTGAGGTGGTCATGGCAACTTGGACGTTGTAACCGAAGGAGGTATCTTCGGGATTAGGTCCATGCACACGGTAGGTGGCTTCGGGGTCAGTGGCGGAGCCAATCCGAAATGTTCCCTGTTCTTTGACAGGCAGGCGCTTGACCCCATCATCAGATACAGAAAATTCATCTGCGAGAATCTTGCTCAAGTGAGTGAGATGTTTTCGCAGTTCGGGAAACTCGTTTGTTGGGCGACATTCCAGAATGGTTGAGACACGCACGTGCAACTCGCTCGCGGCGCAAGCAACCCGCAACAAGTGTTGTAATCGTTCTTCCTTGGAAAGCGCAAATTGGGGCGTCTCCTTGTAAACACCAAACAAGTCTGCCCAGATAAATCCAGTCATGGAGTGTGTCAATGCGGAAGGCAATGATTGCGCCGCAGTCTCCAAGATATGAATGCAGGTGTGACGGAGCAAGGTGTTGAGATGTTCGCGGGCAGCTTGTGCGTGCATGGCGTATGTATCGCCAATTTGTGCCTTGGAACGTTCATCAGGATAGTCTGTTTCGATCTGTTGCAGAACTTCCTCAAAGCAGGTCCGCTTTTGATATTGCGCCATCCAGATTTCAAAGCGTTGTAGAGTGCAATGATCGGGCAGGTCATCAAATAACTGATACCCCGCAAACCAGCGCGCGAGCAAGTCTGTGTATAGTCGCACTTCCAGTTCGCGAAAGGAAAGATCGTACAAATATTTGATGAGCAATGCGCGTAAAAGTTGGGGGACGGTGTGAGTGGGGTGGGTGCCGCGCCCTTCTGTGTGATGATATTCCACGCACGCCTGTTCCAATGATGAAAAATCCAAATGCTGCTGTACTCGATATAGCAAATGACTTTTTGCGTGACTGAGGATTACCCCGTACACCAGACGCTCGACAACCTGCTGGAAAAACTCGGCATAAACAACCAGAAAGAACGGCAGAAATTGATGTAGAATCATCGTGAGTGGTATCCTCGGTTTGTGTTGATTTTTGTTCAGCACACTAATCATGCCACAAATCGGCGTACCACTCAACTTTTACTTTTTATTCTGCAACGCCCTCTTAACAGGCTCCAAGGAGATAAAGAAGCAGGGAGTAGTGTATAAAGCAAAGCCTTACCGTAATGACACGCGGGGAAAAGTAAACGATAAGGCTTTGCGGGATATTAACTGCGCAACACGCTGCAACTTTTCAATCCAATTTTCCAATCCTGTAACTCGCTTGACTTTGATCCTGTGTATATGGAAAACTTGGACTTACAGTTTAGTATTTGGCCTATCTGAGTGAAGGATGTTCTTATGAATCGACCTTTTCTTTTTATATCACAACAGCAGCTTCGATGTATCCTGCTTTTGCTCCTGATGACCAGTCTGTTTGGGTGTGGTGCCCCGGCTCCCATCCCAACCCCCACCTTGCCACCGCTACCTCTACTGCCAGTGACGACACCGGGAGGGGAAATTACGATTGACCCGGGCAAACAGATATCTATTCGTGTAAGCGCGGAAGGGGCGCAAAATTATACGTGGGCATTGACCGGAGAGGGTGGTATTTCGCCTGATACGGGCGAGGTAACTCTCTATACTGCTCCACAGAACGGAGGCAAAATAGCAATAGTT
>DYDH01000370.1 GCA_020717985.1 Herpetosiphon sp. | reverse complement strand
TGACTACCTGCCCGAGCTGGGCGTTGTGCGCTTTAAAGTTGGCGCGACCCCATTACGGGATGGCGTGGCAGAGATCACAGCAGAACGCCTGCAAGACCCGCACGTGGCGCATTACATCAAGATCAACCCATACCACCATCAGGGTGATGAACTCGTTTGCATCACACAAGTCCATCTTGATAATCTCACACCCGCAGGCAGGCGCATGGCGCGATGAAAGCCGCGTTCGCAAATCGTCTCTGGCTTTTCACATCATACCGCGCCGCGCGCGATTTTCATTCCGCATCGCATTATGTCGCCGAGACTCAATCCCACATCCTGCAAACATATCTCGCGCGCAACCATGAGACAGTTTATCTCGCACAGAATGCACTCCAACTTCCGCTTACAACTTACGAAGATTACCTTCCTTACATCGAACGCATCGCGAACGGCGAAAAAAATATGCTAACTGCCGAGCCTGTTCAACTCTTTGAACTTTCAAGCGGTTCGACATCTGCCTCCAAAATGATCCCCTACACGCGGACTCTCAAAACCGAATTTGGACGCTGTCTTTCCAGTTGGATCACTGACCTGTACACGCATCATCCCGCCCTGGTAACTGGTCCCGCTTACTGGAGCATTTCCCCGCTGACAGAGGGCCGCCGCCACACATCCGCTGGAATCCCGATTGGCTTTGAAGACGACAGTGAATATCTCGGACCATTCGGCACATGGATCGAATCGGCGCTGGCTGTTCCAAATTCCGTCAAACATATTCGCGATGGTTCTGCATTTCGATATGTTACCTTGTTATTCCTCTTGAAATGCAAAGCCTTGCGACTGATCTCTGTTTGGAATCCAACCTTCCTGACGCTTTTGCTCGCGCCCTTATCCCAATGGTGGAACTCACTTTTGAAAGACATCGCAAACGGTTTCATTACTCCGCCCGCCGCAATCGAGGAAAATCTTTTACGCTCGCTCAAAAAAAAACTGAAACCAGATGTTCAACGCGCGCGGGAATTATCAAAAATAAAGCCGCATGATTATGCCGCCATTTGGCGAGATCTTATGCTCATCAGTTGCTGGGCAGATGGCGTATCTGAAACATACGCAAAAGAATTGCAGATCAAATTTCCCGGCGTCATCCACCAGCCGAAAGGCTTGCTTGCTACAGAAGCCTTCGTCTCATTTCCGCTAACTGGAAAAACGGGCGGCGCGCTGGCGGTCACATCCCATTACTTTGAATTTCTTGCCGAAACAGGTGATATTTTCCCCGCGCAATCTCTTGAAAAAGACAAAACCTATTCCGTCGTTGTCACAACAGGCGGCGGTTTGTATCGCTACCAGCTGAATGACGTTATCAAAGTCACAGACTACTATAATCAAATCCCATGTTTCAATTTTATTGGTAAAGCAGACTGCACCTCTGATTATTTCGGTGAAAAACTAAATGAGCAATTTGTAGCCAATGCCCTTGCCCAACTATTAAAAAAACACCACCTGACCCCAGTCTTTTTGATGCTCGCGCCCGAGGATACAGGGGATTTTCATTACACCTTGTACATTGAAATTCCTCAAATGCCCACCAACCTAAATACTGAGCTGGATTCCATCCTGCGGGAGAATTTTCATTATGATTATTGCAGAAAGTTGGGGCAACTTGGCATGGCGCAGGTCGCTTTGGTTAGGAATGGAAGCGAGAATTACATCCGTGCCTGTCATATGCGTGGACAAAGGTTGGGCGATATCAAACCCTCGGTTTTACAAAAATCAACCGGATGGATGAAGTGGCTTGAATAACAAGCCTTCTTCCAGCATCATTTGTAATGCCAGTATGTGCGTCGGGGATATTTACCAAATTTGTCTGTTGCAGGATGAAGGTCAAAGTTTGATGTGAACACCGACATGGCGCTTTGCAATCGGTGATCCGTTGTGCTGACTACTGGTCCGTCCGCCCTGATGTATTGAAAAAAAACTGCATCATTTCCGAAGGTATGACAAAAATGCTAGTGTGGCTTTCCTGGCCAGCTTGGGTTTTTCCCGAAGCAATTTGAGTTCCAGCTAGGATCGCGGGTTCGTTAAAAAATGCCCAATTGTGGAACCCGCGGTGCGTAACTATTTTTGACCCCTATTTTTCCACTTAAAATTGGCAAAAGACAACAAAAAACCGACTTTTTAGGTCGGTTCTTTTGTTTATTCTTGGCGGTCCCGACGGGCTACACAGCCAATGTTACAACCCTATTCAAATCATCCCACCGGGGATTCCATTAGACGAAGCTTTGGCGTTAATAAAAAAATGGCAGAACGTAAAAAATAATTTTCCAGAAGAACCCGATTCTTAGGTTACTTTTGGTTTGTTTTAGGTAGTAAGTGCCTCACACCTTTGGTGTGGGGCATTTTGATTCCTGAATCTCAATGGGGAAAGTCCATTGGCGCTTATCGCTGCTCAATAAAAAATAACTGGCGCGTGCCGGGCAACAAAAATCAAAGATAATTTTGGAGGCGCATAATGCAGTTCTATAACAGGATTACCGATCAGACAGTCTCTCCCCTGCCTTGGCAGGAGCGACTAAAGCCAGGGGATTACTACGTTATTGAAAATCATTCAATAGATGAGGTTCGGGTCTACGGGCAGATCCTTGATACGAGGAAGAATTGTGAGTCAGGCTTCTTCAATGTTCGTGCATATAGCGCCAAGTATCCTGGCGGTGAAGTGGGATTTATGTGCATCATGGAAGTGACGCACATAATCAGTCGTGACGAGTTTGAAGCCGCGCGCCGTGAAGGATGGACGTAAATATGCTCACCAGTCTCATTTCCAATTTACTCACCATAATCGTCAAGGTATTTACAACATTGGTTCAGTTCCTAATCGTTGTCGTATTGGGATTGGTTGCGGCAGTATTGTTTGCCGTGCCCTGGCTGTTGCGTGTGGCGGCTTTGCTGATCTGGCTGACCGCCGCCTACATAGGCTTC
>DYDH01000097.1 GCA_020717985.1 Herpetosiphon sp. | reverse complement strand
GCAGGGGATATTATCCCACCCAAGGATAAATTCAGAAGGATAAATTTCGCCCAGTTCGTGTCAGAGTCCCTAGACAACCTCACGGCGTTGGTGCGGACTCTGGTTCAATTGATAAATTGGGATAGATAGCCTAACACGACAAAATTCCCCAGCATGGGACGCGCATTGAGCCGATCCAGCGCCGCGGGCGGGAGTTCCACCGTGTTGCCGCTGCCGATGATGATGACCGACTGGCTGACATTCCCGCCAATGGAAATCTCCCCGCTGGCATGCAGGCGCTTGAGCAGTGCGATGTCTTCTTCGGAGGCGGCATTGTTTAGGAGGGCTTGGAGAGCAAGGTTTTTATTCATGCAAAGACTCGATTATCGGATTTCATCCTTCATAATTCATCCTTTATTCTCGCTCTTACGGTGAGCGGGCGCAGCGGAAACCAATGACGTTGCTGATTTTGGAAAGGTCTGAGTGACTCCGAAAAGATGAACGCACAAGGTCATCGAAGTCGAACCAAGAGCCGCCCCGTATAACCCGATCACCTACATTATTTAAATCTTCTCGCCCATCATTTACATCATAGGGATAAGGTTGAAACAAACTGCTTGTCCACTCCCAAACGTTACCAGCCATGTCAAATAAGCCATACGGACTTATCCCATCTTTATAACTGCCAACAAGTTGACTAGCATCGCAATAATCAGCCTTGTAATCCTTGTTGTAATTGGCAAACGAACTATCAATATTGTCTCCCCACGGATAAACACGCTTCGTTTTTGCTTTGTCGTCCCAACTTGCCGCTTTTTCCCATTCGGCTTCAGTGGGCAAGCGTCCACCTACCCATTCGCAATAGGCTTTAGCCTGAAGCCAAGTGACATTCACGGGATGATCAAGTCTATCTGTCACAACGGCTCCTGTACATACACCCGCCCCAACACATTGGTTGTATTGCTTTTTGGTTACTTCATATTTCCCAATTTGAAACCCACCCAAATACACGGTATGCAAAGGCTTCTGATTATTAGCGCCACCTTCGTTACCCATTTGGAATTCCCCCGCAGGGATGGTTACCCAATAGTCTTCCATATCTACAGGTTTATAAAGAAAACGATTAACTATTTTCATTTGTATGACGATAACCATTAGGATAACCATTAGAGCGAATAATACGCATGGAGCAGCAAACATTCGCATATATTCTAGTTTCTTCACATTCTGGCTTGCCTTCACAAACTCCTCTTCTATTGGACTCAGTTGCTCGTCATGTTCCTTCGTCCAATTCTGTATTTTCTCCAATCTTGCACCGCGATACAACTCGCTGACTTCTTTTTCTTTTCGTTTCCACTCCTGCGCACTCTCGGTCAATTGGCGGTGTATGAGTAAATTCTCACGGTTTTCATCCAGCCATTTGCGCAAGGTTCCCCATTCGCGGATCAGCGCTTCGTGAGCCACTTCGGCGCTGTCTTGTTCGGTAGTTACCAAACGGGCGTCGGTCAAGGTCTTCAAAACCTTTGTTACTAATTCTTGTTCTTTGCCTTGCGCCAATTCCTCCATCTTCACACGGCGGCGAGTATCAAGCGCATCTTTACCCGGTTCGGTCAAGAGTAAAAAAATACTACGGGCAATATCCTTTTCGGCAGGAGTCAATTTGTCATAGACGCTTTCAGCAGTTCGTGCAATTGCGTCTTGCACCCTACCTGCTTTTTGGTAGCCCTGCAAGTTCAGCGTGTGTCCGTGCCTACGTTTCCATGTTTCCAGCAGGGCTTGAGAAAGCAAAGGCAGTGCGCCAGGCTCCGTGCCAACATCGCGCAGGATCAAGTCCACCAGCCCAGGTTGAAAGTCCCAGCCAGCGGATTGTGCGGGCGCAGTGATCGCCTGCCGTAGTTCATCGGGACTCATTGCACCGATATTTGCTTGATATTTCTCTAATGCCAAACGCAAACCTTCAAATTCAAAGCAGTGAGCATAGAAGTCCGCGCGCAGGGTGATGACCACATGCACGCGCCCCTCGTCTTCATCCGCGGCGGCGAGCAGGTTTTCGATGAACGACTTGCGCTCGTCGGGGTCTTTGCACAGAGTAAAGGTCTCCTCGAATTGATCCACCACCAGCAGGGCGTTCGGCTTACCCAAACTCGAAAGTATTTTACGAACATATAACCGCAGACTGCGCGAATCATTTTTCATGTCATCCATCAACGTGGATGTTGCCGTGACCGATTCCGATGCGCGGGTCAGACTCGCAGCGAGACTCTCCAACGGGTGCGTGGTGGGCGTGATGACGTGGATTGCTCCCCGCTCGTTTTCCTTCGCCCACGCAGGAATGAGTCCCGCACGCGCCACAGATGATTTTCCGCTCCCCGACGCGCCCACGATAGCAAGGAAGTATCCTTTTTGCACACGCGCAAACAGTTCGCGGGTCAATGCCTCGCGACCATAGAACAAGTCCGCGTCGGAGGTGTCGAAATAGCGCAAGCCCATGTATGGCGGCTCGCCTTCGGCAGGTTCGGCACTTGTCGTTTCTGGTTTGAGCAGACACAACGCCTCTGACGTCAGTTCCACTTTATTCCCGCTGCCGATGATGACCACCGAACGGTTCACGTCCCCGCCAATGGCAATCTCTCCGCTGGCAAGCGCCTGCTTGAGCAGTTCGATCTCCTTCTTTGTCGCTGTCCCGTTCAATAGTTTTTGAAGCGCCTTGGTCTTGTCCATGTGCTGGCTCCGAGTTCTGGAGAATTCTGGAGTCCATCAGCTTGCTGATGAAAAACTTGGACAGCAAGCTGTCCGACTCCAGAGTAATAAGCCGCGTCCCTGCTTGACTTCAATTGTCCCACACCACTAATCAGTTAATGCATATTATAAGTCGCTTTAGCGGGCTTGGTACGCTTTGTGTAACGAGGGCGATTTACAGGACAATGAGGGGTGCGTCGCACTCGCCTTGAGGCGTGGACAATGCCCGAGAAAACAGAACCAGTTTCAAGCGTGGAAAGAGTCGAGAAGAAAAATGATAAGGCGGGAGAAATATTTTTGAGTTGAAAAATTTATCAGCGAGGAGAATGTTCCAATTAACAAAAAAGACCCTAAAGGTTCGCTTCGCGGAAACCTTTAGGGTCTAAACTTTTATTGCGTCGGCAATCCCAACTCTTCCAACTTCTCCTTTGTGGGCCAACCTTTCTCATCCCAGCCTCGGATTTTATAAAACTCGGGCAGCATCTTGTCGAGCTGGTTGACCATGCCCTTGGCGGGGCCGTCGGGCAAAGGCTCGTGCAACATGCGGTATGGGAGCGTATCTTCGGTGGAACCTGCCTTGAGCAGGAACATGCGTTCAAGGTTGTAGACGCGCTCACCAGCTTTCAACACTTCTTCGGCGGTGTAGCCTTCGCCTGTGGTGTACTGCATCATCTCGGAGAGACGCAGGGGCCAGATCATGCGGTCTTTGTTGAAGACATAACGCAGGGCAACGAAGACGCACAAGCCCGCGCTGTCGATCAGTGCAAAGGAATTTTGGAAGTGATTGACGAGTTCGGCTTTGCCATCGGTTGAGAACGGGTCTTCCTTGATGGGCACACCGAAGACTTCTTCGTACGCCACGTCGCCTTCCATGTGGGATGCACCCTTGTTGGATGTGGCATACAGCAAACCCATGCCTTGTGCGCCGCGCGGATCGTAGCCGGGGAATTCCTGCTTGCGGGTGGTGACGGCAACTTCGGGATGTCCGTATTTTTCCGCGAGACGATAACTGCCCATTGCCAGTTCATCGCCGAAGCCTTCGCGGTACGCCATCTTGCGGACCATCTCGATCATCGCGTCGTGGTCGCCAAACTTGAGCGGCTGACCGATCGTCGCTTCGGGGATGTACCCCTTCTCGTACATTTCCATCGCGGCGGCAATCGTCATGCCTGCGCCGATGGTGTCCATGCCGAGTTCGTTGCACATGTAATTGGCTTTGATAAGCGCAGCGAGGTTGCTGACTCCGCACGCGCCGCCAAAGGCTGAAATGGTCTCGTATTCGGGACCTTCGCCTTTGCCTTTGTAATCGCCATCGGGAACTTCGGTCAGGCGTCCACAAGCCAGCGGACAACGATAGCAAGCCGTGTGACGGATCAAATATTGTTCTTTCAGCGCAACACCGTCAATCTTATCGGTGCTTTCAAACGTGCCCTGTTGGAAATTGCGCGTGGGGAAAATGCCAAGCGTGTTGGTCACCTGCGGCACATAAGAGGTGCCGTAAATGCGCATGTTCGAACCTTTCTTCACATCCGCGCCCACGTTCCTGGATGTATCCACACTGATGGCATTCATTTCAGCCGCATTGAACAGGGGCGGATTCTTCTTTCCCATCACCACAACAGCTTTGAGGTTTTTACTTCCCATCACCGCACCCACACCAGAGCGAGCCGCTGCGCGATGCTTGTCATTGATGATGCCCGCCATTAATGCGAGCCGTTCCCCCGCAGGCCCGATACATGCGACTCGCGCCTCGGCGCTTGTCTCTGCCAGCAGGATGTCGGTGGTTTCGTGCGTATCCTTGCCCCAAAGATGCGCCGCCGACCGCACCTCGACCTGGTCTTCGTTTACATAAAGATATACCGGCTCTGACGATTTCCCCTCGAAGATGAACATATCGAATCCTGTGCGCTTCATCCATGTTGGGAATTCGCCGCCCGAATTGGAATGCGCCACCGCCCCAGTCAGCGGCGACTTGGTGACGACCATGTAGCGGTTGCCCGTCGGCGCGGGAGAGGCTGTCAGCGGACCAGTGGCGAAGATCATCACATTCTCAGGCGCGAGCGGATCGGTCATTGGGTCCATTTCATTATAGAGATAATGAATCGCCCATCCGCGCCCGCCGAGATAATCGCGCGCGACCTTGGGGTCAACGTCTTCTGTCGAAATTTTTTTGGTTGTGAGGTTTACACGGAGTAGTTTTAGGTGCCAGCCGTACATGGGAGTCTCCTGTGGGGAAAGGATGAAGGATGAAGGGTTTTTCCTTTGTGTACCTTTGTGACCCTTTGTGGTTATGAGTTTATCCGCCAGCAATTGCTGAAAAAGCGGATACCACATCACCCGCTTTGAGCGGGGTATCAAGGTCTACTGTCAGACCATTTAATACAATTACGCTGGTGTCATCAAGAGGAATGGGAAAACGAGAGATCGCCTCGCGGACAGTTGTCCCGTCGGGAACGTCCAACTCGACCCCGCCGTTTTTTGCTTCGGGCGGCAGGTGTTCACGGTAATTGGCGAGCAATTTAACGTGGATCATCATTAATAGATTCTAGCACGAAAAGTAAAAGGATGTCCGGGCTGAAAGTTACTGGTTAAAGGTTACAGGTTACAGTTTTTTTGCTTCTCAACTCTTTGCGTCCAGCGTGGCAAAAGAGATAAAATAAACCCATGAAAAGACAAATCCCCTATCACGGCTGGTGTTTCGTATGCGGGAATGAAAATCCGCACAGCATCGGCATAACCATGTTTGTGGATGACGATGGAGTCCTCACCTCGGAATTCACGTTGACTGAAGCGCATCAGGGTCCGCCCGGGCATTCACACGGCGGCGCGTCTGCGGCGGTGTTGGACGAAGCCATGGGGCTGGTAGTTTGGGCGGCAGGACATAAAGTGGCGGCGGTCAATATCGAGATCAATTATCACAAGCCGCTCCCGTTGAACCAACCGCTGACCCTCGAAGCACGCATCACACAAAAGGACGAGCGAAAAATCTTCTCGACAGGCGAAATCAAACTGGCAGATTCAACTGTCGCTGTGAGTGGACGCGGAATTTACGTCGCCGCGCCGAAGTTGTTTGCCAACGTCAAATTGCAAGGACACGGACAATGAAAACCATCGGGCTGATCGGCGGGATGAGTTGGGAATCATCCATCGAGTATTATCGCATCATCAATGAAACCGCAAAGGCAAAACTTGGCGGGCTGCACTCGGCCAAAAGTTTGATGGTGACAGTGGACTTTGCCGAGATCGAAAAACTGCAGCACGAAGACCGCTGGGACGAAGCCGCGCAAATTTTGGTCAAATGCGCGCAAGACCTTGAACGCGGCGGCGCGGATTTCATCGTGCTGTGTACCAACACCATGCACAAACTCGCTGACCAGATCATCGCCAATGTGAACATTCCGTTTTTGCACATCGCCGATGCCACCGCGGAAAAAATCGTCGCGGCAGGAATAAAGAAGATCGGGCTGCTCGGCACGCGTTTCACGATGGAGCATGACTTTTACAAGGGACGGCTGATCCAAAATTTTGGGTTGGATGTGCTTGTGCCAAACGAAGCAGATCGAGGCATTGTCCATCGTGTAATTTATGATGAATTGGTGCAAGGCAAAATTTTGGATGCCTCGCGCGCAGAATACAGGCGCATCATGAAAACGTTAATTGACCAAGGCGCGCAGGGAATTATTCTCGGATGCACCGAGATCGAATTGCTCGTCAAACAGGAAGACAGCCGTGTGCCGCTTTTTGCCACCACGCATATTCACGCCGTTGCCGCTGTTGAATATGCGTTGAAATAATCAGGCGTACGTCGTGCCTTAATCAATAGAAAAATCCAACCGAGAAGATTCTTCCAATTTATGGAGTTTATCCACCCGTCTGGCGCGACACACTTATAAGGCGAGAAAATGATAGCAATGAAGCGAACTGTTTTTTTACTTCTGGTTTTGATCTTGAGCGCCTGCGCCGCGCAATCCACACTGGAGCCAACACCCACAGCAAGCGCGCCCTTCGTCATTAAGCAGGAGGAAAATCCGTATGCGCCAAAGACGGAAGATGTAAGCCTGAAACAGGATGGCGTAATCCTCACCTCCGTGAACCTTTCAGAGCGGTATGATCTCACACCCTTGCGCGCGGAACTTCATGTTTTGGGTTCCATGCCAAGCGTGTGCAGTGAATTGCGGATTAAGGTCAACCCGCCCGATAACAAGTATCAGATCAGTATTGAAATATACAGCATTGCAGACATCAAATTGAAATGCGAGAACGTGTTCCAGCAGTTCGAGACCACCATCCTGCTCGGCGCATATTCTGCGGGTCAATACACGATCTGGGTAAATGACAGTTTTGTGGGAAGTATTGCTTCGTATTAAAAACGATTAAATGTAGTGACGACTTCAGTCGTCTTTTTGGTAAACGACTGAAGTCGTCACTACGATATTTACTCTTCCCTGCTGATATTTCCAAAGCGCGCATTGGTCAATTTTGCCAGATCGTTCACGGGCAATTGGATATCCAATCCGCGCTGACCGCCTGAGATGTAGATTTTCTCATATCCCTGTGCAGCGGAATCGATCACCACTTGAAAACCTTTGTTGATCAAAGCCAGCGGAGAGATGCCTCCCGCCTGCAGACCTGTCAACGCCTCGGCTTCGCGCTCGGTGGGCAGGGACATTTTTTTCTCAGCCAGGAAAACTGCCAGGAGTTTTAAATCCACAATTCGAGGTCCGGGAATGACCGCGAGTACGGGCTTCTTTTTTTCGCGCGTGGTCACAATCGTCTTAAAGACCTCGTCGGGGGAAACGCCCATAAACTGCGCGGCCTCCACAGCGCCAAGTTTTTCATTCGGCAGCTCATGGGCAACGTAGTCTACTTTACGCGCATCCAAAAATCTTGTGATATTATTTGTCACTGTCATCTTTTATGAAATCCCATGCAATTATAAACATAAAGGAGGCTGTCATGCCGGAATCGGAAGCTGAAAGACTGAAAAAACTCCGCCAGAAACAACTCGCCGACCGTGACCCATTGATCAAGCAGCGTCAATTCCAGCGCAGCAGCGCGATCAAGGAAAAACGTATGCGAAAGCCTTTTTCTCTAAAAAAGGCGTGGAGCGACATTCCGCACATCATCAAAACCCCGCTCTATGGGCTCATCATCGGCGTACTTATAATCGTAATCCTGCCCAGCTTCTGGCAATCGCCATACTCAATTCTTGCGGGCGCGGGCGCAACGATATTATTTATAATTTTTGGATTGATCACAGGCAGTTCGCTTGACCTCCGCGACGACATCAAGAAGCACATAAAATAAGTGGATGGAAATCCCGCCTCACACCCAGCTCAGGGCTGTTTCTGTCCAAGGGGCATTCGTTACCCTCGACAGGATTATGGCGCCATTTGCGGTTTGCATTATCGAAAAATCATTTATTCAAAACTGTTTTTGGAGTGCATCTGCGGAGCAGTGCAAAATAGGTCATTATGAAATCAGTCAACGCCGCCATACCGCTTGAAAAACTTATCGAGCAATTACCGGAAAACTACACCGTCGCTGACCGCGAGTTGATACAGCGCGCGTATCGAGTGGCAGAGGAAGCGCATCGGGAACAGAAACGTCATTCAGGCGAACCCTATATAAATCATTGCATCGCCGTCGCCAGTATTTTGTCAGACCTCAAAGTACCGCCGGAAGTGATCGCCGCGGGACTTCTGCATGACACCGTGGAAGATACAGCCGTCACGCTTGCCGATATCCGCCGCGACTTTGGAGATACGATCACTGCGCTCGTTGACGGAGTCACAAAATTGACCCATCTGCCGCGCGTCTCACGCGGCGACCAGCACGCGGAAAACGGCGATAACGGGCATGAGGAAGTGTCGAGTGAGCCAGCATTGCTTGGGCGCAAGGAAGATATCGTCGCAGAAACTTTGCGCAAGACCTTCCTGGCCATGGGCGAAGATGTGCGTGTGATGTTCATCAAACTGGCTGACCGTTTGCACAATATGCGCACGCTCAGTCACATGCCTGAGCATAAACGCAAACGTATTGCCCAGGAAACCCTTGATATTTTTGCCCCAGTCGCCAACCGTCTCGGCATCTGGCAGATCAAATGGGAACTCGAAGACCTTGGCTTTCGCTACGTCAACCCTGAAAAGTATAAAGAAATCGCGGAACTTCTGACCGAAAAAAGACCGGACCGCGAAGCCCAGCTTGAAACCATAAAAGAAAAACTTGTAAAACTGCTTGAACAGAACAACATCAAAGCTGAAATTAGCGGGCGTCCAAAACATATTTACTCAATTTACAAAAAAATGCAGAAGAAGGATAAAGCCTTCGACATGGTGCGTGATGTGCGCGCCGTGCGCCTGATCGTGCCGGATGTGCCATCCTGCTACGCCGCGCTCGGTGTGATCCACATCACATGGCGTCCAATCCCCGGCGAATTCGACGATTACATCGCCGCACCCAAGGACAATAATTACCAATCCCTGCACACCGCCGTTTCTTACGACGACAAGCGTCCGCTCGAAGTACAAATCCGTACCACCGATATGCACCTCAATGCCGAGTATGGCATCGCCGCGCACTGGCAATATAAGGAAGGCTCAAAACACGCGGACAAGAATTACGAAAAACTAATCAACTCCCTGCGCTCAAAAATGGAATGGGGATCAGACGTGCATGACGCGGCTGAGTTTGTTGAATCCATGCGCAGCGACGTCTTCCAGGACCGTGTCTACATCTTCACCCCTCGCGGCGACATCATTGACCTGCCGGCCGGTTCCACACCGATTGATTTCGCCTATCACGTCCACACCGACATCGGTCATTGTTGCCGCGGCGCGCGCGTCAACGGAAAACTCGTCCCGTTGTACCAGGAACTAAAGACAGGCGACCAGGTTGAAATCCTAACCGCGAAACGCGGCACGCCCAGCCGTGACTGGTTGAACGCCAATCTTGGACTTGTCCGCACACAGCGCGCCCGCTCAAAGATCAAGGTCTGGTTCAAGAAACAGGAAGATGAACAAAACCTCACGCAAGGCCGCGATACCCTTGAACGGGAATTACAAAGGCTTGGACTTGGCGATCTTAACTTTGAAAAAATGGCGCGTGATCTTGGTTACAAGACACCAGAGGAAATGTTCATTGAACTGGGCAATGGCGATCTTTCTGTCAACAAGATCATCAAGCAATTTTCGCAGCATGAAGAAGTTGATGAGATATTTGAAATCAACCCAAGCGCCACGCCGTCCACATCCACAAATGCCATAGAAATAGTTGGGTTTAAAGGGATGCTTTCCTCCATGGCGCGTTGCTGCAACCCCATGCCCGGAGACTCAGTCATCGGTTTTATCACCCGCGGACGCGGCGCAACCATTCACCGTCAGGACTGCCCCAATATTCTCCAAACCAAAGACCGCGAACGCCTGCTCCAGGTGGAATGGGGGCGGGTGGAACGCACCTACCCTGTGCCAATACAAATAAAAGCGTATGACCGCCAGGGTCTGGTAAGCGACATTTCAAGTTTGCTTTCAGATGAAAGCATCAACATCGCCGATGTAAAAGTAAACGTCAACCGCAGCATGGCTGACCTGCGCCTGATCATCGAAGTGAAGGACCTCACACAACTGAGCCGTATTCTTGCCCGCATTGAAAACCTGCCCAACATCATGGAAGCGCATCGAATCAATCCGGGGTAAAGCGAACGATGGATTTGGACGTATTATCTCAAAACGTCCCGAAGGTTTCTACAAACTGGGGCAGTATTTCGCAAAACCTTCGAGACGATGTGTAAACGCCATATTTTATTGAGATGATACATTTGGACCAGTATTTTATGAAAATATCAGTACCTCAAAAGATTACAACTATCGCACTAATTGTTCTATCGCTCACTTTGCGCGTTATTTCCATTTCAAGTCCCCGCTCCAACATTGATATGGATGGCTACCTACTCTGGTACCAGACGCTTTACCAGCAAGGGATCGGGAAAACTCTGGCGACAGATTTTTCGATCTACGCTCCCCCATACACTTATTTTCTTGCTCTCGCAACTTTGACGCATGATTTTATTCCACCGATCACAGCCATAAAACTCATTCCCATCTGCTTCGATCTGCTTGGCGCATTTTATGTTTATAAAATCGTCAAATTAAAATATCAACAAGGCGATATACCATATCTTGCGTCAGCGGTTTACTTCACGGCCCCCACCATTATTTTAAACAGCGCATATTTGGGACAAATAGACTCACTTTACACATCCCTTTTATTGGTCTGCCTGTACTTTCTATTGACTGAAAAGCCTTTTATATCCATATTGGCTTTTGGACTGGCTTTTTCAATTAAAGCGCAAGCCGTGTTTTTTCTTCCATTTCTGGGCATCATGACAATTCGAAAAAGAATACCCTGGCTTTATTTTGGTTTGATTCCCCTCGTCTACCTGATCGCCGTATTACCCACAGTGCTGCTGGGAAGGCCGCTCCTCGAAGCGCTGCTCATTTACGCAAAGCAATCCGATACGTTTGCTGTGCCCTCGATGAACGCGCCCAATCTATACTCCCTGTTCCCTCCCGCATGGTACTCGGGCATCCTGCCGATTGGAATGACGGCGGCGATCATATTAATTGTGTACTGGATTTTCGCCACATCAAAAAATAAAACGGTTTTTGACGCCAAATATCTTATCCTTATCGCTTTCATTTCCACAACCCTAGTCCCCTTTCTGCTGCCCAAAATGCATGACCGCTATTTTTATCCGGCGGATGTCCTGTCCATTGTGCTTGCTTTTTACTGGCCAACTTTATGGTTCATACCCGTGCTTTATCAACTCGGGTCAATCGGCGCAGTTTCAGTTTTTACATTCGACACAGACCCTTCATTCATCATTTTTGGATTTATTCTCAATACAATATCGCTCGCAATCGTATTAAGAACGCAGCGGCTTGCTGAAAAACGCCATGCGGCAAATCAAAAAATCACGTTCGCTCTTTCCTGGCTGGTCACGATTCTTACTCCTGTCATTCTTTTTTGCATCAGTTTGAACTTTCTTCTCGCACCGGCCTTTGTCAGAATTGAATATGCCATGCCGCGTATGCCCGCTGATCAATATGGGTTCAGCAAATCTGAGCGCTTCCAATGGGCATCCCTGACAATGGACTACCTGACCAACGATAAACAGACTCACTACCTGTCCAGACTCGAATTTGAAAATGGGTCACCGGTCTTCAAGGACCATGAGATCACAATTCTTGACAGCATAAAAAAATCGGCGCAAAACGCTCTCACGGTTGGGCGTTTATTATTGGCAGGGTTTTTTATCCTGATCCTGCTCGCCTGGTCGGGAAATTGGCTTCCCCAATTCCGTCATGGGATAAGGCGGGGTGGATGGCTCACAATAGGATTGGCGGTCATCCTTAGCATCGCAGGGATGGTCAACCAGATCAACCTTAACAACTATTTTCAAAATACCGATACCACCCTGCGCTTATTCCCAACACAGTATTGGCTGAATTTTTTTGTGTTCATGACAGCCAGCCTGATCGGAAGTGGTTTCCTACTCGCAATAAGTTTGGCGAAGATCGAAACCGATCCCCAAGATTGAATGGGGTATAATCCCGCCGCTTTAACCATGCTATCTGTAACCGAAGCGCGCTCGCGCATCCTCTCACATTTTCAAGCCACCGCAGAAGAAACCATTCCGCTGATCGAGTGCGCCAGACGTGTGCTGTCAGGGGATATAAGCGCGGCGCATGACCTCCCCCTTTTTGACAACTCATCCATGGACGGATTCGCCATCCGCGCCATTGACTCACGCAGCGCCGCCGCTTCGCGCCTAACCCTGAGCGTGGTCGCTGACATCGCGGCAGGATCAGCCCCGACAGTGACTCTCACAACAGGTCAAGCCGCGCGTATTATGACGGGCGCACAATTACCCAAAGGCGCAGATGCGGTCATCCCTGTGGAAGACACAGACTTCAACGACCGCTCGGCAAATACAATCGCTCCACAAACAGTATCTTTCACGCGGATTGTAAAGGCTGGCGAAAACGTCCGTCGGCGCGGCATGGATTTACGCTCAGGTGAAGTTGTTTTGCAAAAAGGACGCCGACTCAAGCCGCAGGATTTGGGCTTGCTCGCCATGCTGGGAGTTGGTCACGTCCAGATCCACAAAAAGCCGCGCGTGGCATTGCTGTCATCAGGCGATGAATTGCTTGATGTGGATTCGCCGCTCACTGCGGGGAAAATCCATGACTCGAATTCCTATGCACTTGCCGCACTGATCCAAAATACAGGAGCCGATGTCCTGCGATTGGGTGTGGCAAAAGATTCTCGCAAGTCAGTGGAAGGCTTGCTGCAAAAAGCCGTGGACAACCACGTGGATTTGATCGTCTCGTCTGCGGGCGTAAGCGTGGGCGCATTTGATTTTGTAAAGGAAGTCATCGAATCCAACGGCAAGCTGGATTTCTGGCGCGTGAACATGAGGCCCGGCAAACCGCTGGCATTCGGCGAATATCGCGGCACACCATTTTTTGGCTTGCCAGGGAATCCTGTATCGGCGCTCGTTGGTTTTGAGGTTTTTGTACGCCCAGCGCTCGAGCGGCTGAGCGGCCAATCGGACGGGATCAGCCCCACAGTCAAGGTAAGGTGCGCCGAGGAAATCGAGTCTGATGGTCGTGAGAGTTATCTGCGGGCAAAAATCCGCATTGAAGATGGCATAGCCAGCGCAACTTTGACAGGTCATCAAGGCTCTGGAAATTTGCTCTCACTGGTACAGGCGGATGCTTTACTAATTATCCCCGCTGGTGTAAAATGCGTGCCTGTTGGTCAGGAAGTGGACGCAATATTATTATGAGGAAAAATGGATAAGTGGTTGTACCGCGCGTCGGTGGCGCTAGTCATTTTAGGCTTACTTGTTTCAATTTACATGACCGTCTATAAGGTCACATCCAATAACTCGATGTGCCTTGGCTCTGGTGATTGCTCAACCGTGAATGCCAGCCGCTATTCCGAGGTAAATGGGATTCCCGTGGCAGTGTTCGGCGTATTGGGTTATGCGGCAATTCTCGCCACACTTTATTTTGAAAACCGTAATCGTTTCTTCAAGCAGAACAGCACATTGATGATCTTCGGCATGGCGCTGACAGGGTTTCTTTTCACTGTCTGGCTTATTTATGTCGAGTTCGCATTGCTCAAAGCGCTCTGCCCATTTTGTGTTACATCACAGACTGCAATGACCATTATTTTCATGATTGCGGTCATGCGTCTGATTAGACAACCCCAATCTTAGGAGGAAGCAAAATGCCCCGTATTAAATGTCACTACATAGATTGTGTGTTCGTAGATGAAGGTTATTGTTCGGCCGCGGCAGTAGAGTTGGACCCTGATACTGGATGCGGCACCTATTCAGCCACAGACGGAATCGCCAAGAAAGACGACGACTGGGATGAAGAAGAGGAAACCGAGGAATGGGATGAAGAGGAAGGTGACGACGAAGATGACGACTGGCTGGATGAGGAAGACGAGTTCTAACCCCCGTTCATGCTTATCTGAAAATTGATCCTAAAAACAAAAAGCCTTCTCTGCGCGAGGAGGCTTTTTTTGATACGCAACAGCGCGCCCTAATCTATACAAACCGATAAAGCAACACCCCAGCCGCCACAGCGAGATTGAGCGAACTGACGCGCCCCTGCATGGGCAGTGAAACGGTCACATCACATGCGGCGGTTTGACCTGCGGAGAGTCCCTTTTGCTCATTGCCCAATAATAATATCCAGGGAGACAGCGGAACTAGGGTCTGATATTCCACATCAGCTTTGGCGGATGTGCCGATCAGTTGATAATTTCCCTTGCGCGCCCATTCAATAAATTCAACGAAACTGGTTTGAATTACCGGCTTCCAGAATAAAGTGCCCATGCTGGCGCGGACAACGCTGGGGTGATACAACTCCACGCCGCCATCGAGCAGAAAGAGCACGTCCGCGCCGACCGCATCCATGGTACGCAGAATAGTTCCGACATTGCCGGGGTCCTGCGGAGAGACAAGCGCAACCGCGCGTTTGAATGGTTTAACATCCTTGAGTTGACTCTTCCTCTGATGGACCATGGCGATAATTCCCTGCGGGTTTTCCTTATCAGCCAATGATTCCATCACCTGTGCGGTAACAGGTTGGGGCTTGAAAGAGAAGCGGGAGATCAACTCATGGGCGAAGGGACTTGTCAGCAACCCAGATGCGTACAGGATCGATTCAACATCCCAGCCAGCTTCCACCACCTCGCCCACATGGTGAATCCCTTCGACAAGAAATAATCCGCTTTCATTCCGCGCCTTCTTCTGATGCAAAGCGCGCGCCTGTTTAATCAGCGGGTTACTCGGACTGGCGATCAATGGTTTTTGCATGTCCCTATTGTAAATGATTACACATCAATCGCAACAGACGATTTTCTGCCGCGCCATGATAAGATAGTTTAATGATCCGCAACATACCTTTAGAAAATAGATTAAGGAAAACCAATGACTATATCCACACAAAAAACTTCACAGTCCAGCTACTGGCAATATGCCCTTTGGCTCGCATTTTTTACCATTTTCTACAATATTGCTGAGGGAGTGATCTCAATCTTCTTTGGCATCAATGATGAAGCGCTGACCCTCTTCGGCTTCGGCGTGGACTCGTTCATTGAGGTAATGTCTGGCATTGGGATTTTGGCCATGGTCATCCGCATTCGGCAAAATCCTGAGGCTCCCCGTTCACGTTTTGAGATCAGCGCCTTGCGAGTGACTGGCACCGCATTTTATTTGCTGGCTGTGGGACTCGGTGCGAACGCCATCTACAATTTATTCACCGCGCATAAACCAGAGACAACCCTGCCCGGCGTAATCATTTCGGTGATCTCGATTGCGGTAATGTGGCTGTTGGTTGCGGGCAAACGCAAAGTGGGGCGGGCGCTCAATTCCATTCCCATTCTTGAGGATGCAAACTGCACGCTCGTTTGCATTTATATGTCGGTGGTGTTGCTGATTTCCAGTTTCATCTATGAATTCACCGGCTTTGGCTTTGTGGACAGCATCGGCGCATTGGGTCTGATCTATTTCTCGGTCAAGGAGGGACGCGAGTCTTTTGATAAAGCCAATGGCATTGAATGCGACTGCGAGGATGGAGATTGCAAAGATTAAAGAGGCTCTTCGGGTTTAAGTGGGGCTAAAACCCGTTTTACCACAGAGTATTCATGAAAGGATTTCACCCCGAAGGATGAAAAACGTAGGTCACGTTTGTAACGTGACAGTCACGCTGCAAGCGTGACCTACGGGAGTGTTCTTTTTTCATATCAGCGCACGGAGATCACTGAGGTTTCTAAAGATTTTTCTCTGTGGAATTTGTGTTCTGATATAAAAATAGCCGTTGTCCATCCGTTTATCCGTTTTGCGCGCAGCCATCCGTTCCCGAATCCGTTTACGCTGAACTTTGTGCAATTTTCATCCTTCGGGATGAACTTCGAGGCGTTCGTTTATAATACCTCCATGAAATATTTCCGCTGGTTGGCGTATGCGTTTTTGTTTTTTGCAACCGCATGTCAACCGCAATCATCCACCGTCACTATTTTGGATGGCGGACAAATCCAGCGCATCACGTCCGACGAAAGAGCATTGCCTTCCCTGCTGGCACAGGCTGGAATTATCCTCGGACCGAACGACCGCGTGCTTGTTAACGGGGCCAATACGCTGCTTGAACAATCCAATCTTCCGGATGCGCTGACAATTCAAATCCGCCGCGCTGTGACATTGACCCTCGTCACGCCGCAGGGAGGGCAAACCATCGAAACATCCGCGCTCACGGTGGGAGAGGCGCTGAATGAAGCAGGCTTTTCATTCACCCAAAGCGACCTGCTCGACCCGCCCGCTGAGACACCCATCACACAGCCGTTGACTGTCACATTCAATCCCGCGCGCGAC
>DYDH01000369.1 GCA_020717985.1 Herpetosiphon sp. | reverse complement strand
ACTGAAGAAGAGTCGTAAAACGAACAGTACCGCGACATTCATGTCGCTCGAATGGGCGAGATAAATCTCGCGGTACTTTTTTCATCCTTCATCCTTCATAATTCATCCTTAGCATTTCCCATGTCCACCCCAATCTACAGCCTGCGCGTACCGGAAGTTTGCGAGGCGCTTGAGACATCCTTTGCCGGACTCTCGAACGCCGAGGCTGATGCGCGCTTATCGCTATACGGACATAACGTCCTTTCTCAGCCTAAGAAAGAACCCGTTTGGGAGAAACTGCTTCAAGAGTTTGCGCATCCGCCCGCGTTGGTTTTGCTCATCGTGAGCGTGGCAGCCTTAACCCAGCGTGACGGCATTCTTGCGTTGATCATTTGGAGCATCATTATCGTAAACACGGGCTTCTCTTTTTGGCGCGAGTACCGCGCGGAGCAAGCCATCGATAGGCTGCGCGAGATTTTGCCATCCTTCGCGCACGTGATTCGTGAGGGTGTCGAAAGTTACATTCCAGCCAGTGATGTTGTCCCTGGCGATATTTTGATCCTTGCGGAGGGAGATAATATCTCCGCTGATGCGCGTGTGATCGAAGGCTATGGATTACGAACGAATAATTCGACATTAACCGGCGAAGCAATTCCTGCGCGTAAAACGGCTGATGCGTCGCTTCAAAGCGGATTTAGCGAACTGGATCGTCCGAATCTCATTTTCGCGGGGACATCCATCGCTTCAGGAACTGGGAGGGCGGTTGTTTTTTCCACGGGGATGATGACTCAATTCGGACGGATCGCCCACCTGACCCAAACCATCGCCGAAGAGTCGACCCCATTCCAAAAGGAACTCAATCAACTTAGCAAAGTCACCGCGTGGATCGCTCTGGGAATCGGCGCGATTGTGGTTGTGGTTGGCTATTTCTCGCTTGCATTCCCGGTCAAGGAAGTGACCCTGCTTGCGCTTGGCATCGTTGTCGCGGTGATCCCCGAAGGACTCACAGCCACACTCACTCTCTCTTTGGCCGCCGCAGTCCAACGTCTCGCCAAAAGAGGCGTGCTGGCAAAGAAACTGTCCACGGTGGAAAAACTCGGTCAGGTGTCCGTCATCTGCACCGATAAAAGTGGCACGTTGACCCAAAATCAAATGACCGTGCGCGACATCTGGGTGGCACAAAAAAAGATCAAAGTTACGGGCATTGGATACGAACCGGAGGGGAAATTTTCTCCCGACCCGAATGGACAAGTGTGGGAGAAAGACCTGCTGAGTTTGCTGGAGGTCGCGTCGTGCTGTAACAACGCGCGCATCAATGCGCCTTCGATGGAGCATCCTGGCTGGACGAGTCTCGGCGACCAAACCGAAGCCGCGTTGAAAGTGGCGGCCATGAAAGATGGGATTTTGGAAGAGGCTGTCAATCAAATCCTGCCGCGTATCCATGAAATTCCTTTTGATGCGCGGCGCAAGCGAATGACCACGATCCACCGCGAAGTGAATCGTGAGATTGCGTTTGTCAAAGGTTCGCCGCGTGAAGTGCTTCAACTTTGTACTCAGATATTGATTAATGACGAAGTCGTCCTTCTTACAAATCAATTGCGATCTGAAATTATGGGAGTCAATGACGATTACGCGCGTGGTGCGTTGCGCGTGCTGGCTCTTGCGCGGCATGAACTACCTCCGCGTACAGGCAGTTACACTGCTGAAAACATCGAAAAGGATTTGACGTTTCTCGGTTTGATGGCAATGATGGACCCGCCGAGACCACAAGTTGAAAAAGCAGTCCAAACCTGTCGTGAAGCGAACATTCGCATTGTGATGATTACAGGCGATTATGGACTGACAGCCGAGTCTCTGGCGCGCCGCGTGGGGATGTTGACCACGCCAAACTCGCTCATCATCACTGGCGCTGAACTGGATGAGATGTCTGATGTTGCCTTGCAGGGAGTGCTCGACCAGGAAGTACTATTCGCCCGTATGGCTCCTGAACACAAGATGAGACTCGTCTCTGCCTTTCAGGCGCGCGGCGAAGTGGTGGCAGTCACTGGTGACGGTGTCAACGACGCTCCCGCTCTTCGCAAAGCGGATGTGGGCATCTCGATGGGCATTGTCGGCACGGATGTCTCGAAGGAGGCCGCTGATATTATTTTGACCCAGGATGATTTTGGCGCGATCACCGCCGCAATCGAAGAAGGACGCGGCGTCTACGATAACATTCGCAAGTTCATTACCTATATTTTTTCGAGCAATATCCCTGAATTAATGCCATTTATCGTCAAGGCAAATTTGCCGTTGGTGCCGCTGGCTTTGAGCGTGCGTCAAATACTTGCCATTGACCTTGGCACCGATATGTTCCCCGCGCTGGCGTTGGGCATGGAGAAGCCCGAACCCGATGTGATGAAACGTCCGCCGCGCCCGCGCAACCAGCCATTGCTTGACAGCGGCTTGTTGACCCGCGCGTTTTGGCTGGGAATGATCGAGTCTGTTTTATGTTTTGCTGGCTTCCTCTCTGTATTTGTTTTTTCAGGATATGCCGATGAAATTGGGATGCCGTTTCTCATTCCGCTTGCGGGACTTGTGGACTTCAAATTGTCTCTATCTTTTGGGCAGGCAATGATCTTAGCCTCCACGATCTATCATGCCGGGGTCGTAACCTCGCAGATCGGGAATGCCCTCGCCTGCCGTTCAGACCGTATGCGCAGTTCATCTCTTGGATGGTTGAGCAATAAATATCTGTGGGTTGGGATTTTTATCGAATTATTGGGAATTGCCGGCATCATTTATATTCCTTTCCTGGCTAAAATTTTCAACCATATCCCATTGCCGGGGTGGATGTGGATATTGCTTGGAATGAACGCTCTTGTGTTATATTCGATAGAGTGGATTCGTAAAGCCATCGTACGCGGCATAAGAAACATGCGCAAGGGAAAGACCACCAATCTCTCCCTTCAGGAGGTTGTCCAATGAAAATCATCATTATGGGTTGTGGACGGGTCGGTTCGCAGGTGAGTCAATTATTAGTCCGCCATGGACACGAAGTTACCGTGATTGACCATGACGACAATGCATCTGCGCGTTTGGGACCAGAATTCAAAGGCAGGATCGTTCACGGAATTG
>DYDH01000096.1 GCA_020717985.1 Herpetosiphon sp. | reverse complement strand
ACGCAGTGCGATTGACGAATCCATGCTGACGGGTGAATCTCTGCCCGTTGAGAAAAAACCTGGCGACCCCGTCATTGGCGCGACGCTCAACAAGTTGGGTATGTTGAAATTTGAAGCCACCAAAGTCGGCAAGGAAACCGCGCTGGCGCAGATCGTCAAGCTGGTGGAGGATGCGCAGGGGAGCAAGGCGCCAATCCAAAAAATGGCGGATCAAGTCTCTGCGATCTTTGTGCCTTTTGTCATTTCAGTGGCGGCACTTACTTTTGCTGGCTGGTATTTCTTCGGACCGACATTACCCATCAATGCCGATATTAATAATTTCACTCGCGCACTGATCTATATGGTCGCCGTGTTGGTGATCGCCTGTCCGTGTGCCATGGGACTTGCCACTCCGACAGCCATCATGGTCGGCACAGGCAAAGGCGCGGAGTCGGGAATCCTGTTCCGCACCAGCGAAGCGTTGGAACGCGCAGGCAGAGTCAACGTGGTGGTGCTGGATAAAACTGGGACGATCACGAAAGGTCAGCCCGCAGTAACCGACATAATTACCAATTACCAATCACCAATTACCAATGACGAATTACTTCGATTAGCCGCTTCTGTCGAGAAGGGGAGCGAACATCCGCTGGGAGAGTCCATTTGGGCGGAGGCTACGACCCGTGGATTGGCGCTGGCTGAACTCTCCGGGTTTAGGTCAATGCCTGGGCATGGCGTTCAGGCTGAGGTCGAGGGAAAGCTCGTAATGGTTGGGAACACGCGAATGTTCGAGGCGGAGGGAATCTCCTTAAGTGGGATCGAATCCGAGGTGTCGCGTCTTCAATCCGAAGCAAAAACGGCGATGCTGGTTGCGATTGACCGTGTGGCGGCTGGCGTGATCGCCGTCGCGGATACGATCAAGGACGGCTCGCGTGACGCGATTGCGGACTTGCACAAGATGGGCTTGCAGGTCGTGATGATCACGGGCGACAACCAAAAGACCGCCGACGCGATTGCAAAACAAGTTGGCGTAGATGTTGTGCTTGCGGAAGTTTTGCCCGAAGGCAAATCCAACGAGGTCAAGAAACTCCAAACGCAACACGTAACACGCAACACGCAACAAGTAGTTGCCATGGTTGGTGACGGTGTGAACGATGCGCCCGCCCTCGCGCAAGCCGATGTGGGACTCGCGATTGGCACGGGAACCGATGTGGCGATGGCTGCCGCGCCCGTGACCCTGATGAGCGGCGACCTGCGCGGTGTTGCGCGCGCGATCAATCTTTCGCGCAAGACGCTTTCGACCATCAAACAAAATTTGTTCTGGGCGTTCATCTATAACATCATCCTGATCCCCGCCGCTGCGCTTGGATATTTGAACCCGATGCTTGCCGCTGGCGCGATGGCGTTCAGCAGTGTCTTCGTGGTGACGAATAGTTTGCGATTGCGTGGACAGAAAATTTAGTGAAGCTATTAGCAGTTAGCTTTTAGCTAATGCTAACCGCTAATCGCTATCTCCAAGGAAACTTTAACATGAAGAAACTCTCTCTACTCTTAATCTCTGCAATGCTCTTATTAACCGCCTGCGCCCCAAAACAAAGCGGACCCGCCAAAGCTGAACTGCCCGCGGGCAAAGCATACGCCGAAGGCAAGGAAATTTACTTCGTCCACACCGAGGCCTCTGACGCTGGCGTTGCCGAAAAATTGACGGGCATGATGAAGTCTCCAGTGATTCTTGTGCCTTCTCTCGCAAATGTGCCCGATGAATCATTGGCGAATGTTTATGTCTTTACCAACGGCATCGCAGGTTCTGGACCTTTCGGCTTTCAACCCGATGTCTTTGATAATCCTCCTGGCGCTGATGGCTACTCTCCGCTGCGCCGCTTGAATGTGATCGCGTGGGCGGACGAAACCAAAGCCCGCGAACTTAAATCCGCCGCCGAGGTGTTGGATGCAAAGGATGCTGGCGAAATCACCATCGAACAGCCTGGTGTTGTCATCAATATGCCGTTTGTTGTTTGGGATGGCGGCAAGAGATAATCATCCGAAGTCGCGCTTATTGCTTAATTGTTACGTTGTAAACGTGACCTACTCTGTGTATACTCAGTCCATGCCAAAATATTACACACCCAAAGAGGCAAACGAAGCCTTGACCATCGTCCGCCCGATGCTGAAAGAGTTGATGGAGATCGGGGCGCGGATTCGCGCACACCAGCCGGAATATTGGTCTGTTGTGCAAAAGTCCGCGGGGAATGGCGGAAATCCTGCCTTAAGCAAACTGCTCCCAGACTTTGACCGTCTTGACGACCTTCTGCACAAAGTTCAAGATATGGGAATTGAAGTGAAAGACCTGTCCATTGGACTGATAGATTTTGTCGCATTGCACGATGACCGGGAAGTCTATCTGTGTTGGAAATATGGCGAGGACAGCATCCAGTTTTGGCACGAGATCGAAGCGGGGTTTTCCGGCCGCCAGTTGATCGATTGGGAATAAGGCTGTTGTCATATCCTTCAATTTGTTCTATACTAGCCCCATCCTGAACGTCGACAGAGAAACCATGGATATAACCAAAATTGGGCGTTATGAAATCGAAAAGGAATTAGCGCAGGGCGGAATGGGACTTATTTATTTGGCGCGAGACCCATATATTCAACGACAGGTCGTCATCAAAGTTCTGATGTACAGCCGCACGCTGGACGAGGTCTACCGCGATTTTTTCCAGCAGGAAGCCGAATTGATCGCCGCGCTGGAGCATCCGTGCATTGTCCCCATTTATGATTTTGGCTGGTACGGCGAACAGCCCTATATTGTCATGCGTCACATGGCGGGCGGTTCGCTGGCTGACCGATTGCAAAAAGAGGAACTCAAGCAGACTGAGATTGCGCATGTTTTCAAGCGCATTGCCGAGGCGTTGGACGCTGCCCACGCACGCAAAATCATCCATCGGGATGTGAAGCCCTCGAACTTCCTTTATGATTCCACCGGCGAGATATTCCTCTCCGATTTCGGCATCGCCAAATCCACGTCCATCACAGACGACGACGGCACCTGGCTGGTTGGCACTCCCGCCTACATGAGTCCCGAGCAGGTTCTTGGCAACCCCGTGGATGGGCGCGCCGACATCTATGCCCTCGGTATTGTGTTGTATCGGTTGCTGTCGGGGCAACTACCTTTTTCGAGCGATTCGACCACTGCGTTGATCAATGCCCATGTGGACTTGCCCATTCCCGATATCCGTTCGGTAAAAAATAAAATCCCTGCGGTCTGGCAGGAAGTTGTTGGCAAGGCCATGGCAAAAAATCCCAATGACCGCTACTCCACCGCCAGTGACTTCGCCCGTGATGTTGCCGAAGTTGTCTCAGGTAAATGGTATTTGAGAAAGTTATAGGAGCGTAAACTCCATGCTTATCAAAGACCTTGTTGCCAAAGCCAGCAAGGTCTTCTTATTTACCAACTGATATTACCGCTTGCGCGGAAATTTTTTAGCGCGAGATTTATCTCGCATTTTATCCGCTTCTACGCAAGCGCGACATGAATGTGGCACTACACAAGTCAATTTACCAATTTACCAATTACCACTCTGGAGTTATGAATGAAAAAAGGAATTCTGTACGGCATCGGCGCATACGTTTTCTGGGGATTTTTCCCCATCTACTGGAAACTTCTTCATCACGTCTCCGCGCTTCAAATCATTGGACATCGCATCATCTGGTCTTTTCTTCTCCTGCTTGCGATCATTCTTATTACCAAACAATGGACTGAACTTCGCTCAGCCTTAAACGCCAAAGTCCTGCAAATTTATGCCATCGCCGCGTTGCTTGTCGGCGCAAACTGGCTAATCTATGTATGGGCTGTCAATGCCGGTTTTATTATTGAAACCAGTCTTGGCTATTTTATCAACCCGTTGTTGAGCGTTTTATTGGGCGTTATCTTCTTCAAGGAACGACTGCGCCTTGCCCAGTGGATTCCCGTTATTCTCGCCGCGCTTGGAGTGGCCTATCTCACCTATGTTTATGGACGCCTGCCCTACATCGCACTGTCCCTTGCCTTTTCCTTCGGCTTATACGGTCTGGTCAAAAAACTTGCGCCGCTCGGCTCACTCTACGGCTTGACCATCGAAACGGGCATCCTCTTCATCCCCGCGATTGGCTATCTTATTTTCACCGAAGCCAACAACACCGCCGCCTTTCTTCATACTGGTATCACCTCAGACCTGCTCATGGCGGGCGCGGGGCTTGTGACCACCATCCCTTTGCTCATGTTCGCGTCTGCCGTACGCTCCATTCCGCTTTGGGTCGTGGGGTTGCTCCAATATATTACGCCGACCATCCAATTTCTGATCGGCATATTAATTTACAAGGAGGCATTCAGTTATCATCAATTCATAGGCTTCGGCATGGTCTGGATTGCGCTGGTCATTTTCCTAATTGAAAATTATTTTGCCAGCCGCGTGACCGTCGAGCCGCTTCCCGAAATGGGGGAGGGATAAGGGCTGCCTTAACGGAATTTGCCACACTCAAAGATTCGGCAACTCCACCGGCAGGTCCGACGCCGATAAGCGCATCTTTCCACGCTGTTGGCGGGTTACTGTTCCTGACGAACTGACATCCCCCTGATGTTTTTTCCTGCGGGGGGTATAATGTCCAAAATAAATTTGTGAGGTCACTATGTCAAACGGAAAAAAAGGCGTCATTGGTATTCTAACTGGGGGCGGCGATGTGCCGGGATTAAATCCCGCTATTCGTGCGGTGACGATTCGTGCTTTACGCGAAGGCTATCAGGTCATCGGCTTTCGTCGCGGCTGGGGCGGGCTGGTGGATGTCATCCGCGAAAAGGATGCTGATAACAGCAATAACTTTCAGGTCCTGACAGAGGAAATTGTCAACCGTGCGGGCCGCACAGGCGGCACATTCCTGCACTCTTCTCGCACAAACCCGGCCAAGGTCAAAAAGGAAAGCGTTCCGGAACATTTGCGTGAGCAGTACAACCAGGAAAAAAATGACCTGACTCCCGAAGTGCTTAAGAATCTCGATTTCCTTGGCGTGGATTATATGATCCCCATCGGCGGCGACGATACGCTCAGTTATGGCGTGCGTCTCTATCAGGAAGGGTTCAAGGTTGTCGCCATTCCCAAGACCATGGATAACGATGTGCCAGGCACCGATTATTGCATCGGCTTTAGCACTTGTGTCACCCGTACCATTTCATTGGTCAACAACCTGCGCACCATTGCCGGCTCACATGAACGCTTCCTGGTTCTTGAAGTGTTCGGGCGCTATGCCGGTTTCACTGCCATGCTTCCCACAATGGCCGGGGCAGCCAACCGCTGTGTTATCCCTGAATTCAAATTCAATATTGAGCACCTGACCGAATTGATGGTCAAAGACCGCAACGCCAACCCCAGCCGTTATTCCGTCCTGTTGATCTCGGAAGGCGCCATGTACGAAGGTGGTGAAATGGTCTTCAAGGACCGTTCCACTGACGCCTATGGTCATGCCAAGCTCGGCGGCATCGGCGATCTGGTTTCCGAGCAGATCAAGGAACATTCTGCGAAATTTAACAAAGGCAAGTCTATTGATGTGATCAATCAGAAACTTGGCTATATGGTGCGCGGCGGCGACCCGGACGCAATTGATTCGATCGTCCCCATGGCCTTTGGCAATCTTGCGCTCGACCTTGTTTTGGGCGGCATTCACGGCAGATTGGTCGTTTTGAAGAATGGTCGTTACGACAATATGCCCCTGGATATTTTGACCTCAACCAAAAAACTTGTTGATGTAAACCGCTTCTATGAAACTGAGCGCTATCGTCCGAAGTATGAAAACTTTGAAATGAAGCCGCTCTTCATCATGACCAGCGAGGTATAAGCAGCATTTAGAAATATTATTGGTATTTATTATGTCGTTGCGAGGAGGACATTTGTTCTTCCCGACGAAGTAATCCCCTGTTGTAGGAGACTTCTTCGGTAAGAGCAAGAGCGCCTCGCAGCGACATTGTTTATTAAGTACAACCGACAAAACTTTAGTAATGAGGAGAGTAATAAAATGAATTTTGCAATGTGGAAGAAAGCGTTAAATGTAATCCCCGAAGTTTCAAAAGAAGAATGGGATGGACTCGATGTCATCTCACGCTGGTTGATCTCCACCCGCGCCGCGGTGTTGGTGATGACCTTTATCTCCGCCGCACTTGCCGGACTTTTTGCCTGGCGCGACGGTTCCTTTAGTTTCATCCCATGGATTGCCCTGGTCTTTGGACTCATCATGGCGCACGCCAGTAACAACATCTTCAACGATTACACTGATTTTGTGCGCGGCGTGGACAAGGATAACTACTACCGCACCATGTACGGCGCGCAGCCCATTGCCTCGGGGCTGATGACCAAACGTCAGCATCTGACTTATTTCGCGGTGACGGGCATCCTCGCGCTCGTGGCGGGATTTTATCTGATCTTCATCAATGCCAACGACCCGATGATCTGGATATTACTTGCCGCGGGCGCATTCTTTGTTTTGTTCTACACCTGGCCGCTCAAGGGACTTGGTCTCGGCGAAATTGCCGTGCTTCTGGTCTGGGGTCCGCTTATGATCGGCGGCGGATATTACGTGCTGACCCATCAATGGAATTGGTCGGTTGCCGTTGCCAGCCTTCCGTATGTTTTGGGTGTGACAACAGTCATCTTCGGCAAGCACATTGACAAGATCAGCGTGGATACCGCCAAGAATATTCACACCCTGCCTGTGGTCATCGGCGAAAAAGCCGCACGCTATGCAGTGATGGCGATGATGGTCCTGCCGTATTTGTTCACGGGGTATCTGATTCTTGCCAAGTTCTTCACCCCAGTCATGTTGATCGTTCTATTTGCCCTTCCCGCCTTGCGTGAAAGCCTTCCGCCTTTGATGAAACCCAAGCCTGAAACCCGTCCCGAAGGCTTCCCCGATGGACAGGGCGGCTGGCCGCTCTATTTTGCGCCCATCGCCTTCCGCAACAACCGCTCCTTTGGCTCGCTCTTCATGCTCGGCTTGCTAGTTGATGTTGCCCTGAGAATTTTCCTGCCGACATTTTGGCGATAAGGTTTACCCTAAACTTCGGAAGTCTCAAGACTTCCGAAGTTTGTATTCCTTTGCTCGGCTATGGTCTCTTTGGCGGTGGTCTCCTGACCGCCGCCGATTTCTTTAATTCGTCAAAAGTGCTTTATTACACAAAACAGTTGTATAATCCCGAACGTTCAATTTATCAACGGCATTTGTCGTAATTAACCTATAAATTCTAAATACTTACTCAAGGAGAAGGTATGCACATTAACTTTGCCATGTGGCGCAAGGCTTCATGGGAACTCATCAAAATGGATGACAAGAAAGAGTGGGAAGCGCTCGATGTCGTCTCCAAGTGGTTGATCGCCACTCGTTCCGCAGTGACCACTGTCACAATTTATTCCTGCATCATCGCGGGCTTCCTCGCCTGGCGCGACGGATATTTTTCATGGCTCCCGTGGCTGATCGTAACCCTCGGTTTGTTCATTGCGCACGGCACGAATAACCTGCTCAATGATTACACCGATTTCTCGCGTGGTGTTGATAAGGATAACTACTTCCGCACGCAGTATGGTGTGCATCCGCTCGTGCAGAAATTTTGGACGACGGACATTCAGATCAAGTGGTTCATTGTCAGCGGTGTGCTTGCCACGCTTTCTGGCGTGTTCGCATTGTTTTACACAAACTTTAATCCATACATCATTGGCGTATTTGCGCTCGGCGCGGTCGTTCTGCTGTTCTACACCTGGCCCTTCAAATATTGGGGCATTGGTGAATTGTCCATCTTCCTGATCTGGGGACCGATCATGATCGGGAGCGTGTACGTGGTGCTTGCTCTCGGCGCTGGCGGCAATTTATCCAACCTGCTCACGGTTGCACTTGCAGGCATTCCTTTTGGCTTGAGCGTCGCCAGCATTAACATTGGCAAGCACATTGATAAAATGGAAGACGACAAGAAGAAAGGCGTCGGCACTTTTCCAGTGCGCGTTGGTCAAACCTTTGCCCGCTATGTGAATATTCTTTCCATTGTGTTGGCGTATGGCGTCATTTTCTATCTCGTCGCCACAGGCTATTTTTCCACCCTGATGCTGATTATTATCTTCGCCTTACAGCGCGCCATGTATGCCGTTGCTGTGCTGAGCAAACCGCGTCCCGAAGGTCCCCCCAAAGGTTTTGAAGCCTTCTGGCCCACTTGGTTTTCTGGCTTTTGTTTTTATCACAACCGCATGTTTGGCGGGCTCTTCATTCTCGGTATCTTGCTTGATACAGTCGCCCGCAAATTTGCGGACTCCCTGCCGCTCTCAGCCAACTGGCTCGGCGCTGTTGCCATAGGAATTGGGCTGGTCTACGCTGTGGTGCAGATGGTGATTACGAAGTCCAAGGCCAAGCAAGCGTAAAAAAGTAAAAGGTAAAAAGTGAGAAGTAAAAAGGCTCTGATAAACTCGGAGCCTTTTTACTTCTTACCTCTCACTTATTACTATATCCTCTATTTCCAACCACTCTTCCTCATTTGCCAATACCCCAGCCGCGATCTTCCCCTCAGGTGTGAACGCCGCATATTGATTGTCTATCCAGATGATGACTCCTAATGGCGGATTTGGGCTCACAGGCGACTCAAACACGAGAGCATCATCCACATAAAAGGACACTCGCTTCCCGCTTCGCGTCCACTCAAGCCTGTATCTGTGCCATTGAGTGACATCCACGCTGACAGCGACCGAGTCCTCGTCAATTACCTTGCTCAATAATTTTCTAGTCAGTTTGCGCGAGAAGGGGAGCGCCAACCCGGCAGGAATCAATAATGGATGAAATTTTGGCGAACGAAATGTTTGCGCCATAAATCCATTTGCTGGGATATTTGTTGGGACAATCCTATGTGATTGTCCGCTTCTAAATGATAAATAATTTTCCTCCGACCCATAAAAGTACCAAACTGCATTCGGCAGCGCAGGCAGGTGGAACGGACTGCCGCCGAACCCGAGTGACAATCCAAATGGATCATTCCACAGCCCGAAGCCCCATGTCCCGGCGGCGGAAATGCTTGAGACTTTGGCACCCAGGCTGAGGCTTAGGCTCCGATGCGGAAACCGATGCCGGGGAAGTTGGGAATAGTCATCGAGCTGGGCATCCCGATAGCTGGAAGAATCCCCTTTCTGTATTCCCAATCTCCAACCGTCCTTTATTCTTTCAACTTTTGCGTCGCGAGTCACTCTTTCATTCATCATTCATCCTTCCTCATTGATCCTTGCCTGTTGACCATCCAAATGCCAACCAAAATCACCGCGCCGCCCAAAACAGAAACGAATGTAATTTGCTCATTCAAAATAATGGAGGCGGCCACCATGCTTGTCAGTGGTTCGATAAAAAGGAATGCGCCCGTTTGCGCGGCAGGCAATTGACTGAGCGCGTCGAACCAGGCGATGTATGCAAGACCCGTGGTGAAGACGCCGAGGTAGATCATTGCCGTCCAGCCGCGGAAATCGAGTTGAGGGAATTCAGTGTAGCCCTTGTTCGCAAAGAACGCCGCCGAGGTGATGACCCAGCCAATGGACATCACCCAAAATGTCATGCGCGTGGATGGGTGTTTCTTTAATCCGCGCCGCGAAAGGATTGAGAATACCGCCCAATTGATCGCGCTAATAAGGATGAGAAAATCTCCGTATGAGCCAAATTTGCCAACGGCAAGGGCGGAAATGTCGCCTTTGCTCACCACTGCCAGAACGCCGACCATGGCAAGCACGATACCGGAAGATTGCACAAGATTTAATTTTTCCTTCAAAACCATCCAACCCAATATGGCAATGAATGCGGGCGACGTGGCGACGATCCATGCGGTGGTTGTGGCTTGCGCTGTTTTTAGCCCATTGGATTGCAGCCATTGATGAAACGAAATCCCCAAAAAACCAAGCAGGGCGAAATACCACCACTCGCCGCCTTTGGGAAACTCAAATTGCTTGCGAATAAGTACTGCAAAAAAGATCAGTGGAATGCCCATTGCAAAACGCAGCCAGACAACTGTAGTGGGGGAGATCTGCTCCACCGCGATTTTTGTGGCAATGAACGACACGCCCCAGACGACGACCGCGAATAGGGCTTCAAGATATGGAAGTAGCTTTTTTGTCATGGTTTTTCCTTGGAAGAAGTTTATCCATTATAATTGCCCTTCGGAGGCAATACTTCATGGAAATTACCTGGTACGGACATTCCTGTTTTCGGCTCACGGAGCGAAATTTTGTTACCGTGGTTACCGATCCATTTGACAACAAAGTTGTCGGCTATGATGCGCTAAAGCTAAAAGCTGAGATCGTTACTGTCAGTCACGATGCGCCCGGTCACAACAACAGTGACGCGGTCAAAGGCACCACACATGTGATCACTGGTCCCGGCGAATTTGAAATTGGCGGCGTATTCATTACGGCGGTTCAAACTGACAATGGCAAAAAAGCGAAGGACAAGATTCGCAACACGGTTTATGTCTTTGATTATGACGGCATCACCGTTGCGCATCTTGGCGACCTGCAACAGATACCCACCCAAAGCGAGATCGAACTGCTGGGCACGGTCAACGTGGCTCTTGTCCCAGTGGGCGGCGGCAACAGCCTCAACGCCGCGAAAGCCGCGGAAGTTGTCAGCATGTTGGAACCCAATCTTGTCATCCCCATGCACTATGCCACGCCTGATTCAAAGATCAAACTCGACGACCTCAATAAATTCATCAAAGAAATGGGCTTGAGCAAACAGGATGCGCAGCCCTTGCTCAAGGTTTCACGTTCCAGCCTGCCCGCGGAAACGCACATTGTTGTTCTGGATTATCAAAAAGGTTAATCTATCATGTCGGTCAAAGTAATCATGACCTGGGACATCGCCGCCGAACGCGATCAGGAATATTTTGAATTTGTGATCGGTGAATTTGTGCCCGGCGTACAGCGGCTTGGCTTGCAGCCTGCCGAAGCATGGGCAACCATTTATGGTTCCTACCCGCAAATTCAAGTCGGCTTGATCGCCGCCGATCTGCCCCAGGCGCGCCGTATCCTTGCCTCGGCAGATTGGGCGCTCTTGCAGGAACGTCTCTCCAATTACGTAAAAAATTATTCATATAAAATCGTTCCTGTTCGCGGCGGATTTCAATTCTAATAAGCAAGCCGGATTACTTCGCGCCCGAAGAGGTGTCCGGCTTGTTGCGTATCCATGATTTCACAAACTCCCAACAGCGCCTCTAAAACCCATTTACACTTATGGCCGTGGTTTTTCCATACCGCGGCCTTTGAGTCTCTACTCGCCATCCTTCTGCTTTACCTCGTCCCATCCGAAAGCGGACTTTCCCTCGCGCGTCTTGGCCTGCTTGCAATTCTTGCCCTCTTCTTTTTTGCCGGAACTTATTTTGGATTCATTGCCCGCCGCGACTTGACCCGATTCAGTTTTGCGGCCCGCACATCTTTTATTTTCTCCTCTGCGCTTCTTTCTCTAACCTCAGGCCTGATCCTGTTTCTTTTGCGTTATCTCAACCCTGAGAAACTCCTGCCATACTACGAGCGCCTGAGTCCATTGTTTTGGTACCTGCTTATCATCGGACTTCAGTCCGTTATTTTTCTTACACTCGCAAGGAATGGATTTCACCCGCGGGAATTTTCAAAACGCAAACCAGTTTATTTCTCCGCATTCATTGCTTTTTGCCTTCTGTTTTTAATCTTTCTTTTCGTCGTAATCACAAAGATTGGCATCACCCCCGATACAGCCTACTGGGGCGAACCTGGCGCGGCCATTCTCGGCTGGCAATTTATTCTTTCCATCCTTATAGGCTTCCTCGTCCTTACCTATTACGCAACACGCACCACGCTGCACACAACAAATCTCTTTCTCCCTTTCTCCCTTTACCTCCTTGCCAGCATCCTCTGGCTCAGTGTCCCTGTGGATGTCTTGAAAAATAGTTTCTACGCGCCCATCACTCCGCCCGCGAACATGCCTTTCCCGTATTCCGATGCGGGCTTTTATGATTCCCTCTCCCAAAGCCTGCTCATTGGTTCAGGTTATTTCGGCTCGATTCCGCCCCGCCCGTTGTACGTGCTTTTTTTAGCCATCCTGCATTTCTTCTTCGGACAGAATTATCCCGCCATCATCACCGCGCAGACTTTGGTATTGGCGTTTTTTCCTGTCACACTTTATTTCCTTGCAAAGAAACTACACTCTCCCGCCGCCGGTGTGACAGTTGCCTTATTTGCCATCTTCCGTGAATTAGTGGGGCTGTGGATTTCATCCAATACCCGTGTGGCAAATTCCAAAGTGTTCACCACTGACTTTCCCACCGCAATGGCGCTGGCTGTTTTGTGCCTTGTCTTGATCTGGTGGCTGGAGCGGCGGGACTTAAAATCCACGCTGGTTGCCGGTGGATTTTTTGGCTTGGTGCTTTTATTCCGCACCCAATCCCTGCTTGTCCTGCCTGTGGTCTTTATCCTGGCGTGGTTTATCTATCAACGAAAAACAAAAGAATGGATCGTGGCTGGCATTGTTTTTGCGGCCGCCATGATGTTAACTGTCCTGCCGTGGTTGACGCATAATTACACGGTCATCGGTCAATTCGCATTTGATGACCCGCGCCAGTCGGCGGTGATTTATAGTCAGTATTCTTTTACGGGAAATTTGGATCTAAGTCAGTTTGATCCCAAAACAGACAGCGTGGGGAAGCGCATTGTTTCATTTTCGCTTGAAAACCCCGCCTATGTCGCCGGTTTTATCACCACCCATATTTTGAATACTGAGATTGGCGGCTTGCTTGCGCTTCCGCTTATTGAAAAGTTTGAAGGACTGTCTGTCCCAGTTAATTTATATTGGGTTGCATGGGATGGGTCGCTGGCATGGTACAACCTTGTACTGCTTGTCATTTACCTTGCCATCATTGCTATGGGATTTGGCGCAACCTGGCGGCGCGCAGGCTGGATTGGTTTACTGCCTCTCGCGGTTAATTTGGGATATACGCTTGCAAACGGCATATCGCGTTTCTCCAGTTGGCGCTACAACCTGCCCGTGGACTGGGTCATTTATTTTTACTTCGCCATCGGTGCAATGGAAGTTTTTGGCGGAATTACTCTTCTGTTTGGCGCAAAAGCTGAAACTGTATTTCCAATAAATATTCAACCAGAAACAAAACCGGTTACTTTTCATGATTTTCGTCCGCAATTTATTTTTATCATTCTGGCTTTTATTTTTACTGGCGCGCTTCCTTGGCTTGTGAAGGAATTGGCGCAGCCTCGTTACACCGCTTCGCAAGAGCAACTTATCCAAAAACTTGAATCAAGCGGCTACGCTGGCGGGGAGATACACGATTTCCTTTCCCAGCCAGCGGCTGTTCTTTCGGAAGGGCGCATGTTGTACCCGCGCCTGTATCATCGCGGTGACGGTATGTCTTCGGCGAATCCATGGTCTGCGTACAAGGTCAGGGAATTTTCACGCATCGGCGCCATTTTGCTCAACACCCAGCGCAGCGATTTGATCTTTCTTACAAAAGAACCGTTGGATTTTCCACAAGGCGCGGACTCAATCATCCTCGCCTGCCAACGCGAAGACTACCTTGATGTCCGCGTGGTTGACTTCGGCACCCACTCTTACCAAAGCGCACCCCTCTCCCAACCCTGCACCGATAATTAATTACCAATGCCCACCCTCTCCCGCCTTCTGCTCAAATGGTATTACAAAAATGGGCGGACTCTCCCCTGGCGCAACCATCCCGATCCGTATGCCGTCTGGGTTTCGGAGATCATGCTTCAACAAACGCGCGTGGAGACGGTCATTCCCTATTTTGAAAAATGGATGAATTTATTTCCCGATGTGACTTCGCTGGCGAATGCATCCGAGCAGGATGTCTTGAACGCCTGGGAGGGACTTGGCTATTACAGCCGTGCCCGTAATCTGTATAAAGCCGCCAAAGTAGTCACGGAAAAATTTAACGGGGAACTGCCTCGTGACCTGACAGATTTACGCAGCCTCCCGGGCATTGGCCGCTACACCGTTGGCGCAATTGCATCCATGGCTTTTGGTATGGACGAGCCGACTCTGGACGGCAATTTGCGCCGTGTGTTTTCCCGTTTGTTCGATGTGAGCGAGTTTGCCGATTCACCCGCAGGCGAAAAAATATTGTGGGAACTTGCCGCGCAACATTTACCCAAAGGGCAGGCAGGCGATTACAACCAGGCATTGATGGACTTGGGCGCGGCTATTTGTGTTCCCAAGAATCCACGTTGTCTGCTTTGTCCATTAATAAAAATATGTGAGTCCCGTAAAAATGGAACTCAGGATGTCCGCCCAGTGTTGAAGCCGAAAAAAATGTCCCCGCATTACATCCATGCGGCGGCAGTAATCATTAATCGAGGATGCGTGCTATTGGCGCAGCGTCCGCCTGATGGTCTGCTCGGTGGTATGTGGGAATTTCCGAATGGCAGAGTGAACGTCGATCCTGCCAAAGAGTTGACCAAAGTCCTTGACGCCGCATACAAGCTAAAGGTCAAGAAAAAAGAGGCGTTGGGCGTCATCCAACATGCGTATACACATTTTACGGTCACAGTCCACGCCTTTTGTTGTGGGCCGGTTTCCAGTCCCAAAACTGAAAACCTTGTTTGGGTGAAAATCGCAGACCTGAATAATTACCCAATGGGCAAGGTGGACAGGGCAATTGCGAATTTACTGGGGCGACTTTTATTTCACGCTTGAGATAACAAAAGTGATAATTACAGCGGAGGATTTTTCGTTATACTAGGGTTTGAGTATTGACTAACTTCTTTATAGAAGGATGGACAACATGAGCGCAAGCGGGCAATCTAATCCAAAGAATGCAAAGAAAGACCAATCCCGGCCGGTTTTAAAGATTGGCGGCGATGTCAAAGGGAATATCATTGTTGGCGATGACAACGAATTTCGTCAAACAACAAAAACTGAGAAGTTGGTTCCTGTGAGTGAGCGGTCGAAGCCCAAGAAAGAATATGGCTGGCAATTTGGCGCAGTTGTAATTATTGCTCTGGTAGCGCTGGGATGTATTAGCTTGGTAACTGCGGCAGGCAGGAATCCATTTGCAACATGGTTCTTTACTCCAACCCCGGGTCTAACTACCAGTCCTTTGTATCCAACTGAAGCCATTATTTCTCCAACACCAGAAATACAAGGCGCCGCTTGCACATTTACTCATAATTGTCCCGCTGGACAGGATTGGGTGAATAATTGCATTGCCGGCTATAACTGGTCAATTTATTCTTCATCAGATTTTCCCGAAGTAGCCAGGGATGAAGTCGGGTGTTATTCACAGCCGATATTGAATGTTTTCTATACAAATGACGGTGGATTATCAATCCTTGCCCAGCCCACGGCTTTGACTTCTTCGAAAGATTATGGATTATTTACCCTTTTGCCCCAGAGTGGAAATGTAAGTTTTACCCTGGACTTGAACAAAATTGATAACGGGCAGGTGTGGGTGGGGGTTTTCGAAAAAACAGATGTTCGCTCCACAGGAGTATTGTTGGTTGTCCCTCCCGGCGATGTGCGGGAACAGGCATTTGCGCTCAAAACCATGCCGAGCGAGTCCAGAGTGGAGGTTAGCAGGATTTTCCAAAACTCTGAGGGAAAATATACCCTGGGTTTTGAACTTGAACTCGGCTCGATCATTGCGAGTGTGGAAGGTGTGTCAATGACGCCCATTCCGTTCACGCCTCGCTCCCGTTGGTTGTTCGTTGGTTATCGCGCAAAATTAGATGACCCAACAAATGGTACGGCAAATATTCAGGCGTTGTTCACAGATTTGAAGATCAAATAATAACAGGACTTTCGCTCATTCAAAAAATAGTCCGCTAATCTGCGCCAATCTTCGCGAAATTTTGAAAAGATTAGCGTAGAGTAGCGAGGATTGGCGGATAAAAGCGAAAGCCCTAAATAAAAAAGTCCCCGAAAAGGTCGGGGACTTTTTTATTTACGCCTTGCTCAATGTCACAAATACCATTGGTCTGCGTTTTGTTTCCTGATGCAAGTAACTCTTGATGGTGTTGATCAGGTCCTTCTCACTGCTCATCCCGCCGCTGTTGACTGTCTGCATCACACGTTTGCGGACTTCGGGCAGGAGCGTTTCCGCTTCTTCGGGGGAGACAAATCCGCGGGTGAGAATTTCAGGCTCATGCAGCAGTTTGCCCGAACGTTTGTCGAGGCTGATATCAATCAACAGGATGCCATTGCGCGCCAGTTGACTGCGTTCCTTCATGATGTCGTGGTCAATGTCGCCGATGGATTCCCCATCAACAAAGACATAGCCGCCGGGGATGCGCTCGCCGAGTTGGATCTTGTTGCCGATCAACTCAACAACCTGACCGTTCTCGACGACGATGATGTTTTCCTTTTCAACGCCCACTTCTTCAGCAAGCTGGGCGTGGCGCTTTAACATGCGCAGTTCACCATGGATGGGCATGAAGTGTTTGGGGCGCACAAGGTTAATGAGCAGTTTCTGCTCTTCCTGTGCGGCGTGACCAGAGACATGGATCGGCGCAACGCGGTCGTCGATCACATTTGCGCCGCGGCGCAGGATGCGATTGACGGTCTTGCTGATTCCTTCCTCGTTGCCGGGGATGGGGTGCGACGAAAGCACGACCGTGTCGTTGGGCTTGAGGTCAAATTGACGGTTGGTGCCAGCCGAAAGCCTGCCGACGATGGACGAGG
>DYDH01000368.1 GCA_020717985.1 Herpetosiphon sp. | reverse complement strand
CTACACCTTGGCAAGTCGAACAGAAATTCATATGGCTGACCGGCAATAAACAGAGAACTGGCATTTGTGCAAGGTGTAGACGCGACCCCAAATTCACCGAGTACTTCTGGTAACTGTTATCATCAGCACCATGGTTCACGTACAGGGGATTTTCACCCCATAAGATCACGCCCATGCCGGGCGTACACAAATTACTTCAGCGGACTGGAATTAGCGCGGGGGCCTTACGGCCAAGTTTTTTGGCCAGCCGCTGAGTATGGCGTTGGGCATAAAAAGGGACACATGAAGAATCAGTATTTTGGCGATATCAACGATTACCGGAAGTATGGATTGCTCCGGTCAATAAATCGTGTCGCTGATTTTCGTATGCTAGGGTGGAAGACTTGGGGTCGCGTCTACACCTTGGCAAGTCGAACAGAAATTCATATGGATGACCGGCAATAAACAGAGGACTGGCATTTGTGCAAGGTGTAGACGCGACCCCAAATTCACAAGAAGAAGGTGGACATCCAGTGGAACCTGTTCTGCATCGTGCACAATCTCATCAAGGTGGCGAGGTACGGTCCGCAACCGGCGTGATCGGCGGGATCAAGCTGAAAGAATTTGACAATCAAGCGGATTAGCGCCAAATATTCAGCCTGACGACAGGAGCGGACAGGAAAAAACTGAGCAAGAACCGGACAATTGAAAAATCAAGGGAAGAGCGGCGACGAATCAAGCCGCCTTCATGAGGCGGACACTTTTCAAATCGGGTTTTTCTACTGACTCGTTAGTCGGGAAGAAACAGCATGCCTCTCAAATTCACCGGGTTTCCGGCCAGGAGCTTTCAATTCCTTCAAGGTTTGCGCGAACACAATACCAAGGCATGGTTCGAGGCTCACAGGCAGGAATATCAGCAGTTCATTGTCCACCCCATGCAGGCCTTGGTGGAAGAATTAGCCCTCCTCATGCTGAGCATCGACCCCATGCTCGAAGTGTCTCCCGAGGTTAACAAGACTATTTCCCGCATTTACCGGGATACGCGCTTCTCGAAAGACAAGACTCCATACAAGACAAACCAATGGCTTACTTTCAAGCGTCCACGCAAAGCATGGCAAAATCATCCAGCCTATTTCTTCGAGTTGTCGCCGGAATCCTATCGCTTCGGCATGGGGTTCTACTGTGCTGACCGCACCACGATGGATCGCTTCCGTGCCGGTCTTGACGGGAACCCCAAACCTTTTCTCGCCGCGACACATTTTTTCAATCAAGGGTTGTTTGCCCTGGAAGGGGAAAGCTACAAGCGCCCGTTAAAAGCAGAGATTTCGCCAGCCCTACAAGACTGGTACAACCGCAAATCCTTTTACCTCGTCAGTTCATACCCTGTCGAGCGGCAAGGCATCTCCGCCGCCTTTGCCGACGAATTGGCAAGTTCGTTTGAAGAACTGGCGCCTTTTTATCAATATCTTTCCAAGGTGATTCAGCCATGAGCACAACGCTTTTCTCCAATCCGGTCGAACACGAAATCTGGACTACTGTCCGCGCCTTGAATGATGCCTGGACGAAAGGCAACCCCGACGGCTTGTTGCAGTATTTCCACCCTAAGATGCTCGCCATCACCGCAACTGATCGCCACAGGTTGGATGGCGGCCCGGCTTGTGTTGCCGCGTGGAAAGCTTTCGCCAACAATGCACGAATTCACTTCTGGAAAGAAATTGACCCGGTCATTCGTGTCTACGGCGAGTCAGCGGTGGTCGCTTACGATTTCGAGATGTCTTTTGACATGGGAGGGCAAACAGTCAACATGGGTGGCAGAGACATGTTCCTTTTCGTCAAAGAAAATGGCAAGTGGTGGGCGGTTGCTGACCAGTTCTCGCCATATCCTGCCTAACCCTGCGTAGCAGGCGACCTAGCGCATAAACCGCGCCAGGCCCTGAACTTGAACGTTGAGCCTGTAGTAAAAGGTAAAATATTGCATTTTTTGTTGTAAATTTTGCGTTTATACTGGAGTATTATTACAATAAAAAACAATTAGGCCACTTAGCTGAATGGTATTTGTTGCAAAACACAGAATATAATAATTATTGCAACAAATTTATTTTAATTATTACTGTTATTTTTTTGCATCTGATTGTAATTATTTTTAATGCAATAAAACAATTTGTTTATATATAACTTACTGAAAACATTTAAGATATTGTGCTAAATTGCTTGCGATGGAGAGTTTTTAGTCTCAAAAATTGCATTTCCCTTCCGTTTTGAGGGGACTTTTTCTACAGACTCGTTATGCCATAAAAGACATGCTCTCAATTTAACAGGAGGAAAGATGCCAGACTTGCAACAGTGTGATAGAACATATCATTTCATAATGGAAACGTTTGTCGCTACTGGCAAAGCCCCCCATTATACGGATATTGCAAAAGAATTCGGCATTGCGCCGGAGGGTGGAAAAAAACTATTACATGAGCTAATGGGGCTGGGTATGGCAATGTGGTTACATCCTGGTACGGATTTAGTAGCATCCTTCGCCCCATTTAATAACATTCCAAATCATTACCGGCTGTCAGTTGACGGACAGCAAAAGTGGTTCGCCCAATGAGGTTTTGAGTCCCTGGCGGTCTGCTGGGTTTTTCCTGACAAGACGGTACAAATTGATGCACCATGTTTAGATTGTGGAGAATCAATTCATATTGAAATACGTAACGGAATTATCAACTTTCACGAGCCCAAAGAAATCTGTGGCTACATTGATAAACCTGTAAGTAAATGGGCAACAAATTGGCCGGACACATGAAACCGCATTCATCTTTTCCGGTCGGAAGAGCATGCTAGAAATTGGTCAGGATTCAAGAAAGGAACTGAAGAAGGAATTTTGCCTCTCTCGTCAGTATTGTCCATAATGAGTACGACGCGTCATAGTGCAAAATTAAATAGCAAATACATCTCTACGGCGCCTGAATATACCGGTGCATTTATTCAAAGGCTGAGAGAGGTTACAGGAAATTCCCCCTTTTGGGATCCAAAAGCTGCATGAGGGAAAGTTGTAACTTGTTAAAATAAAAGAAAAATCGCATAATAGGGTAAGGGCAGGTATTTC
>DYDH01000006.1:40673-50723 GCA_020717985.1 Herpetosiphon sp. | reverse complement strand
TATGATTTCATTTTATTTCCTTATGCGATAAATTTCGACTATTATAAGAGTAATTAGCCATAAATCAACAGGAATTTACAGCCTGCTTTTTTCAGCCATGCCTGGAAGTCACCCAGTTAAGAAATCTATTATCTTTTATAAGTAACATCAATCGGGCAGACAAAGTCTATTCAATGCAAGTTCTTATTTTAGAAAGTGAGGTAAAACATGTTCTCATTTGAAGGTTTTGACCGCCGCAAGGAAGAGGATCGCATACGCTCTGAAGGCAGGCTTCCACCCGGGCAATCTTTGACTGTTAAATTTCCTGTTCTGCATTACGGGCCTGTGCCGTCTTTCAATCCTGCCGCATGGGATTTGCGCGTGTGGGGCGAAGTGGAGGAGGAAAAGCGCTGGTCGTGGGCTGAGTTCAATCAACTGCCGCGCACAGCCATAAAAATGGACATTCACTGCGTAACGCGCTGGAGCAAGGTGGATACAACGTGGGAAGGTGTCTCGGTGAAAACATTGGTGGACAATGGCATCATCAAGATCAAACCAAGCGCCACTCACGTTATGCAACATGCCGAATATGGATTCACTGTAAACCTGCCCCTCGAAGTTGTCTTGCAGGATAACTTCCTACTCGCCACGCATTTGAATGGCGAGCCGATCACGCCTGACCACGGCTATCCCTTGCGTGGAATGGTAGGTTTCATCCCCGCAAAAAAGGATTTGGAAACGCCTTATCTTTGGAAGGGCGCCAAATGGCTAAGGTCTTTGGAATTCATGCCGCGCGATAAGCGCGGATTTTGGGAGCAGGCAGGGTATCACAACCGCGCCGATGTCTGGCGCGAGGAACGGTTTGGGTAGAGGTTGTTAATTCAAAAAGGGTATGTTTCAGACCAGTGAAACATACCCTTTTTGAATACGGTCTATTTACCCGGCTTTCAATAACTGAGTCAAACGACTTAAAGACTTTTCGGGATCGTTAAACAGGATGCCTTTCATGCCGACTTTCTCACAAGCCTCGACATTGAGTTGCATATCGTCAACAAAGACCGCTTCGTTCGCGCCGACTTTGGCCTGCTCCAACGCGACTTCATATATCTTCGCTGACGGTTTGACGGCTCCTATCTCCGCCGAGATGATAACCGTATCGAACAGGTCGATCAGCTTTTCCCTGGTAATGAACTCGCGCAAACCGCTCCACGCATTGGAGATCAACCCTGTGTGGAACTCTCCGCGCAACGAGCGGATATATTCAACCAGTTTACGGTCAATCACATCGCCGCCGAAAAAATTATCGCGAAAAGCCCGCATCTCAGATGCGGGCTGCTTGAATCTTTTCAATACCGCGGCCCAATGCGCGTCTTCGGTAATTTCACCGATGGACGCGCGCCGCGCTGAGTCGCTTCCAAAGACCGCCTTATCCATTTCATCATAGTCCATGTTGAAACGTTCAGCCAGTTTCTGGCGCGGCGACTGGTATTCGGTGCGCATGATGACACCCCCGAAATCAAAAAAAACTGCACGGATCGGCATTTCGCTTCGCGCCTACTTTTTCTTTGCCTTGGGTTCGGCGGCCGGTTTCTTAACAGTAGTTTTCTTCACAGGCGCCTTGGCCGCGGCGGGCTTCTTTGCGGCGGCTTTTTCAGTGGTTTTCTTTACAGTCTTTGTTTTCTCAACTGCTTCCTTTTTGACTTTTGGAAGGGGTTCAGTTTTAAGAAAAGCAACGGCGGGCGTTTCAGCTTTGGGCGCTGGCGGAGGCGCGGACGCCAGTTGTTTGGCTGCGTCCTGCCAGTTTGGGAAGAACAATTCCATCCGCTGGCGCGAAATGGAATTGGCGCGACGGCAACGCGGGCAATGCGCATCGTAGTGACTTTGATGCTTTTCGTTCATCGTAATGATCGCGCTCAACATTTCGGCGCGAGCCAGGGTGAACGGGGTCTGACAATAGATGCAACGCAGGTTCATAAGAATATCCTTTCCTGTCTAAGCGGGTATGCCTTGATTCTACACTGATTTGCCCTGCCCGCCGAACCAATTTCCTACTTTGGAATGCTTTCGCACTACTCCAAACTTCTTCCCGCGCGCAGCTCTTTTTCGTAGGTGGCAAATTCACTCGCCACGTACATGCCCGCTCGCTGGTACAGGCGCGTTGCCCCCGTCGGGTTGGAGGCATCCACGCCGAGACCGATGGTGGTCATGCCGCGTTTGTAGAATTCGCCAAAGGAATGTTGGAGCAGGGCGAGTCCCAGTCCCTTTTTGCGCCACGGACGGCGGACTCCCAGTGTGCCGATCCAGCCGATGCCCATGCGGAAGCGGTTCTGTGAATAGCCCGCAACCTGGTCACCATCCCAGGCGATCATCCACAGGGTCGGGTCAAAATCGGACTTGTCAAATTTTCGGTGAGACCAGTCTTCAAAGGTCGAGGCATGACTGCCCCAATGGTCGCGGAAGGCTTCGGTATCCGCCTGCCAAGCCGCAACAATATGTTCGTCCTTGATGAAGGGGCGCAACTCGATGCCGTCAGGGAAGGTCACAGCGGCGGGAGGCTCATGCAATTTGATCTCCATTCGCCAGTGATAGCGGACAGGGAAGTAACCTTCGGTCTTGAGCACGGTATGACCCTGTTCATCTTTGTTGTCAATCGTACTGCGGATAAAGACACGCAGGTCAGGCTCGGCAAGTTTCATTTCTTCGCGGGCGCGCACTTCCACAGCGCGCAATAATGTTGTGCCAACGCCAAGTCCCTTGAATTCAGGATGAACGTATCCATCCGCATTGAGATCGTGGTAATGGTCTCTCGCGTGGAAAAATTCCTCATAGCCGACGATGTGCCCATCCTGTGTTTCCACAAGAAAAGCATCGCGTTCCAAATTGAAAACTTCATTTTTCCATGCATTTGCAAGTTCTTCGGGGGGAGTGGCAACTGTCACATCGCCATCCGCTTCGCAGACATCGTAGATGAGTTTTGCCACAGCGTTGAGATCTGCCCATTGGACGGGACGCAAGCTGAGGCTTGGGTCAAGATGCGTTTTGTCGGTCATAATACTTGTCCTTCCAGTCATCAAAAAGAATTCCCATATAGTGCACATCCCAGCGTTTTCCGTCGCGCAGCAGTGCGCCGCGCAAGCGCCCTTCAATCTGAAAACCAATTTTTTCATACGAGCGGATTGCGCGCGGGTTGTATTCAAAAACAGTCAGCGTGACGCGGCGCAGATTGAGTTCGGTAAAGGCAAAACGCAGCATGATCTTCATCGCGTCGGTGCCATAGCCTTTACCCCAGTCGTTGCGGTCGCCAATGCCAAGTCCCACGAAGGAATCTCGCGAGCCCCAATCATTGATGACATCCAGATTAATATCACCAAGCAATCGGTTGTCATCCAGTTTGCGGATGCTGAAAAAATGAGCGGCGGGAGTATCCTCCTTGACCAGTTTTTCGAAAAAATTTATCTCCGACTTCGCGGAACGCAGGGCGGACACCTCTGAACCGACAAGTCGTTGAAGCTCGGAATCGCGTGTCCAGTTGACATAGGCTTTTGCAATTTCCTCAGGGTCGAAGGCAGAGAGCCTGACCAATTCACCTTTGAAGATGTCTTTCATGGCTATGCTCCCTGCAGCGCGAACCATTCCTCGCGCAGGATGCCCATGTAAAGCCCGTCATAACGCTGCCCGTCACGCAAGCCTTCGCTGCGCATTCTGCCTTCCAGTGTAAAGCCGACTTTTTCGTAGGATTTCACAGCGCGTTCGTTGTAGGCGTTCACCGACAGCGAAATGCGGCGCAGGTTGAGTTCGATGAAACCGTATTGCACGATCAGCCGCGCGGCATCGGTGCCAAAGCCCCTGCCCCAGTAGTCGCGGTCTCCGACAACAATCCCCATCCACGCTTCCGCATGAGTCCAGGAATCAATCCACAGTTCCACGCCGCCGATCAATTTATCATCTTCGAGTGTGCGAATCGAAAATTGCAAAAACTGCTTGTTCTCGGAACGCTTTTCGACGAACTCCTTTTGTATTTTCTCCGACCATAACTGGGCAGGGTCTCCGTCCGCAAGGCGGTGCCGCTCTGTATCTCGATCCCATTTTACGAATGCCTTTGCCAGCGCTTCGTGGGATTCATCCGATAGACGCACGAGCGCCCCGCGATAAAGGTCTTTCATGGCTGCCTCTCTTGCAATGCCAGCCATTCTTCACGCAGGATTCCCATCCACAGGCTGTCGTAGTGAACGCCATCGCGCCAGCCTTCGCCGCGCATTCTGCCTTCCATTACGAAGCCGACCTTTTCATAGGATTTCAAAGCGCGCTCGTTGTAGGCGTGCAGTCCCAGCGAAATGCGGCGCAGGTTGAGTTCGATGAAACCGTATTGCACGATCAGCCGCATCGCGTCAGTGCCATAGCCTTTGCCCCAGTAATCGCGCTCGCCGATCGAAATGCCCAGCCAGGTCTCAGAGTGAGTCCATGAACTGATCCACAAGCCCACAGTACCGATCAATGTATCGTTGGCCAGTGTGCGAATGGAAAATCGAAAAGACTGCGTGCTGTGTTCCGCGCGCTTTTCAACGAACTCTTTTATTTTTTTCTCAGACCATAATTGCGCCGGGTCGTCGTCTGCAAGGCGGTGTTGTTCTGTATCCTGATTCCATTTTGCGAATGCCTTTGCCAATACTTCCGGGGATTCCTCCCCCAGGCGGACGAGGGATCCGCGATAAAGGTCTTTCATCGCATCACCCTACGCCCCGACCTGTTCGCGCCATTCGGCATTTAACAAGCCGAAAGAGACGAGGTCCCAAAATTCTCCATCACGATTCAACGCCTTACGCCTGCGGATCTCCTCCATAAAACCAAACTTCTGGAAGAGTCTCAGCGCGCCTTCGTTATAGGCAGGCACAACCGCAGTGACACGGTACAGGTTCAACTCGCCGAAGGCGTAACGCAGGAGCATGGTCAAAGCCTGCGAGCCGTAGCCTTTACGGCGGTCTTCCGCAGCGCCAATGCCCAGACGGATAAAGCCATTGCCGTTCGTCCAGGTTATCCATTCAACAAGCGCCTTGCCGATCAAGCGGTCATCTTCGCGGGCGCGGATGGTGAAGTAAAACAAATTCTTATCTTCGTCCATTTCCTTTTCGATGGCTTCGTACTGTTTCTTGACCATCGCAGGCGAAAGCGGACGGGCGGGTTTGAGGTCAAACAGGCGCATGAATTCGGCGTCATGCGTCCATTTGGATTCGATCTCGGGATGCATTTCGTGGTCGATCGGCCCAAAACGGACATCCTGTGCGTCGAATAATTGAGTTTGTATATCCAACATGGTTTCCTCCAGATCAATTTTCCATGGCTCTCTTGGGGACTTAGCCCCGAGAGAGCCAAAAGTGGAAATAAAAAAAAACGGCTTGCAGGTCATTGACCCAAAGCCGCTTAAGAGGGATTAAACAAAAACGGCTGCGGGTCGTGCGCCGCAGCCGTATGGTGACAAAAAAGAGTCTAACGGTGAATAGGCGCACTGCGAGAATCAAAACCAGCGTTGCTGATGAATGATGGGGTGATGTAAAACTTGTTCATAAACATTGGCGTGCGCCTCCTTTTCTTTAGATTTGCTTGTCTTTCAAGCAGGCGCGAGTTTATCACGCCTGTGAAAAGAGAGTCAAGGTTTTTATAAAATGTCAGCCCAAAGCTAAAATGTCACTTTTTGAAAAATCAACAAACCTGTCCGGGTCATTCCTGCTTGCGCCCAGGTTTTGCATCCGTTAGTTTTTGTACTTGGTGGGCAATATAGGCAATTGGATAAAGCAGTAAAATGACCAGGTCAATTACGGCAAAGAGAAAGTAGAGTTTCATTTTTCACCTCCAAACAATAAAAAGTCCGATACGGTTAAGAAGTCTGCGTTTTTGGAAGCAGATGAGTTTCTTTTTAATTCTACAGTTTCAAAAATATAATGTCAACGCGTGGGCGCATCCTCATATATAACTCAAACGTCCTCCCGTTGGGGAGGACGTTTGAGTTATAATCTGGTGCCGAAGGAGGGAATCGAACCCTCATTCCCGTTGGGAACACGATTTTGAGTCGTGCGCGTCTGCCTATTCCGCCACTCCGGCATATTGAGCGAGCGCAAGTATAACAAACTATTACAGATAAGGTCAAGATGAAATTAGGAATCATAGGATTACCCCAATCAGGAAAAACCACCATTTATAACGCGCTGACACGCGGCAACACGCCGACCACAGCCAGCGCAGGGCGCATCGAAGTCCACACCGCTGTTGTGGATGTGCCCGATCCGCGTGTGACGTTGCTCTCCGAAATGTTCAAACCGAGGAAGACGATCTACACCAAAGTGACCTACGCGGACATTGCCGGACTGGAAGCTGGTTCTGCCAAAAGCGGCATTTCCGGTCAACTGTTGAATCAACTCAACCAGATGGAAGGTTTGATTTTAGTCGTGCGCGGCTTCACGGATGAAAATGTCGCGCATCCCAGCGGAAGTGTTGATCCCCTGCGCGATGTGGACAGCATGTTAACCGAACTTCTGTTGAATGACCTGATCGCCGTGGAAAGAAAACTGGAAAAACTAATTGATGAGCGCAAAAAAGGCGGCACCGATAAAACGATCAATGCGCGCCAAACGGAATTGTTCGAAAAATTAAACAAAACCCTTTCAGATAACAAGCCTTTGCGCTCCATGGAATTCACGCACGATGAACAAAAGGAACTCGCCAGCTTTGGACTGCTGACACGCAAGCCGATCCTGACCGTGTTCAACATGGGCGAGGGACAGCCCGCGCCCGAAGCCAAGCTCGATCATCCCAGCGTGGCGTTGATGGGTAAACTCGAAATGGAGATCGCCCAACTCAGCGCGGAGGATGCCGCAGTCTTCATGGAAGAATACGGCATCAAAGAGTTGAGCTTGAACAGGATGATCAATCTTTCCTATGATTTGCTTCAAGTGCAGACTTTCTTCACTGTCGGCGAAGACGAAGTCCGCGCGTGGACAACGAAACGCGGGGCCACCGCCGCCGAATCCGCGGCGGAGATCCACACAGACTTGCAGCGGGGTTTTGTCCGGGCGGAGGTGGTTGCCTACGAAGACTTGATCAGCCTCGGGTCGATGAATGAAGCGAAAGCCAAAGGCAAGTTCAGACTCGAAGGCAAGGAATATCCAGTTAAGGACGGCGATATCATGCACGTCCGATCCAGTTTATAAAATGGTTGCTATGCACCTCTGATTTTTATATAATATGGTTGCGGGTCACTTCTGACTCCGCAACCATATTTTGCAAGGAGGGCTTCATGTTAATGCAACCAGGGAAACAGGGGATTACACTGTTTTTACTATTTGTCGTCGTGTTCATTCTGGCTTGCGGCATATCCATAGCGCCCAACACCAGCGCGCCGCCTGCTTTTGACCCCACCAAAGCGGCGCTCGAACTTCAAGCCACCAGTATGGTGTTGCAGTTGACGCAGTCGGCATTAAACTCACAGCCGCCCGTCCAGCCAACGCCAATTCCGCCTGAGCCGGCAACCCCCCAACCTGTTGAGCCTGTAGTCCCCCAGCCTGTTGAACCTGCCCAGGTTCAGGCAACTCCCACAGCGGATGTGGAAGCGCGCATCAAATCTGCCAATGTGTTGGTTTATGAAAACACAGACGAGTACGGCATTGGCATGTGGGTCCAGGATGCCCTTGATGGGATGGGAATTAAATATACACAGACTGGTTCGTACAGCGGACACTTCATGGAATACCTGAACTCAGGCAAAAAGTACGACCTGATTATTGTCGATGCTGAGGCGAAAGATAGAATCTCGGGAGAGTTTTGGGATGTGATCAATACGCGCCTGACGCGCGATAAAGCCGCCATGATCGCCGAGGTCTGGTACCTCGATACCGAAGCAAATGGACCGATCAGCAAGGTGTTGAGCGGATGCGGCGTCCGTTATCAAAAAGATTATGACATTGCCGATTCGATCTACTGGTGGGACCCCACGCACCCCATTTTCAATGAACCCAATTCAGTGCTTCCGCTCCTGCACTATAACCGTTATTGGGCGAATCAAACCGGGGATCAGATCCGTCTTGGCGGTTCAGGGGATGCAATTCTACTGGCGGGTCTTGCGGCAAAGAAGTCGAACCAGGAAGGCGTACTTGCCACCTGTTATGACGGACGGGTAATCATTCAGACTTTCTCCGACCACGACTACAGCCAGGCGGATATCCTGCCGCTGTGGGAAAATTACATCCATTACACATTGAAGAATCACTTTTTGGCTGTGCCGTAAAACTTTTCAACCACCAAGGTCACGACACTTGCACAGCACTGCGTTTTGTGCAGTGCAGGTGAGTTACACAAAGGAAATTCAAAAGCTGCCGGCGTGACTTATAATTTGAGCGGATGCAAACTGCATCCGCTCAAATTATTTTTGGAGAAATCAGAATGCCTTATACTCAAACCAAATGGAGTCTGACTCCGCTTTATCCCGCTTATGAAAGCCCCGAACTGCAAAACGCATTTGATATGATCGAGGAACAGGTCACAGCATTTGAAGGTGTGCGCGGCAAACTCACCCCCGATATTTCATCCGACCAATTTATGGAAATCGTCCGCGCCAGTGAAGAGACTGCGCGTATCGCAAACAAGCTGTACTCTTTTGCGGGCTTGTCTTTCACAGCTGATACGCAGGACCAAGCCGCGCAGAGCCTGCAATCTCGTGCGCAACAGTTTTTGGCCGGGATCGAAAACCGCACAATGTTTTTTAGCCTGTGGTGGAAGGAACTGGACGAAGTCAACGCCAAACGGCTGATGGAGGTTTCGGGCGATTATCGCTATTATCTCGAAGGGCTGCGACTGTTCAAGCCGCACACATTGACCGAAGCGGAGGAGAAGATCGTCAATATCAAAAACGTGACTGGCTCGACGGCGTTGATCAATTTATTCGATGCGATCACAAACCGATACACCTTCAAAATGCGCGTGGACGGTAAAACGAAAGAAATGACCGCGGGCGAGTTGCAGTCCTTCCGCTACAGCACAGATCCCAAAATGCGCGCGAAGAGTTACCAGGAACAATTCCGCGTTTATGGCAATGACGGTGTGATCCTCGGGCAGATGTACCAGACCCGCGTGCGTGACTGGCACAACGAAAACATTGACATGCGTAAGTTCAGCAGTCCCATCGCGGCGCGTAATTTGACAAATGATATTCCCAACGAAGCCGTGGATGCGCTGCTGAACACGGCGCGCAAAAACGTTTCCATCTTCCAGCGTTATTTCAGACTTAAAGCCAAATATGCTGGCATGAAAAAATTGCGCCGTTACGATATTTATGCGCCTGTGGCGCGCTCGAAGAAAAACTATGATTTTGATACAGCCGCGAACATGGTACTGGATTCCTTTGCGGCGTTCGACCCCAAGGTTGCGGAGTTGGCGAAGCGCGTGTTCGATGAGAACCGACTTGACAGCGAAGTCCGCAAGGGCAAGCGCGGAGGCGCATTCTGCTGGTCCGTCCTGCCGGAGATGACTCCTTGGGTGCTGATCAACTATCAGGGCACAGCACGCGAGGTGGCGACACTGGCTCACGAGTTGGGACACGCCATCCACTCGATGCTGGCGGCGCATCACAACACTTTCACGTTCCAGTCATCGCTTCCGCTGGCAGAGACCGCATCCACATTTGCAGAAATGATGCTGATTGACAAGATGCTGACCGAAGAGACGGACGAATCCGTTCGGCGCGATATCCTCTTCAAACAAATGGATGACGCCTACGCCACCATCATGCGCCAGTCATATTTTGCGTTGTTCGAAAAGCAGGCGCATGAAATGGTGCAGAAGAATGCCTCAGTGGGTGAACTCTGCGCCGCGTATATGGAAAACCTGAAAGAGCAGTTCGGCGATTCGATCATCCTGAGCGACGATTTCAAATGGGAATGGGTCGGCATCCCGCATATTTATCACACCCCGTTCTATGTGTATGCGTATGCGTTCGGGCAGTTGCTTGTGCTTTCGTTGTATCAGCAATTCAAAGCGGAAGGTGAATCGTTCAAGCCGAAGTATTTGAAAATCCTTTCGGCAGGC
>DYDH01000006.1:13497-40664 GCA_020717985.1 Herpetosiphon sp. | reverse complement strand
GCGCCTGAGAAGGTACTCACAGAAGCCGGCGTGGACATCCGCTCGGCGAAGTTTTGGCAGGGCGGGTTCGATGTGCTGGAGAAGTTGGTCAGTGAATTGGAGAGGTTGTAGTAACAAAGACCTCCGAGGTCTTGACGCAAAACGGGACAGGCTTCTTGTGGCTTGTCCCGTTTTATTGTGTACCTACGCGGGTCTGAACCTGCAACCAAGCGATTATAGGTTTTATTCCTTGGCATATTTATTCCCATAAATCATTAATATCAGTCAAACCAGTGATATTTTTTGTACTGGCTGCCCTTATGTAATTCTGTAAGAACAAATTCTCTAAGAGACTTTCTTCTGTTCCGAATAATGAATAAGGATTTATGTTATATGCTTGTAAGGTTTTGAGTACTATTAATCGCTCGCTGGCAGGCAAGATATATTTTGCTATAGCTGGACCATAGCCTTCTGAGACTAGGCGCGGGTCTTCATGGCTTGCGTAACATATTTGTTTGTTTATTTCTTTGAGACAAACTGTATAGACACTTTGTTGAAGTTCATGCCTTTTGTTATTTGTGGGAGTTTTGTTTGTAGAATAAATCATTGCTTCATCGCTTATAGAGGTTTGATCGTCATGGAACATCCTACTTATGCTATAGATTGCTACTGATTTTGCTGTATTTGATGTATCTCTAAATGCAAAATATGCTGCTACATACGGAGACATTGACCAATCGAGTAAAGGAGAGGGGAATCCAAAGTGTCTTAAATATGTCATATAAATATAAGGTGGGTTATTTATTCGAGTAGGATGCCCCTCCAAAGCCTTAATATAATCCTCGTAATTAGGTAATTCCCATTTTTGATTTGTAAAAGTCTCTATTTTGGGATGAATTCTTTGAATAATTGAGTAATAATTTCTAACTGATATATTTTGTCCGGCCGCTCTTTCTAGAGTTGTTTCTAAGTTCCAAGTTGTGTTGGAATGTCCTCTATAAAAAACCTGTCCGCCCAGCATCGTATTTGTTTCACGAAGCAGTCGATTTTTTGCAATTTCTTCAAAATCCGACCAAGATGCAAGCTCTACTGTTTTTAGCATTGCTTATAATCCTATTTCCTGTTGATTTGGCTTTTTATATTATTAATCGTCCAATAATTCTATTTTTCCTTTATGTTTTTGATAAAATAGAAATTATGTAAATCAAAACTATTCTTTATGCTGTTAAAAATTATTATTTTCACCACCAAGCAGGTTCATTATAAAACAAAATTTCTCTCTCCAATTGAAATCCGCACTCCATATTGTGTACTTCTCAGACCTCCGAGTTCTTAAAGAACTCGGAGGTCTTTTTATCAATAAGCAGTATAATATTTTCAGCGAAACAAAAACCATTCAGTGAAGGAGAAATTCACATGCGCAGAATGTTCGGTTTTCTAATTGGGGTTTTGGTTGGGGCGTTGGTTGGGTCCACGGTGGCATTGCTCATGGCGCCCGAATCGGGCGAGAACTTGCGCGGACAATTGCGTGAGCGCGGACAAGTCTTAATGAACGACGTGCGCCACGCGGCAGATTCGCGCCGTATTGAGCTGCGCGGGCGGCTGGAAACTTTGCGGGCGCCGAGGGAAGTAAATCTGTAGTTGATATAAGTGCGCCGCACCTGACGGGTTGGATTTTCCTATCGTGTCAGGTGCGACGCGCTATTCACTACTTCCTTGTAAAACTCCCCGACTAATTCCATGTTGTGTTGATACTCTGCTCGCGCGGAGATGATTTTTGCATTGAGACCTGCGGCTTCATGTCGCAGGTTTTCTTTTTCGAGGGCTGTCAGGATCGCGTCCGCAATTGCCTGGGGATTGTTGGGGTCTACGAGCAGACCATTTTTCCCGTCTGTGATCCACTCGCGGATCGATTCAAGGTCGCCCGCAATCGGGAAACATCCGCAAGCCATGCCTTCGAGCAGTGAGTTCGGCGTGCCATCGTGAATGCTGGGCGAGACGACGATCTGCGCGCCGCGAAAAACATCTCCCATTTGCGCGTGTGAAAGCGGCGGATCCAATTGAACGGCATGTTCGATCTTCAATTCCTTCATCCATTGGACGGCTTGAGCTTCACCCCGCATCGAAGAACAGATGAAGCGCGCATCGCTCCGTTTTGCAAGCGCCAGCGGAATGGATTTGAAAAAAGCCTCATTCTTTACATAAGCCCGAAATCCGCGCGGATTAATGATGACCGGATTCGTCACAGGCTCGTTGGGGGGATAAAAAACATCGCTTCTGACTCCGCCGTTGCCTGGTGTGACCAATTTGGGTTTATCCACGCTGAGGCCCCAGGTCTGCGCGAGGCGGATGTCACGCTCACAATCGGCATGGAGCGCGTTGACAGCTTTCATTGTCTTACGCGTGTAATAACTCATCAACGGCGTGGAAAGCGCGTGCAGGGTAAAGTCATTGCCCCAAACGGAAGCAAGAAACGGGGGACGAGAAACAAGACCTTCAAGAGCCGAGGCAGCCAGCATCCCTTCGTAGGGAACTCGTAAGGCATGGATAATGTCAGGCTGGACTTCATGGATAAAGATTCGTAATTTCTGCGCGGAGCGGGAAATGCTCAGGGGTCCGATCCACTGTCTGATAAGGGTACGCAGGCCGAGGGCGCGGGACGATCCGCTGACAGGGTGTGAAGTCTGCTTTTTAAGCGCGCTAAAAGCCACGGGTGTAAACTCCAGCCGCTTAAGTGGGAAATCCACATCACAGGCAAAGGTGGACGCGAGATACACTTCATCGCCGCGCTCCGCGAAGTGGCGAATCCAGTTTTGAGAAATGGGGGAGCGGCCGTCGGCCACGAAGAGAATTTTCATAAGGTTCCATGATTATACTCATTGCCTGTAAACGTGAGACGTAGTATATTAGCGATATGAGCAAAGGACGCATACTCGTCGTTGAAGATAATATGGACACGTACGAACTTGTACATTTCATCCTTGAAAAGAATGGGTATGAAACTTTTCTGGCGATGAATGGACGCGATGGCGTTGACGCAGCGCGGAAACAAAAACCAGACCTGGTCATTATGGATATGTCCATGCCAGAAATGGACGGATGGACTGCGACCGGCTTGATCAAGAGGGACGTGCTGACATCCGCCATTCCGCTGATTGCGTTGACAGCACACGCCCTGCCTGGTGACCGTCAGCGCGCAATGGACGCCGGCTGCAATGAATATATCACCAAGCCCATGGACTTGAGTGAGCTTGTGGAAACTGTACAATACTGGGTAAACAAGCACTAGTTCGCCGTGTTCTGTAGTAAAGAGGATTAACCGTTCCGCGGGCGTTCCCCTGCGCCTGTTGAAGATTCGATTGTGCCGGTTTGGCGGTTGCAAGAATCCTGCGGGACGTTTATAAATAGCATGAACCCAATATTTTTTATAGAGGAACTATTATGAAACAAATTTGCGTCATCGGTGTGGGATACGTCGGACTTGTCACTGCGGCATGTTTTGCCGATCTCGGTAACCGCGTCACTGCATTGGATGTAAATGAACAGCGGGTGGAGAATCTCAAAAAAGGCATTATGCCCATTTACGAACCCGGCCTGGACGAGTTGGTAAAACGCAACGTCAACGGAGGACGCATCACCTTCACAACTTCCTATAAGGAAGCCTTGAAGGATGCGGAATATGCCTTTATCGCAGTCGGCACTCCCTCAGGCGAGAGCGGCGAAGCGGACCTGCAATACGTCGCCATGGCGGCAAAATCCATTGCGGAAAATATGACTGCGCCGCTGATCATCATCAACAAATCCACGGTTCCGATCGGGACCGGGGACTGGGTTGCTGACATTGTGAAGGATGCCCAGACCAGGCAGATGGATTTCGCAGTTGTATCCTGCCCCGAATTTTTACGCGAAGGCTCAGCCATCAGCGATTTTACGAATCCACACCGCACCGTGATCGGCTCGATGGACAAGGATGCCGCAAACAAGGTGGCGCACTTGCATCTTCCCTTGCGTGCGCCGATTGTCATTACAGATTTACGCACCGCTGAAATGATCAAGTACGCCAGCAACGCCTTCCTTGCCACAAAGATCTCATTCATGAACGAACTCGCTGACCTGTGCGAACTGGTCGGCGCGGATGTAAAGGAAGTGGCCGCGGGCATGGGCTACGATGCGCGCATCGGCCGTCACTTCTTGGATGCGGGTCTCGGCTGGGGCGGCTCATGCTTTCCCAAGGATGTGGAAGCTCTGGCATTCATGGCCAAGGAAAAGGGGCTTAATCCGCGCATTCTAAATGACGTGATGGAAGTCAATAACAATCGCCGCAAAGATGCGGTAAAAAATGTGACAAAACTGCTCGGCGGCAACTTAAAAGGAAAAACCATCGGGCTGTTGGGTTTGGCGTTCAAGCCCAACACAGACGACATGCGGTATGCGCCCTCAATTGACATCGCCGAGGCGCTGGTCAAGGCCGGTGTGAACGTGCGTGTCTATGACCCCGTTGCCATGGAAGTGGCCCGTCCGCTTTTACCCGCGGAAGTGGATATGTTCAAAGATCCCTATGTGCTGGCAAAGGACTGCGATGCGTTGATGGTCATCACCGAATGGAACGAGTTTAAGCAGCTTGACCTCGAAAAGGTGAAAGGCTTGCTTAAGTCCCCTGTCATTTATGATGGGCGTAACATCTACGATCCCAAGGTCATGAAGGAAATGGGATTCACCTATCGCGCGGTGGGAAGGTAGTTGGATAGTTGGGTGGTTAGATAGTTAGGGTAGTTAGGTGGTTCAATAGTTGACCGGATAGTCGGGTACAATACCCCAACTATCCGGTTTTTATTTGCACCAAACTACCAAACTAATAAACCACCGAACTAATAAACCACATGACCAACACTCCCCCCGTTTGTAATTACGAAGGTTCCGACTACCAAACCTCCTTTTGGGAGCAGGGCGGGCGCGAATATGAAGATCGCGCTGAAGCCATTGCTTTGCAAAAAATGCTTCCCCAAAAAGGAAAGCTCATGCTCGAACTTGGCGCAGGCGCAGGACGCAATACACCGCGTTATGCGGGCTTTGAAAAGATCGTCGTGCTCGATTATTCCACCACCCAGCTTGCTCAAGCCCAGGAAAAACTCGGACACGCAAACCCAAAATATACCTACGTGGCGGCGGATATTTACCGCCTTCCCTTCCGTGACAATCTGTTCGATGCCGCCACCATGATCCGCACCCTGCATCACATGGCAGATGCGCCCAAGGCATTAAGTCAGGTACGGAACGTTTTGCAGCCCGGCGCAATTTTCATCCTTGAGTTTGCGAATAAACTTAACCTCAAGTCCATTTTGAGGTACTGGCTCGGCAGGCAGGATTGGAATCCTTTCACCCTGGAGCCAGTGGAATTTGTAAAGTTGAATTTCGATTTTCATCCAAAGGCAATTCGTAACTGGCTGGACGGTCTGGGCTTTTCCATTGAAAAAACCCTCACCGTTTCACACTTCCGTCTTGGCGTGTTGAAACGCATCGTCCCCGCCAAACTGCTGGCCGCATTGGATGGATTATTCCAACCGACGGGCGCTTTCCTGCAACTCACTCCAAGTGTATTCATAAAGGCAATGGTTGAAAAAACAGTTGTCGGAAAGATGAATGAAAGTCCAGTCAATGTGATCGAGTTATTCAAATGTCCCGATTGTGGAAGCGAAAAACTGGAAGAGAAAAAGGATCATTTGTATTGTCCAAACTGCCAGGCAAAATGGGCGGTGCATGAGGGCATCTATGATTTTCGAGAGAAAGTATAAAACCCGTCTGCTCGAACGCAAATCGCTAATTCCACTATTGGGGGTGTTAATCGTTTTTGTCATCTCCAGAGTTTTGTATGACCGGGCCGGGATTCTCTTTCAGGGAGATCTCTCTCTGGGGTACTGGCATCTCATTGACCCCAATTTGATGCTTACTGATCTATGGCGCAGTGTTTATTACCTGCACAGCCAGCCTCCATTGATGAATTTATTGATCGGGATTGTATTCCAAGCTTTTCCCACAGCTTACCAGGAAGTTTTTCATGTTTTATATTTCATCATCGGTTTGTCTCTTGCATGTGGAATATATTTTCTTGGGATTCAACTAAGGCTGGAGCCATGGCTTGCGGCGATCATAACAGCATGGTTGGTGGTAAGCCCGGGGACCGTCCTATACGAGCATTTATTGGCGTATGGGTATCCGCTTGCCGCTTTATTGACCCTTTCCGGAGTTTTTCTTCACCTTTTCGCAAGCACAGGCAAAAGTATTTGGGGGGCGTTGTTCTTTTGTTCCCTTGCCATTATTTCGCTCACATGGGGATTTTTTCACATCGTATGGTTTTTCTTCCTGATCCTCATTGCCTTTATCTTAATTCCTGAACGCAAAAAAATGATCCTTGCGGCTCTCCTTCCATTTATGATTGTTACGGGCTGGTATTCAAAAAACCTTTATCAGGCGGGGCAGTTTACAGCAAGTTCATGGGTTGGGATGAACCTTTCCAAGATAGCCACATTTCGCACGCCGGAAGAGGAAAGAAAGCAATTTGTCAAATCTGGAACGTTGTCGGATTTTGCGCTTATCCCTCCCTTTCGCAATCCATTGGTGTATCTTAAGCTCCTGCCAGACACGCAAGTGACAGGGATTCCGATATTGGACGAGATATATACTTCATTGGGCACACGGAACTTTCATCACCTGGTATACGCGGAGGCATCGCACAATTATTTAATGGATGCGTTGCGAGTCATCTACTTAATGCCGGATTATTACCTTCGATCAATCGGCCAGGCGCTTTACATCTATTCCCATTCGCCCAGTGATTTTGATCCAGTTGTGGGGAATCGCAATACTCTTGGCTCGTTCGATCTGTGGTGGAATCGGATTTTTTACGGGCAATGGAAAAGTGACGAAACCTCGATAGAGCGTAATTCAAGCATGTCCATGGAATATGTCGGCTGGTGGATTGTCGCGAGTTTTCTCGCCACCACCACATGCAGTATTGTTTCACTCTGGAAGAACCGCAGACACCTTGCTGAACCGGAAAATATGCTTGTACTATTCATGGTATACAACATCCTTTTCGTGACAGTGGTTGGAAACCTCATGGACATTGGAGAAAATAATCGTTTTCGATTTACGGTTGACCCATTTATTTTGATTCTCTTTGTTTCCTTTTTACGAAACCTGAGAACTCAATTTCACCGGCATACCCCGGATAAAATCCAGGGCTAAAGAACGCAAATTCCAGTCCGAAAAACCAAAATCCATTTGACCCCTTGCATGAGTAGCCACGGGGTAATAAGCACATGGGAACCTTTTCTGAAAAAGAACGTCAGAATGGTGTGAGAAAAACCTCTTAAAATTATTTTTTTTTGATATGAAAATAACAGTAGCACATCTGCTTATCCGTTTTGCGCGCGGTAATCCGTTCCCGAATCCGCTTACGCTGAACTTTGAGTAATTTTCATCCTTCGGGGTGAAATCCTTTCATGAATACTCTATGGCAAAAAGAATTTTGCAAGAGGTCTATTGAAGTACAATCAGATATATGCAGGTCGGAAGAAAACCATGACCACACCAAAAGACCCATTACCAAAAGTGCCCCCATTTTTTGAAAACAAAAAAGGACCGCTTCGCAAAAAAGGCGTGGATACACGTGGCATGCTCAGTATTGCAACCATGCTTGTGAGCCTTGCCGCGTTGACTGTATCCATGGGCGGCGCGGCAAAACTTGTCTTCGATGTTTTCGATGATGGGCTTGCCGATAACCTGGAAGGGCTGTTGGTTAAGGTCATTGTGCTGGGGTTTTCGTTTTTCTTCGGTTGGGGGATTGGGCTGGTCAGCATTCGCGGATTTGGAAACCTGGTATATCCCCTCATCATAAAAATATACGCCTGGTCCTGCCTGGTTGCGGTCGGTATTCTTTACATCAAGGTTATTCAAAAACTCTACATACAAAAATATGATGCAATGCACTTCTGGGCATATTTGGTGATGCTGCTTGGCGGGTTGTTTGTATTGATCTGCCTGCACTTGCTTATAGAAGAACATGACCTGCGTCCATTTGCCATCCCTTTGCTTATTATCAGCGTTTTGCAATTGTTCGTGATCGTATTTCGTTATGTTTTCGATGCAAATCCAAACGGGTTGATGTTATTTGCTGATCTTACAATTTTCATTGTGATGATCTCCATCTCTGCGTTGATGCTCATGCACATCGGCATTCTTTCGCCCATGCGCGACCAGATCGGTAATTTGTTCTCAAAGAAGCAGGATTCAGAAAACTATGGAAACGGCGGAAGTTGAACTTATCGTGAATAATGGTTAACAGGTCGGCGGGATAAATCCCTGCCTCAGTTCAAAAAAGTCCTTCGGACTGGATGTTTTAGCCCCGAAGGGGCTTCCATGTACTGAGCAAGGGATTTATCCCGACTTTGCATTGCGGAAGTGGAACTTCCGAGCTCCAACTTCCGAGCTCCAACCATTGTTTATTTTGCGATGGGTAATCGAATAATAAACGTGCTTCCGGTAAAGTTCACTTCATCATGTCCATTGCTTTCCACCCAAATACTTCCCTGTAACGCTTTGATAATACCGGAGGCAATGGCCAGCCCCAGCCCGGCTCCCCCACCTTTGTAATTTGTACGGCTGGAGGAATGCAGTTCCACTGTCCCTAATTGGAATAGCTTCTCGAAGATGATCTTGTGATGCTCGGCATCAATTCCAATGCCGGTATCCTTCACGCGCAATTCAGCGCACCTGCCCAGGCGAGCATCCTCCACAACCTGCGCGGAGATGTCGATCACACCACCGTCGGGTGTGAATTTGATGGCGTTGACAATCACATGATCCAATGCTTTCTTGAGCAGTTCAGAGTCAGCCAAAAGCGGGGGAATATCTTTTATCGCTTCATCCAGATTAAAAGTCAGGTTGCGGGTTGCGAGGTCTTTCAGATAATCCTTGTGGATCAGGCGCAGGATCAGGCTTAAACTCACCGGTTCGACATGCGGATTCGTGATCTGGTTATCCAGCCGCGCCACATCCAACATGCTGCTTACAATTTGATGCAGTCGGTTTGTGCCTTGCAACACGCCTTCAATGGCCTGCGATAACACGGCATTATTTTTTATGTTTGCGTCGGCTTGCAACATGCCGAGATAACCTTTAATGACCGTCAGCGGTGTGCGCAGTTCATGCGCCGCCACTTGAATGAATGCGGATTTATTTTTATCGTGTTTTGAAAGTGTGGTATAGGCGGTATTCAATTCTTCCACACGCTGGGCGACCATGCGCTCCATCATTTGATTGATGCCGGTCACTTCGTCGTACAGGCGCGCATTTTCCAAAGCCACGATCGCCTGCATCGCAAAAGTAGTTGCCAGCAAGCCATCGTCATCGGTGAACGCGCTCTTCGAACGGCTCAAGGCCAGCAGACCGATCACTTTATCTTTTGAATATAACGGCACACCCAGCCATGAACGATCCTGTGACAGCCAATCTGGCTGGGACCACCCGGTTACGGCGCTCACATCACTGATAAGCAGTGTTTCCCCTTTGCGCGCAACCGTCTTATAAAAATCCCTGCCGTTGATTTGCAGGTGAAAATCCGAATCATTCACTTCGACTGGCAATCCCTGATGCGCACGGATGCGCGGCATACCGTTTACATCTTCAATGAACAAAATGCCGCGATCGTAAGGCAGGACTTGTTGCAACTGCTCCAATATCTGCTGGGGTAGTTTTTTGATTGTGGTTAATGAGGACAATTGACGCGACGAGCGCGCCAACGCTTCTGCTCCGTGCCGGCGGGACTGTTCAGACTCAAATAATTTTGCGTTTTGCGATGCGGCTTTTTCCGCCACATCGCGCGCGCGCGCAAGCTCCACCGCCCGTTCGCGCGCTTCATTCAACAGACGCTGGACTTCCTCCTGGGCCTGTTCGCGTTGCTGCACAAGCATGGTCCGCAGGAGCGCGCTGGAAAGCAGGTTCTTTAAGCGCACATATACATCCCAATCTGTTGGTCCTATCTCCGCCCACATGAAGCCAAAGCGATTACTTGCCAACGCCAGCGGCATGACAATGGCCGTGTAGCGATGATCTTCGGGGGTTTTTCCACGCGGCACCAAACGCCCGGTGGCAATCGCGGATTTTTCCTGCGGGATCTGAAATTTATTCTGGTCGTATTGCAGAAGCAAACGGTAGCTTTCCGGCGGCGGGGAGGAAATTGAGCCCGGCGCACTGACATCACTATAGAACATCACGTACCAGCGTTTTAATCCCAAGGCCGGAAAATTATCCGAGATCGCATCCCCAATTTCCTCCAGCGTCATGGCAGGCGCCATGGAAAAACCAAAATCACTCAGAGCTTCTTCCTGTTGTTCAAACTGCAGACGGTGAAATGCCTGCGCGCGTTGAGACAATTCGCCCACCAACAGACGCGCCTGTTGAAACAGGTTTTCCGCACGCAACATGGTCGTATTGTTTGTAATACCGCCCAGCGCGTATTTCCTGAATGTTGAAATAACGTTATGCCATGTTGTGGAATCATGCTCATTATGCTGCAGGACTTCCACCATGGCTTGCACCATTTTCAGAAAAGCATCGCTTTTGTCCGATTCGCGCAAACTCGCAAGGAATACGTCCCATGTGCGGCCGAATACATCGCGATATTGAGCCTGCGCCGGGTCATTCCCCGGAACACCGGCCGCATCAAACAATGCGCGAATGGCTGAATCCCGCTTGTTCTCCAATCTGCCGGTAAGCGCCACTTCTTTTGGAAGCACCTCCGCCCTTTTTACATTTTCGGGTAAACAACCACAGGACCAGCGCACCACCAATTGCGTGGGAATAATATTGATGTCATGTACATGTTCCCCATTCATGCGTTTTATTAATGCGCCAAAAGCCAGTTTACCGGCTTCAGTAAAGGATTGATGCACCGTCGTCAATGGCACGCCCATGGATTGGGATTCGCTCACATCGTCAAAGCCTGTCACAGAGACGCTGTCCGGCACTTGAATACCGCGCTGTTGCAATACCTCTATGGCGCCGAATGCCATGCGGTCATTGGATGCGGCAATGGACTGGATGCGAAGCCCACGCTCATCGAGCAGAGTCCGCACTGCGGCGCGTCCGCTTTCGGGGGAGTAATCCCCTTCCACTACAATGCGGTCATCAAAACGAATATCGTGTGCTTCCAATTCCCGCTTATAAGCCTCGAAGCGCTGGTCTGCCTCCAATTGTCCCTGGGGACCGCGAATGAATGCGATGCGCTTATAGCCATGGACTTCGATCAAATGGCGGACCATCGCTCGCATTCCGCCTTCATTATCCGCTGTAAATGAAGATACGCCGTCAGCCTGTATTGCAAAAGATGCAATCGGCGTGGGCGCAAATACGCGGCAAAAATTCTTTATATCCACTGCGGATGGTCCATGCCCAATATCTGCCGCCAGCAATATCCCATCGAATTGACCGGGTTTGATCAGATCGTACAGCCCGTAAGAACGGCCTTCATACTCCGGCGCGGCAAGGGCTACCGGTTTTCCCCCAACAAAATAGACCACATTCATGTCATGGGCTTTGGCAGAATCCAAAACGCCTGCCATGAACTCGGCGCCCCACGCGCGGCTTAATTGCGCGCCGAGTACGGCAATTGTTTTTCGTTCGCTGGTGGTCTTTTTGGCAACTGTCATTTTATGGTGCTGAAATTATACGTCAGGAAACTTAAATCAGGATTGCCAATCTTATATCAGAATGAACTTGCCACACAGGAAAATACAGGAACCTTGTTTTTTGTATGCTGGAGTCCAACGACTCCAGTCGTTGGATGTCAAAAGTCAGGAGACTTTTGACTCCGCATTTCAAACCTAATAGGACTTACGCAAAACTCAAAAAAGCATCCACCAATACTTGCGCCTGCGCGCAGTGCAGGTGTCTTCGCCAATCCGCGCGAATTTAAGAACGATTAGCGAAAATTCGAGCAGATTAGTGGATGAAAGATTATTCCGCGTAAGTCCTGCCTAATTACGCGTGGATCATGGTCAGCAGCATCTTAAATCTTTGTACTGCTTTTAAGGCGTGCGGCTCGTTGGCGGGCATGATGATGGCGTCACCGGTTTTCAGGTCAAATGGCTTTCCCGAGATGATTATCCGCGCTTCACCTTCCAAAATATGCACGAGCGCATCGAAAGGGGCGGTGTGTTCACTCAAGCCTTGATCTTTATCAAAGGCAAAAAGCGTCACGTTGCCCGCCTCCGCTTTGGTGATCTGGCGGCTGACGACGGCGGCATCCTGATAATTCACCATTTCAAGGAGAGTTAAAATTTCTGACTTTGAGGCTGTGGACATTATTCCTCCGAAAGATATGACCGTCCCGAAGGTTTGATTAACCGAGAAAGTTTTTTCAAGGCAACCTCACCGCACTGGCGTACGGCGCAAGTGTCGGGACGGTCCGTGTAAAGCGGCTATTTTATTTCGATTTGGTATGTTGCATTTTTTCGAGTGTAACGGGTTGTACCGGTCACAATTAAAGTTGCTTCATCGCCATCTTTCAACGAGAGCGGGATCTCCGCCAATTGGTCGGGACTCACCTCGATTGCCTGCACGCTGGTTCCATTTGAATTTTTTGTGATCAGCGACAATCTAAAAGTCTGCGGGATGATATTTTCGACGCGCGAGAATCCGTCAGCCACCCATCCGCCAGCATCCGCTTCAAAATCAGACCGATAGTTGATTGCCTCAACCGATACATCGTCCAGCAAAAAGCCTTCGCCCGTTACCGCAGCGTCCGTGACGTATTCAAAACGCACCCGCACTTTCTTGCCGGCATATTGAGAAAGATCAACATCTTCCTGTATCCAGTTATTGGTTGCGCCATTGTAGCCCCAGCCGTAGGAATTGCCGGATGGGTTTTCTCCTGTTCCCGATGGCGTGGTGATGATCTGCCAATGCTCGCCGTCTTCAGAGACTTCGAGGAATAAATAATCGTAGTCCTGCTCAAGGTCATACCACGTGCTGAATGAGAGAGTCACAGGCCCGCTGACGTTTGTGAAATCAAATTCACGTGTCAGGGTCATGTCTGATTCGTTACCAAGGTTTGTGGCCAATGCATACGATCCTGAATTTGGGTCAACCGGCAGCATGCGCACAGCGGTGGAGCCAGTGAACGCAAGTGTGTGATCGCCTGCGCATGATACATTAATATAATCAATTCCAAACTGGTGAACGTCACGCGTCAGCGCGGACTGCGGGCAGTTGGAAATCGATTCTGTATCGGCAGTCTGCGGGGCGTTCGGATAGTTGTGATAGGTATAGCGCCCATCGCCCACGCTGTCATCCAACAAATACATGGCGGCTGCCCAATCCATGAACACATCGTCGGCAGTCATTATTTTGCCGGTTTGTGGATCAGTGGCATTAAGCGTCTTGAGAGTATCATCCACACTGGCGAGATCATTTTCCGGATTGGCTGTCAATGCCTTGGTGGCTTCTTCGCCAAAACGGTCAAGGAAGTAGGCAAGGTATAGGAAACTCTGCCCATAGTGCGCGCTAAAGTCGGGAGAATTATTTGTGGCCCAGTCATTCAATTGCAGATCAGGCGATTGGACAAAATACCAGTCCGCGCCGCCAATGTCATAACCGTTCAAAAATGCGCCAAGTTCAGCAAACCCTTCATTGATCCAGGATACATCATTGCGGTCAGTAGGCCATTGGATCATGTGGACAAACTCATGCGCCAGCGTCCCATAGGCATATTCATCGCCAAGGGGCTGGGAGTCGACCAGAACGTAAGACTCATGCCCGTTGGAATATTGGCGCACCAGCGGATTATATTCATCCGAGGAGGAAAAATATCCGCCAATGTTACTGCCGAGGTTGCCTGTATATAAGACATAGATATGCGGGTCGTTATCCACGCCGGGAGTCCACTCGCTGCCAAAGAATTCGCGGTCTGTTGGGATGATCTTTTTATCGAATTCATCCATCAAAGCTTTCATGTCGTCCTTGTTCACATTGTCGGGTTTTTCCGCCCAAAAATAGGTAAGTGGAGTGACGTTAAGCAAGGTCATTTCGACTTGAGAATGTTCGTTAGTGTCGGAGTTAAGTATCCAAAACTTCTGCTTTGTGCCGACAGTTAGAGGCGCGGCAGGCGCGGATAAAGTTTTGGCAATGTTGCACTTGTCCTGTAAACGACAGGCCAGTTCATACACATCGTTTTCTGGCACGATAGAATCATCCAGCGTTTGAATCGTCTCAAATGAGATCGTATCTGATGGCGGGCGGAAGAGTTCAGTTGGACTTGCGGGTGTGCTGTCATCAACAGGGGGGGAAATGGGATTATCGGTTATGGTCGGCGCAATCTTGGTATACGCATAATATGCATATCCAGCCATCCCGGCTACGAGTACACAGATACAGCATAGTAGAACCACAATCCCAATTACAATGGCGGAAATACCTGATTTTTTTTCTGTCTCTTTATTTTCCATGATTTTGTCCTTTGACATTAAAAGATTTTTTATCATACCGCTTGTGAGTGAATGTGAGATTAGGAAATTAGGGGGAGGGGAATGAGGAATGAGGAATGAGAGCGATAGATGATTGCTTCGCATAAAGAAAGGACGGAAGGATTTGCGCCTTCTTCCGTCCTTTCTTGTTACTTGTTACTTGTTACTTTTCACTCGTTACTTCTAAAATCACGCATCCACTTTATGCTTTGATTTTTTCTTCACAGGCGCCGCTTCGGTATGGAATACGATCTTATTATCCTTCACATCTATCAACACCGCCACGCCATCCTTGAATTTTCCGCCGAGCAATTCCACCGAAAGCGGACTCTCGACATATTTCTGGATCGCGCGTCGCAGGGGGCGCGCACCGAAGGCGGGATCAAAGCCTTCCTTGGCGAGCCAGACACGGGCGGCGTCGCTCAACTGCATGGTGATGTCGTGCTCGTTCAAACGATCCTGCACTTCCTTCATCTGTAAGACCACGATCTCTTCCATCTGTTCGATGGTAAGCGGCGAGAACATGACGGTCTCATCCACGCGGTTGAGGAACTCGGGACGGAATGCGCCTTTGAGCGCCTTCTCGATCTTGCTGTGCATGGCGCGTTCGTCGTCATCGTCTTTTTGGGTGAAGAAGCCGAGAGTGCCGCCCTTCGTCACATATTCAGTACCCAGGTTCGAGGTCATAATCAGAACCGTGTTGCGGAAGTCCACCACTTTACCCTGACCATCCGTCAAACGGCCGTCATCCAAAATTTGCAGCAAGGCATTCCACACTTCGGGATGTGCCTTTTCGATTTCATCAAAGAGGACAACGCGATACGGACGTCTGCGGACTGCTTCTGTGAGTTGACCACCTTCTTCATACCCGACATATCCAGGAGGCGCGCCGAACAAACGGCTGACCGTATGCTGTTCGCGGTACTCAGACATGTCAATGCGAACCAGCGCTTCTTCATCATCGAACATGAACCAGGCGAGGGCTTTTGCCAGCTCGGTCTTGCCAACGCCCGAAGGTCCGATAAAAATGAACGATCCAATTGGGCGGCTGGGGTCTTTCAAGCCGGAGCGCGCGCGGCGAATGGCATCGGAGACGGCATGAATGGCTTCCTCCTGACCAATGATGCGCTCATGCAAACGCGCTTCCATATGCAGAAGTTTTTCTGATTCAGTCTCAAGCATTTGATTAACGGGGATGCCGGTCCACTGATTCACAACCGAAGCGATGTCATCCACATCAACCACTTCATCGAGTTGGTGTTCGGTTTCCCATTTTTCGCGTTTTTCAATATATTCAGTTTCAAGGCGCAAACGCTCGGCTTTCTTTTGCGCGGCGCGCTCGTAATCCCGTTCCAAGCCAGCCTGCTCTTCTTCAGCGCGCAAACGATCCACATCGGTCTTCATGCCCTTAAGATCGGGAGGCATGGAATAAAGCGCAACGCGGACTTTCGCGGCGGCTTCATCCATCAGGTCAATCGCTTTGTCGGGCAAGTGACGATCGGTCACATAGCGGTCCGCAAGGCGGGCGGCGGCGGTGAGAGCTTCATCCGAAAAGTGGACTTTGTGATGCGCCTCATAGCGGTCACGCAAGCCGTGCAGCATCTTTATCGTATCTTCCACGCTCGGCTCTTCAACATGGATGGGCGCGAAACGCCGTTCCAGCGCGGCATCTTTTTCGATGTGCTTGTGGAATTCATCCAATGTGGTCGCGCCGATGCATTGCAGTTCACCGCGCGCGAGGGCTGGCTTGAGCATGTTGCTCGCATCCATTGCGCCTTGTGCCGCGCCTGCCCCGACGACAGTATGCAACTCGTCGATCATCAGAATCACATCGCCCTTGGCGCGCAAAACTTCATCCATCACTGCCTTGAGACGTTCTTCAAATTCACCACGGAAGCGCGAACCCGCGATCATCGCGCCGAGGTCGAGCGCAACGACTTTTTTCCCCGAAAGAATTTCAGGCACATCATTGCTGGCAATCTTCTGCGCCAGTCCCTCTGCTATGGCGGTCTTGCCTACACCCGCTTCGCCGATCAGCACTGGATTGTTCTTGGTGCGGCGGGAGAGAATCTGGATTAGACGCAAAATCTCCTTGTCACGCCCGATGACTGGATCGAGCTTCCCCTCACGGGCGAGCTGGGTCAAGTCACGAGAATATTTTTCAAGCGTTCGGTATTTCGTCTCCGCCTGCGGATCGGTCACCCGCTGTCCGCCGCGCAAGTCCTGGATCGAATCATAGACACGGTCACGGGTCAGCCCGGCGCTTTCCAAAATACGCGCCGCGGGCGTGTTGCGCTCGGTGAGAATGGCCAGAAAAATATGCTCGGTGGAGATGTACTCATCTTTCAGGCGGTTGGCTTCCTCGTTGGCAAGATCAATGATCCGCTTGACGCGTGGCGTGATGAATATCTGTCCCGCGCCGCCGCCAAAGATATTCGCCTTCGGGCTGGCACGCAAAGTGGCATCCAGCCGCTCGGTCAACGCTTCGGCGCTGACGCTCAGTTTTTCAAGAATTTGTGGAATCACTCCGCCTGGCTGTTCGATAAGCGCCAGCAGGATGTGTTCGGTGTCTATTTGGTTGTGTCCGTAGCGCTGGATGATCTCAGCGGCACGCTGGGCGGCTTCCTGCGCCCTCTCGGTAAATCGGTCAAATCGCATCATGGTAAGGGTTCTCCAACGACGGGGGACAATGGACGAAGGACAAATGGCCAGGGACTGAAAAAGGGATGCCTCGGTCTTTTGTCTTCGGTCTTCCGTCTGTTGGAGGAATTATAACAAAAGCAGGGTTAGCACAGGATAGATAAGGCGTAAGAGGTGTGTTAGATTTTTGGGGAATATTGTCAAAAAATAGGAGGGGGCGTATAGTATGTGCATGTATGGGAATTCGTTGTTTTGGTTCCGTTAATGATGCTCCAATCTGCAATGGGATGAACAAGGTTTATTTTCCACGCCAAAGCCGAAAAGCAGGATACCAGCTGAGATGACATACAAAACAAGGCGAAAGATGCTCATTTTGTTTGGGTTGATAATGATTATCACGGTAATCATCGCAGCCAGCCTGCCTCGATTGGAGCTCCAACCCGGAATGCCTCTTCCAAGATTGGAAAATAACCAGGTGACGCTTCCACCCACCGAAGAAGAGCCATCGGTAACTGTCTCAATCAACGAGTTTTTCATAGTACTTTTTGCCCTTGCCCTGGCAGGATCAATGATATATGTGATTTACAAAATAATCAGGGGTATTGGGTGGAAGAATCTTGGGTCTTATATCCAGCCGGTCATGATCGTCGGTTTGATTGCCATTGCCATCATTTTCCTGATTATGCTGCTGCCGAAGACACAGGGTGATCTTGCAACGGAGATGCCCCTTCCCACTGCCACACCCCTGGTCACTTCGCCATTGGGACCCGTGCCTGTGGTCCTGCTCTGGCTGGTTGGAATTGGACTACTGGTAAGCAGCATCCTGTTGGCAATCTGGATATTCGCGCCGTCCACCAGATCAAAAACAACAATGGACCTGGTGGGACTCGAAGCAGAAAATGCCTTGCAGTCGCTCAAGACCGGACTGGATTTGAAAGGTGTGATCGTCAAGTGTTACCGCCAGATGAGCCTGGCGCTTGAAAATGAACAGGGAATTGAGCGTAAAGATTTTATGACGACAAGGGAGTTTGAATATTTATTGGAAACCGCCGGAGTACCCCACGACCCCATTCATCAATTAACCCACCTTTTTGAAGCTGTGCGATATGGCAACTGGCAGCCCAATCCTCTCGATGAACAGAAAGCAATCCGTTGTCTGCAAGACATCATGTCATACAGTCGTGAACTGAAGAAAGCAGGCTGAAATGAAGTTATCCAGGCGTGTGGTCATTCCCATCTTTTTTATTACGATCATCCTTCTTTGTGGGGTGTTTTTTTGGCCGTTCATTCTGAAAAATATCATCGAACCGACATCACTGGCCGTCTGGCTGCTCTTACGGATTTTCGTTTTGAGCATTGATCAAAAATACTATTGGGGCGCAATAATTTTTGTGGTGGCGGTATTTCTATTCCGCATCCTGCCCAGGGATCAAGCCATTATTCGATCAGAATATTTACCGGATTCGAACGCGACCATTAAGACCGTTGAATATTGGCATTTCCTGTTTATCCCAACTGAATATGATGATAAGACTCTTAAACGGGAACTTACACACCTGTTGCTCTCCCTTTACGCTTCGAAACAACGCACTTCAACCAATTATATATTATATGATTCCCTGCAAAAGGGCGAGCTTCCCTTACCGGAACATATTCATACCTTTCTGTTTTCAGACAACCCCAGGAAATCGAAATGGTCAGTAAATAATCTCATACAATCAGTTCGGAATACCCTGCGGAAATGGATGCGGCGCTGGACGGGGCAGGAAACTGCGGAGCATTACCGAATGATCGATGAAGTGCTAAGTTTTATGGAAACATCCATGGAGATGAAAAATGACGATGGAAAATTCACCTAAAATAAGTATTGAACAAGTTGCCGAACTGTCCACCCGGGTAATTCAGGAAGTCGAGAAGGCAGTCGTTGGAAAGCGGGGAGTACTCCAGTTGATGATGGCGGCTTTTCTATCCTCCGGCGGTCATATCCTGCTGGAAGACTATCCCGGTCTGGCCAAGACCTTGATCGCCAACTCTTTTGCCATGGCATTGGGAATGCAATTCAAACGCATCCAATTCACTCCCGATCTTCTGCCTGGAGATATCACCGGCGGATATGTATTTGAGAGCGATCAAAACCGGTTCCTGCTTCGAAAAGGCCCGATATTTACCAATATACTCCTTGCCGACGAGATCAACCGCGCTTCTCCAAAGACACAATCAGCCTTGCTGGAAGCCATGCAGGAATACCAGGTAACCCTGGAAGGTGAAACCTTGCCGCTGCCTGAGCCTTTTATCGTTATCGCCACTCAAAACCCGATTGAATACGAAGGCACTTTCCCGCTGCCCGAAGCGCAACTTGACCGATTTATGGTCAAGTTATCAATTGGGTATCCCAGTGCGGAAGAGGAAGATGAGATATTAAAGCGGCGTGCTGAACGAAAAAAGGATGTCGTCCCACTGCAAGCTATTATCTCGGCCGAAACATTCCTAGCCATGCGGGCAACGGTGGAAGGTGTTTATGTGGACCCGGATGTGCGCCGTTATATGGTCGACCTAGCGGCAAAATCCCGGTCACACCGCCAGGTCTCAGTGGGGGTAAGTCCGCGCGGATCACTGGCCCTGCTCAAATTGACCCGCGCATGGGCTGCGATCCAAGGCCGAAACTACGTGGTTCCAGACGATATCAAACAGTTCATCCAACCCGCCCTGTCCCACCGTATCATCCTGGAGCCCAGTTTATGGGATATCAAGAAGTCGGAAAATACGGTGATCGTGGAAATAACCCAATCTGTTCCAGTGCCTGTGCTTAAACCTGAAAATGAATAACAAAACACTGGTCCTTGGTCTGATCATTTTCGGCTTGCTCATCGTTGCCTTGATCACACGCAACGGAGATATTGCATGGATGATGCTGCCTTTCATATCCTACCTGGGGATGGGTATTTTGCAAACGCCAGTGTCGGAGAAGGTGCGATTTAGCGCGACGCGTTCCCTGGAGCAGAATCAATCAAACGGCACCGTATCAGTTGGTGTGAACGTGTCCATACAAAATCAGGCATTGGAAACAGTTTGTCTCCTCATTGATGAAAAAGTCCAGACAGGGATGAAAATTACAGATGGTGAACTGCGTCAATGGGCAACTTTACGCTCAGGAGAATCTGCGGAGTTGAAATATACTTTTAGCGCAGTGCGGGGAAATTTTTCCTGGGATCATATTCGGACGGTGATCAGCGACCCACTCGGCTTGATCGAAACTGAGATGTTACTCCCTGCGAGCGCCATGATCCAAATCCGCCCGCAGATAAAAAAATTCAAGGCTATCCCATTCCGACCGCATAGCACCCTGCATTCACCCGGTTTGATTCCGGCACGTTTAGGAGGCAGTGGAACCAATTTTTTTGGAGTGCGCGAATATCAACCAGGAGATTCGTTGCGCAGGCTCGACTGGCGGCTGACTGCACGCCACCCACGAAAATTATTCACCAAGGAATTTGAGCAGGAGGAAATTGCCGAGATCGGACTGCTCCTGGATGCGCGGCAAAGCGCTGAGCTTAAGATCGGCGAAGAGAGTCTGTTCGAATACAGTGTAGGCGCGACAGCCTCGCTGGCGGAAATGTTTTTACATCAAGGGCATCGGGTCAGTTTGCTCGTTTTTGGGGACACCATGTTAAATACTTTTCCGGGTTATGGCAAAACACAGCTTCACCGTATCATGGGTTGTTTGTCCAAGGCAAAAGTTGAAGCGGAAAACCGAACGGCTGTCAGTCTCGACTTCAGCCCAATTCGTATATTTCCGAACCACGCATTGATCATAGTCATCAGCTCAATTACCTCCGCAGATTGGCCTTTATTCCTTCGCCTGCGTGCTTATGGGTATCAGGCGTTGTTGGTCAGCCCTGACCCAATTGATTTTGCCAGCCCAACTCTGGCAAATGATATGAAGAATCGTCTGGCAGTTCGGGCTGCCCGTCTTGAGCGCCGTCTACTGCTGAACAATATTGTCCAATTGCAAATCCCAGTCATTGATTGGCAGGTCAGCCAATCTCTGTTTCCATTGGTACGAAATGCGCTAACCCGCTCGCGTGGACAGCGGGAACAGTAAGGAACCGCAACAATATATGTCACTCCCAAAATTTGTTTTTTTCACCTGCCTTATTGTTTCGATGCTGTGCCTGACTACCGGATATGCCATCGCTGGAAAATGGATCGGCGCCGCGATTGCGGTCATGACAGGTCTCGCCTGGCTGCCCGCCCGAAAATATCCTGACTCAGAGCTGCCGTTCATTTGTCTGGTCGTGTCTGTCGGTTTGGCGGTGATAGGACGGCTAACCGGCTCTCCACCCTTCTTGATGATCTGCGGTTCAGGTTTTGCGCTGGCTGTCTGGGATCTCCTATTCCTGGACGACACATTGAAAAGCAATTCGTTTGGAGAGCAAACCAGACGATATGAAAACAAACATCTCCAATCATTGGCGCTGGCGCTGGGTTGCGGATTGATCGTGGCGTTCGTTGGGCGCTTGCTAAATTTCCAGATTCCTTTCATAGTAATGATGCTTTTTATTGCCCTGGTCATTTTCGGACTCGACCACATCTGGGGTATTATCAGAAAGCGGAGTCTCCGCTGACACAAACCATTGGGCATTTTCCTGCAAAAGGAATGCCAGAAAAAGGAGAATTCATGGAAAACAATAAAGTCCGCTTTATTTCAATTGACGAATACATTGCAACATTCCCTGAAGAAACACAAAAAATACTGGAGGAATTGCAGGCAACAATCAAAGCCGCCGCTCCTGAAGCAGAAGAGAAAATTAGTTATCAAATGCCCACTTTCGCCCTGAAAGGTAATTTGGTCCATTTTGCCGCTTATAAAAATCATATTGGGTTTTATCCAACGCCAAGTGGAATTCAGGCGTTTAAACATGAATTATCAATTTATGAGGGCGCAAAAGGTTCCATAAAATTCCCAATAGACAAACCCTTGCCATTGAAATTAATAAGTAAAATTGTTAAATTCAGAGTCGCTGAAAATCTAAAAAATGCCGGGATAAAATCAGGTAAAAGAAGCTAAGAACTTGTGTAAAAAAACTTCCCGATTGCACTTTTGGAAATTCCATGCTCGGTGCGGGATAAATCCCTGCCTCAGTGCATAAAAGCCCCTGCGGGGCTATAAGTCGGCTTTTAGCCGACTTCCACGAACTGAGGCAGGACTTTAGTCTGCCTTTAGTCCGCCGATTCCTGCGAGAAAAAACGGAAATTATTATTGCGCGCCTCCTAAGGGATAACAGACAGGGCAGTGCAAGGGGATAAACATGCGCACCATCGCGCGCTTTTTCGCCATGAATTAGATTGTGTTAGAATAATATTATCCTGTTTTATTATGAGGACTTTCGTGTCTAACTCACCCAAATCTGTTCAATCAACACCATTAAATCCACTCCGGCGCTGTATTATCATTGGTGCGTCTGACGGCATCGGCGCCGCCCTTGCCCGCAAACTGGCGAAGGAGGGGTACACAATTGCCCTGGTTGCCCGTCGAAAAGACAAGCTAAACACATTGTGCGCAGAGATCAATTCCGCTGAAAAGGAAGCCCGTGTATTTCCATACATGCATGATGTGACTGAGTACCATGAAGTTCCCGACCTGCTCCGCAGGATTGTTGCGGACCTCGGTGGGCTTGATCTGTTTGTTTTCGTGGCGGGCGTAAACTTTCCTCCTGGCTTGACCAACTACAACTTCGAAGGTGACCGCAAGATGATCGAAGTGAATTTGATCGGTGCGATGGCCTGGCTCAGTCCGGTGGCGGAAATGTTCCAAAGCGCAAAGGCGGGGCAGATCGTGGGCATCTCTTCTGTAGCAGGAGACCGCGGCCGCATCGGCAACCCTGGGTACAACACATCCAAGGCAGGGCTAACCACATATCTTGAAGCGCTTCGCAACAGGCTGACGCGCCATGGCGTGAATGTGTTAACCGTAAAACCTGGCTTTGTGAAAACTGAAATGCTCAAAGCCGCGCAGGGGGGCACACCCTTTGCGGTCATGCCTGAAGAAGCTGCCGGGGATATTTACAAAGCCATACGCAAACGCAAACAAGTGATTTATACAGCTCCCATCTGGCGTTGGATCATGCTCATCATTCAACATGTGCCCTCGGTGATTTTCCGCCGCATGTCGTTTTAGCCAACTCAGACCCAAAGGTTTCCCCCCTCTTCGAGGACTATGAAAAACCTTTAGGGTCTCCACTGAGAATTGAAATGCAAAAAAACTTCACTCAACTCGAAAATTTTGGGCACTCAATGAGTGCGCCATCCTATCTTATAAAACCCACCACAACCGATGAAATTAACGAGGCATTCAAGCTTGCCAAAAAATCAGGTCTCGCCATTTCCGCACGCGGAGCAGGGCGCAGTTATAACGACGCCGCACTGATCGGCGGCGGCATTGTGCTGGATATGCGCGGCATGAATGCCATCACTGACTGGGATCCAGTTTCTGGACTTATCACCGCGCAACCTGGCGTCACACTTGAACAGGTCTGGCAGAAAGTGGAACCCGATAGTTGGTGGCCGCCTGTTGTTTCCGGCACAATGACAACCACACTGGGAGGGTGTCTTGCCGCAAACATCCACGGCAAAAATAATTTCAAGATGGGACCAATTGGCGAACATGTTGTAGAATTCACTGCCATTTTACCCACAGGCGCAGAGATCACCTGTTCACCCAAAAAGAATGGTGATTTGTTTTACGCCATGATCAGCGGGCTTGGAATGCTTGGAATTTTCACCTCCATCACCATGCAAATGAAACGCATCTACTCCGGACTTTTGTCTGTGGATGCGTTTCCTGTGAGAAATTTACATGAACATCTTACCAGTCTGCTTGATGGCGCTCCAAATCACAACTATATTGTCGGCTGGCTGGATGGAACAGCGGGCGGCGAGTCGCTTGGGCGCGGACAAATCCACGCGACACGTTATTTGAAAGAGGGCGAAGACTCAAATCCACAAGAGACAATGAAGGTGTCGAATCAGATTTTGCCGCCGCTTATTTTTGGCGTGTTTCCCAAATCCCTGTTGCACTATTTTATGTCGCCATTTATGAATAACCTTGGGGCATGGGGCATTAATACTGCGAAATACATTGCATCATTGCGAAAACATACTTTCCGCCAGTCTCATGCTGCATTTCATTTCCTGCTTGATTACGTCCCGAACTGGGAACTTTCGTATGGACGCAGCGGATTGATCCAGTATCAATCCTTCGTGCCCAAGGAAACTGCTGAGGATGCCTGGCGCGAGATATTGACCATTTCCTTGAAGCGCGGCCTGCCCTCCTATCTCGGTGTGACCAAACGTCACCGCCCTGACAAGTTCCTGCTTACCCATGCAGTGGATGGCTTCTCCCTTGCCATGGATTTCAAAGTCACCAATAACAACCGCGCAAAGCTTGGCGCAATGTTACAGGAATTTGACAAGATCATTTTGCAGGCGGGCGGCAGGTTCTATTTCGCAAAAAACAGCGAGACTTCAGCCGAAACCGCGCAGGCGTTTTATGGGAAGGAAACAATTGAAAAGTTCAAGAAATTAAAGAAACGCTGTGACCCCAATGGTTTGCTCGAGTCGGATCTTTATCGAAGAATTTTTGAATAAACAAAAACATCCCGTAATTGCGAGGAACGAAGCAATCCCAGATTTTGAAGGGACTGCTTTGCTCCTCGCAATATTTTTTTATCGGGTTGGTGAATGGATTTTACTGTTGAAGATTTAGGGCTGGTCGAATACGAAACTGCACGGAAACTGCAGAACGTAAACACTGACATGAAATATTGGGATGGCTATTTGCTAATGTCGTTTACGTAATCAATTGCGCCTGAACAGGCTCCCGTAAGGAACGGCGAGACATTCTCCCAAGTCAAGTCCAAGCCTTCTCCAAGCGCATGGGTTATTCCTTCCGCAAGACAGCCGCCGCCCGCATTGTAATTGACCAGCGTAAATTTCCACAAATCCTCATACGAGGCTATGTCCCCTGGCGTTTCATTTGTGTAATTGCGAATGACCTGTCCCGCCTGTTCACAATTGGCGATCATGGTGTGCGCGAAGACAGCCACCGAAAAATTCGCCTGTGTCAGATCAAATCCCAGCGGGCAATCTTCGCAGGTTGCATTAACGCTTCTTACCAGCGCGCGTCGTAACTCCACCTGCTGCTCTTCATCCAGATGCATATACCCATCCCCGCAGGCGTCTTCCGGGAACACCATTGGACAAAATTGTTCGTAAAAAGAATCGTTCCAAAAAAGTGTTGTATCTGCGCCGTCTTCTGTGAGTTGACCCAGCCCCACGTCCAATGCACCCTGATAGATGCCGGGCCAAAACTGGCTTTCACGCGCGAACAGGTTCTTTAGCAATCGCGCGGGGATGGCGGTTTCCTGCGCAGTGTTTAGGATCAATTCATCGAATTGATTTTGCCATTCGATGACAGCGGGGCGCGATTTTTCAAGTCCGCATTGGTTGACGCCCACATCGCCGGGCAACAGTCCGCCGTCGGCACAGGCGCTTGCGTTCACTGCGCCTTGCAGAATCAAATTTGTGGCGAGGTAGGTATAGGGAATATCACTGCTGAGTTCTTCGCTTTGTTTGGGTGTTGCAAGCCACTCGGGGGGACCTCCAACCGGAGGAAATACTGCCCATGAATCCGCGCAAGTTGCAACACTCTGACCCTGCCATTGCGGGGAAAGCACATCCACATACCAATACAGTTGATCGGGATCACCTTCGTCCATTTTTCGTACTCGGACCTGCGCGCTATAAACGACACTGCTATCGCCATACGTGGAGTACGACCAGAATTCAACGGGTACGCCATCTTCGCCTGTTTCCGGGATGTGGAATTTACATGTGTCGGTCTCGTTGCAATCGAAGGATTCACCATCATAGGTTCCCTCAATGCGGATGATGGATTCATCCGTCAACGGTTCCTGTCCCGTGATGACGAGGGTTGGCTGGCTTTCACATATATTGGTGAAGGTACTTGCCACAGGTTCACAATCTTCAAGGGATATCCACGCGCTTGCAGGCTCAAGTTCCAACGGGACTTCTTTTTCCTCCATATAATGGTCTGTTGGAAAGACATAGTAGCCGGCGCAGGTCCTTTTGTTTTGAGCTATACAAGGAGGCTGTATGATCCATTTTTCGTAGATCGTTTCACCACAATCCCTGAAGATTTCCTCGGGGAGCGGCGCGCCTTCATGATCTATGATCAGGGTACATAATGATTTTTGCGCTTTCCAGGTTGCCAACTGCCACTCGAAGGCTTGATATTCCACGGTGACAACAGTGAACCGGTCAGGTCCAGGCGGTGGGTTGGGAGCGGAGGCTGTTGCAAATTGACGCGTGAAAGCGCTGCCATTGATGGCGACGATAATCGAAAGTAGTCCGAGTATCCAGTGGCGTCTCATTTAATCAACAGAGTCCGCTTTAATTATACTGCGGACTCTATGACGGGGGCTATTTTTTGGATTTTGGTTTTTCATCCTGCATGGATTCGAGGGTCTCGATATCCCGCTTGAGGTTGAGGTTGCGGATGTATAAACTGGCGATATAGATGCCCATGGTCACAAAACTGACAACAAAGCCTGCGATCATGTAGTTTGAAGTATCGGGTGTGATTTCCATTAAGTTCTCCGTTCTATTGCATTGAAACTTTGAGTTTAAGTTGTTCGACCTTTTCTTCCAGGTCGCCGAGGCGAATGCGGTGCCAGATCATGTCTACGAAAATAACGGTAAAAGCGAAGAGGGCGAAGAAGAACGCGATTTTCATGTCGCCGGTCATGCTCATTTTTTCCTGGGTTCCATTTGCCGCGCCGACAATGACGGGATGGATGGTACGGAACAGGCGGATGACCATGAAGGTGATCGGGGCGCTGACACCGCCCAGCAGGGTGTAGACTGCGCCGAAGCGTGCGCGCTTTTCAGGATCGTCAATTCCCTGGCGGAGCATAAAGTAGGCGATGTAGATCAACTCGGTGACGG
>DYDH01000006.1:0-13490 GCA_020717985.1 Herpetosiphon sp. | reverse complement strand
GGTCAGGCGCGGGTCCCAGGTCCACCAGGTGTTCCAGGCGGGACGCGCCCAAATGGAACCCAGCACAATTGTCAGGAAGAAGAAGACCGTGCTGACTTCCACTGCGGCAACTTCAAAGCGATCCCAGCGCATATCCTTTGTGATGAGATAGGCAACGCCTGAAACGGCGGCGATGATGAAGCCCAACATGCCGACCCAAGCTGTGCCGATGTGGAAATAAAAGACGCGCTGAACCTGTCCCATCACCAATTCGGTGGGTGCAAAGAAGAGCGCGAGATAGGTGGATATTGCCAATACAATAATTGAAACAACATCAAGTATTTTTAATGCGATTGGTTTGGATTGCATGGAGACTCCTGAATAAAAATTTAATTACCAATTACTGATTTACCATCTTCACTCTTCCACTACGAAATCAAACACCATGAAAGCTACGGCGATGAAGACAATATCGTAAACAATGAGGATATTAAGAGGGATGAGGACTTCCGCAAATTCCGCGCCCGTCAACAAGCCGTTGCTGGCTTTGACAGCCGCCAGCAGAACAGGGATGGCAACGGGAAACAACAAGATGGGCAGCAATACTTCGCGGGTGCGGGTTTGCACTGACATGGCAGAGAGCAGCGTACCGACGGCGACATATCCAATCGAGCCGAGCAGGATGATGCCAAGCAAATCAAGGCGGAAAAGATTTACGTTATACAAAACACTGTAGACCGGCAGGACAATCGCCTCCACGATCAGCATGAAGGCCAGGTTGCTGATGGCTTTGCCAAAGTAAATGGCGGAACGGTCCACCGGCGCGAGCAGCAGACCATCCATACAGCCGCGATCTTTTTCGGTTGACATGGATCGGTTTAGTCCGAGCGTGCCTGCAAAGGCAAAGGTCGTCCATAACACGCCAGCGGTGACAGATTGACGAACTTTGACATCCAACTCCAGCGCGAAGTTGAAGATGATAATAACTAAAAGAGAAAAGACCAGCATGGCAGAGACCAATTCAAACGAGCGGAACTCAGCGGCGAGGTCTTTTTGCACGATGGCAAATGTAGCTTTGAGCAAAGATGGAGATGTTGGCATGTTGCGTGTGACGTGTTTCGTGTTTGTGTCCATAATCAATCCGCCAGCGCCTGTTTGTAGAATGTGAGCAGGTTTGAGTTTTGTAATTCCTTTTGTGCCGCAGAAGCGATAATTACGCCGCGTGAGAGAATATCAAAGCGGGTGGCGAGGTCTTCGGCGCGGGCAAGATCATGCGAGGTCATCACCACAGTGCGTCCCTCCGCGGCAACAGAGCGCAGCACTTCATCCAGCATTTCGGATGCATCCTGATCCAATCCGGTATACGGTTCATCGAACAACATCACTTCGGGGTCGTGGATCACAGCGCGCCCAATGGCGAGACGCTGCTGCATTCCGCGTGAAAATGTGCGCACCAAATCTTTGCGGCGGTTCTCCAAGCCAACCATTCCCAGCACTTCAGTAATTCGTGATGCGTAATTCGCAACACCGTACATTTGTGCATAGAAACGCAGGTTTTCCTCCGCGGTCAAATCCGGGTATAGCAATGGCAGATGCGAGACAACGCCCAATTTGGCGCGGACTTGCGCGGCTTCCTTTGGCAGGTGATGCCCCGCAACTTTTACATATCCCATGGATGGGCGCGAGAGTGTCGCGAGGATGCGCAGGAAGGTTGTTTTGCCTGCTCCGTTCGGTCCAAGCAATGCCACAAACTCACCCGACTCAACAGAAAAGTCCAGTCCGCGGAGGATGGTTTTTAGCCCAAAACGTTTGATAAGTTTTTTGACGGTGATCATTGTGTTTGGTTATCTGGTAGGAAACGTATTGCGTGTTGCGTGTTCCGTATAGCACAACGGAACACGCAACACGCTACACTTAAGATTTTCTCTTCAACGCATCCTTCAATTCAGCGCGTCGTTGTTGATAGGCTTCATCAGGGATTTTGCCTGCGCGGTGCAGGTCATCGAGCGCGATGATGGCATCCATCAAGGATTCGGGGTCTTCAAATTCATCATCCCCTTCCTCCTCGTCCACTTCTTCGTTGCCTTTTCTGCGGTCGCGCATGAACAGCCAAGCGCCCGCGAGGATGAGCGCCACACCGAATGCGCCAATGCCGATTAGCAGGTTTTTGTTCTGCGTAATATCAGGGTTGACGGTTGTGGTTTCTGGCGCGCCTTTCAGAGTGAATTCAATGCTCTCGTTTTTATCCAATCCGCCGGCTGTGTACATCTGAAAGTTCATGGTGTCCATTGCCTGTACACCGCCGTCGGCGAGTGTTTTTCCTTCGACTTTTACGCCTTCAGGGATTAATACTGTGACGCCGCCAATGGGCATAAGCGCCGTTTGGGAGACGGCAATTTCCTTTGTGTTCGGAACGGATGAGTATGCGATCAAGCCGTAAGGTTTTTCACTGGGCGGCATGGCAAAGCCGCCATCAATCGGCATGAAAGGCGCTGTATCCTGTGTGGCTTCATAACCAAGTCCTTCCGCGCCCGTGGGGAAGGCAATGAAGGGAATTTTCTCGTCCGGCATTTTTACGACCACCGTTTTATCGCCTGTGTTGGTGATGGAGTAGACTGCGAAAATCTGCGCGGTATCCGCATTGGCAAGGTCAAAGAAAATTTGCAGCGACTCGGTCTTCAATGCGCTGAAATCCTCCGTGGTGGCATGGACTGTAATGGGTGTCAGGCTCAAGTCCGTCATACCCGGTTCAACAACCGCAAACTCCGATTGATAGGTCAGCCCGTCTACAATCACTTCCGCGAGATAGATTCGGCTTTCGAGAATTTCAACATTTTCAAACACAAATGTCCCACCGGGATTGACAACACCTTCAAGTGTGACGATCTCCAGTGGAGCCGTGCTCATGTCGCCGCCATGTTCATAACCATGCAACGTGACCTGAATATCAGACGGCAATTCTGCGCCCGTTTTATTTTCGACTGAGCCGCTGACTTTGCCCATGCCCGCGACAACTGCCGCTTCAGGCGTAACGTCGGCTTGAGGTGTACTGCCTTCGGCAGGAAGAGTTGCTTCCGCTGACAGAGTCCCTGCATCAGCGGCGGCAACTGCCTCGGTCGCAGGAACAACTGTCGGCGCGGCGGGGGGCGCGATAAAGGTCAAGGTGCGGATGTACACCGCGACCGCCAGGATTTCGTCATCTGTAAATTTACTTCCGAAAGCGGGGATATCGCCTGCGCCTTCCTTGATAATTTGAATGAGGTCATTTTCAGAAAGCGCCGACATCATTGTCTGATTGCTGAAATTTTTGGCACAGTCGGCACAGTTGGCTTCAAAAAGTGATTTGCCTTCTTCAATTTGTGCAGGCGTGGTATGCAGGGTAAGCGCGTACGCAACCACATCCCAACGTTCCTGATCGCTCAGGCTGGCAAAAGGCGGCATGAATTTTTCGAGGTTGCCTTGTGTAACCATCTTGTACCAATCGGAAGGAAGAGCCTTTTGCGCGGTGGCAGGCAATCCCAGCGCAGCCACCGGGACAGGCAATTGTTTGCCTTGTTCGCCATCGCCCAAACCGGTTTTGCCATGACAAGCCGCGCACTTCTCAACGTAGATCGCCCCGCCGTTTTCCACATCGGGCGCGCTCGCAGGAAAAAGCGGACCCATGGTTGGCATGGGAGTCGGCGGCACATAATTCGGCGGAGGGGTGACATCTTCCGCGAGGGTAAAGTTACAGGCGGCGAGAAAAACCGCGATGATTGCTAAAAGTATGGTGTGACGTAGTTTCATTAATTTCCTCAACTTATATCGTAATACGTGTTGCGTGTTACGTAAACTTACGTAACACGCAACACGTAACACGAATCAGTTCAACGCTTTCCCGCACGACGGGCAAAACTTATCCGATACCAAAACAGGCTTGCCGCATTTCGGGCAAAACCCGGCAGACTTGCTTTTATGTTCCTTGCGGCGCGCGGCGATCATTGATTCAAGGTCATCATCGCTATCTGCAAGAGTAGGAGTCTGCGCGCCTGCATCTGCACGACCAGCGGCGGTGGCTTTTTCAATGCGCGCTTCGGCATTGCTCCCTGACGAGGCAACGGGCGCAAGTTCATCCAGCCTGCGCAGGATGTCCGCCCCTTTTTGCAAAAGAGCGGCGCGTTGGTCGGGATATTCCCCGGCGGGGATTTTTCCGAGGTTGAAGTCGAAATCCAGTTCCTGCAAAGAGTTGATCACACGGTCGCGTTCCGCTTTGAGCGCGGAGACTTCGTGGGTTTCGTTTATGCGTGTACGGCGCGCGCGCATGGTGAAGGGCGCATATAAATACATGCCCGTCATTACAATTACAGCGAGAATAAAAAAGATCGAACTTATTTCCATTTTTCGAATGCCCTATTCAATGCTTTGAATAACAGATTTGATTTCATCCACGGAAGAAAAAGGTCCTATTTTTATATGGCGTAAAATTCCTTCGCGGTCGATAAAATAAGTTTCCGGCACGCCCATTTGACGATTCAAGATGCTCGAAATGTTTGATTTCAAGTCAGGCGCATTGGGGAAGGTAATGTTGAATTTCGTCAGGTACTCATTTGCGCCTGCGGGCGTATCCACATAATCCACGCCGATGAAAACCACGTCACTGCCATCCTTATAGAACTGCCAGGCAGACTCCAAGTCGGGCGCTTCCTGCTCGCAGGGCTTGCACCACGAAGCCCAGATGTTGATCACAACGATCTTGCCTTGCAGGTCAGAGAGTTTCATCTCGGCGTTGTCGTTATATTCATACCCTTCATAATAAACAAGATTAAAATCAGGCACTGGCTTGCCGACCACCGCCATTGGGTTTTGAGCGCGCCGCAAGCCAAAAGCAACCAGCGCCAGCAATCCCACCAGAAGTGTCCAAATGAGTATCTGCACCCAAAGCGGCACGCCGCGTTTTTCGTTTGTTGTTTCTTCGGTCATAACATTCTCCAAAATAAGCAGGTCACGTTTGTAACGTGACTACCTTTTATTCTTCAATTCTTCTTCGAGACGTGCCACATAGTCATCTTTTTCAGGTGAAGTTCCGCTGCCTGCCCCTCCCGAAACGGGTGCGGCGGCTTTGGGTTTTGTCCACTCTTTGAGCGAGCGGAAGAGGATGACCGCGCCCGCAAGGATGATGACCGGCGGCAGGAGGTAGACCAGCCAGTAGAATCCCTCTTTTGGCGGCTCAGCCAGCACACGCGCGCCATATTGAGCTTCAAAATGTTGCAGGATATCATCTTCAGTTTTGCCTTCAGCCAGCATGGTGCGGATCAACTCGCGCCAGTCTTTGCAGGCTTCGGTGGGACAAACATCCAACGGCGTGCTTTCACAGACAGGGCAATATAATTTATGCGCCACCGCGTTTACTTCATCGTCAGTCGGCGGAGTATTATCCTGTGCAAAAGCAACGCCCGTAAACAGGGCGCCTAATAAAAAGGTAAAGATAAATGTATATAAAAACTTTTTCATGAACAACTCCAAAATGTTGCGGGTTGAAAAGTTGAAAGTTGGAAGGTTTTTACCTGCAACCTTCCAACTTGTAAACCTGCAACTTCTTATCAGTCTGCCGCGCTGGTCTGGTGCGCTTTTCGCGCCGCGCGTATAGGTTCTTCGGCTGGGTCACGATCCGGCCAAGCCGCAAAAATAATACCAACCAGGAATAGCAGACTGCCAATCCACAGCCAGTTGACCAGTGGGTTGACGAAAATCTTGAACGTCGCGCCCATGCTGGATACGGGCTGCCAATCCACGAGCAGAACGTACAGGTCATCTCTAAACGTGGAGCGGTTGCCGGGGATGGTCATATTTTGCTGCGAGTCAAAATAATAGTCAATGCGCGGGTTTAGCTCACCGAGGTAGATTCCGTTTTTATAGACATCAACGGTTGCGCGGGTAAAGTTCACACCTTTGCCTGAGTCGTCCCACGAAGCCAGTTCGCGATATTCAACGGTATACCCGCCAATATCCAATTGTTCGCCTTGTTTCAGCGCGCCTTGGGTTTCTTTTTGGAATATTTCAATCCCAAGAATGCCGATTGCCATCAACATCATGCTGATGTGGATGATGTAACCCCCATAGCGGCGTCGGTTGCGTCCCATCAGGCGCGAGAGCGAGGTCAGGAAATTTTCGCTTTGTGCTCTCTGCCGCGCGCGCGCGGCGCGCCAAAATTCCTGCAGAGTGACCAGCAGAACGAGAGCGATGAGGAAGAAGCCGATCAGCGCAATGATATTCTGGGTGTACATGGCGAACAAGATCGCAGTAATAACCAGCGCAGCGAGCGCGGATTTCCACATGGCGCGCCCAAGAGTCTGAATGGTGGAATGTCCCCAGGCTGAAAGCGGGGCGACGCCCATCAGGAACATCAACGCCGCGAAGATAGGCGAAGTGGCGCGCTCATAAAACGGAGGACCGACGGTTACTTTTTGTCCGGTGAATAATTCTGAAACCAGCGGGAAGATCACCCCCCAGAAACAGATTACCAATACGCTCATGAAAAGCAGGTTATTCAACAGAAACAAGGCTTCGCGTGAGAGCATGGACTTCATCTCGGTTTCGCCGCGCAGCATCGGCCAACGCCAGATGACCAATGCAATGGATGTCACCAGCGAGAGGGAAACAAATCCCATAAAGAAGGGACCGATTGGGCTGTTTGCAAAAGCGTGGACAGATGAAAGCACACCAGAGCGTGTAAGGAAGGTGCCGAAGATCACGAGCGCATACGTGAGAATGACGAGGATCATGTTCCAATGCTTGAGCAGTCCGCGTTTTTCCTGGATCATCACGGAATGCAAAAATGCTGTGCCTGTCAGCCAGGGCATGAAGGCCGCGATCTCAACCGGGTCCCAGCCCCAGTAGCCGCCCCAGCCGAGAACGTCGTAAGCCCAGCGTCCACCGAGAACAAGTCCGAAGGAGAGGAAAAGCCAGGCCCACAACGACCAGCGGCGGGTAAGGCGGATCCAACGGTCGTCGGTGCGACCAGTGATGAGCGCGGCCATGGCGAAAGCATAGGGGATGACGTAAGAGACGAAGCCAAGATAAAGCATTGGCGGGTGGATGACCATGCCCGGGTGGCGCAGGAGCGGGTTCAATCCATTACCATCCTGGGCAGTAAAGAGGGTCGCGTTTAAAGGCGCGAACATGAGCGGCTCCACGCTTCCACCGACCAGCCAAAAGCGAGTGAATGGATTTTCGAAAACGACCACCATGCCGAGGAAGAATACCAGTGTGACTGAACAGACCACGATCACCCACGGCAGGAATTCAATATCGCGCTCCCACTTGCGGATGGTGACGGCGGAGGTAAAAGCCGCCATAAGCCAGGCCCAAAACAAAAGCGAGCCGGCTTGCCCGCCCCACCACGCAGTCACCCTGAGGTAGGTGGGCATACTGCGGCTGGTCACTTCGTAAACAAAAGCAACTTCAAAATGATTATTGACCAGTAAATAGATCAATGCCGCCGCTGAAAGCGAGAGCAGTGGGAACATAAGCAACATGGAGCGGCGCGCGCTTTCAACCATGGCTGAAGATTTATTTGTCGCACCGTAGACCGCCGCAAACACACTGTAAATTGCGACCAGAAAACTTACCACTAAAATACCATATCCAAATTCTGCGAACATAGGGTTATCCTGTTTAGTTTTTTATATGTCGGTTGACTGGTAATTGGTAAACGGTAATTACCAATTACCTAATTACCTAATTTGCCGCAGCTTGTTCGGGAACCGCTTCTTCGTACTTGGTCGGGCATTTGAGCAAAAGTTCGTCAGCGTAGAAAACGCCGTCATCGCCGAGCTTGCCCGTCATGATCGCCTGTGCCTCGCCGCGCAGCAAGTCTGGCTTGGCGCCAACATAACTGACACTTATGCGCTGGCGGGTCGGGTCGTTCACGGCTTGACTTAACACCTCGGCCAATCCGCCCTGGGCTTCAATCTCGGCATTATCGCCGGAGACGTGAGCCACATCAAAGGTCAGGGTGAGTGTGTCGGCATCGTATTGGATCGTATCACCAAGTACGGCGCCAGAGAGCCGCAAGCTCTTGCCAACGACAGAAGCGCCTCCGGCTTTTACTTCATCCACAGTCATGAAATATTCAGCGCTTGCCTGTGTGGACGAAAAAATGAGATAGACAACTGCGGCAAGGATGAGCGCGCCGCCAAGAAAGAATTTAGTACGTTGCATGGGTTCCTCCGAAAATAATTTCTCTAAAAGACCCTAAAGGTTTCCCGTTTGGCTAAAAGCCGCGTTTGTCGTAAAACCTTTAGAGTCCGTCAACTAGGGTTGAAATGTAGCAATCCATATTCATTTTACATGGCGAGATTAAATGACCCTTAGTTTTACGGGTGGATGTATGTCACTAAAATTTCCCGATTTTGTCTTATTTATTTTGTGATAACTTTATTTGATGATATAGTAGGCAAAATAGACACGGAGTTTAAACTTTATGCGAACCAAAATAACCATATTTCTTTTGCTGTTCGGAATACTTGTCATGCCTGTGCGATCCGCATTTGCCTTGCCCCACACAAATGTGACTGATGACCAGGTCACGTTTGACTTTCCCAACACAGCCACATTCTCAGCCACACTGAGCGCCGATGCCAGCATCACTTCAGTCACGTTGGAGTACGGCAACGTGCAGCAAACCTGCGGCGATGTCATCGCCAAGTCATACCCACAGATAACGCCTGGTAAAACCGTCCAAGCCGAGTGGATATGGGATATGCGCCAGAGCGGATCGCTTCCGCCCGGCACAAGCATCTGGTGGCGCTGGGTTTACACCGATGAAACAGGCGCAACTTTTGCCAGCAAAACTCAAACCGCCATCTGGATCGACGCAGTCCACGATTGGCAGACCATCACCAGCGGCGACTTGCGCCTGCATTGGTATGGAAACGACAAAGCCTTTGCCCAAACCATGCTGGATGCCGGTGTTGAAGGCTTGCGCCGCAATAAGGAACAGGCGGGACTGGGCACAGACGCGCCTGTTGACCTTTATGTTTATCCAAACTATGAAGACATGAAAGACGCCATTCTCTACGAACCCTCATGGACGGGCGGCATGGCTTTTCCTGAATACAACATTCTCATCATGGGGCTATCGGGTTCAGATTCAACCTGGGATTCGAATACCGTCATCCATGAACTGACCCATATTTTGATCGGGCACTTCACATTCTCCTGCATCGGCTCCGTGCCGACATGGTTGAACGAAGGACTTGCCATGTTCAGCGAAGGCAAACTGGATGCAGACATGCAGGCGCAGCTTGAGCAAGCCATAAAAAGCGACAACTTGATCAGCGTCCGCTCGTTGAACGGCGGCTTTTCAGAACTTTCCGACAAAGCCAACCTTTCCTACGGGCAGTCGCAAAGCATCGTCAGTTTTTTGATCGAAACCTACGGGCAGGAAAAAATAACACAACTGCTTTCCGATTTGCGCGATGCCAAGCCGGTTGACGATGCCTTGCTCGAAGTTTATGGATTCGACACCGATGGATTGGAAGACGCCTGGAGACAATCGGTGGGCGCCGCGCCCCGGGCTGTTTCTGCTCAACCGACATCCATGCCCACCCCAACATTTGTCCCCACCTACGTGCCGGTTTCCGGCGCGCCGCTGGCCGTGACACCCACGCCGTACGCAGTTCCCACTTCGTCATTTACGAATGCAACGCCAGCCACATCCAGCAAACCATTCATCGCGTTGACCGTCGCCCTCGTCTGCATCTGTCTGGTTATCTTGATCATCTTTGGCGTCGTAATCCTCGGGTTGGTCGTCCGCTCGCAAAATCGAAAGGCAGGCAAACATGAATAACCTCCTTTTTTTCAACCAAAAAGTAGACGAAGGGTTGCAAAGGAAAAGGTTGAGAACCTCCCTCGTCATCCTCACGCTGATACTTTCTCTGATTCTCTCCACCAGCGCAAAACAGGCCTTCGCCCTGCAAATTGACGTTCCACTCGATCAGGCAATTGTTTACAGCGGAGGAGAATCCACCAACCTGCGCGATTACGATCCCGCCACCACACTCAGCGCCGGTAATAAACTCGTCTTCAGCGGACTTGTCTCCTTCGATCCGCATTTGAATCTCACACCCGACCTTGCCGAAACATGGGATGTCAGCGGCGATGGCACGATGTACACCTTCCACTTGCATGAGAATGCCCGCTTCCACGATGGGCGTTTTGTCACTGCCAGGGATGTGATCTATTCCTGGGAACGGGCCGCCAGCCCCCAGCTTGCATCCGAAACGGTGTTGACCTATCTCGGTGATATTGTCGGCGTGCGTGAAATGGCCGCGGGCAAGTCCGATCACATCAGCGGCTTGAAGATGATTGACGACCTCACCCTGCAAGTCACCATTGACGCGCCCAAGCCTTACTTCATTTTGAAACTCACTTTCCCCACCGCTTTTGTGGTGGATAAGACCAACGTCGAAACCGGCGAAGATTGGGTGCGCGCGCCCAACGGAACAGGACCTTATCATTTGAAAGAGTGGCGTTCCGGGGAGTACATTGTCTATGAAGCCAATCAGGATTTTTACCTCGGCCCGCCGTCCATTCCCTACGTGGTTGAAAAACTTTATGCCGGTGACGACATGCGTCTGTTTGAAACAGGCGACGTGGATGTTGCCGGAGTTGGGCTTGGCAGCGTAGATCGTATGCTCGACCCCGCAGAGCCGCTGCACAGTCAACTCGTTACCGGCGTTGACCTTTGCACAGGCTACGTTGTATTCGATGCCACCCAGCCGCCCTTCGACGACGCCAACGTCCGCAAGGCGTTTTCGATGGCATTCGACCGTCAGCGTTATATTGATGTTGTGCTGAGCGGCAAGGCTCTGCCGGCCATCGGCCCGTATCCGCCGGGACTGCCCGGATTCAGTTATCAACTCAAAGGACTGCCTTACGACCCAGCCCAGGCGCTTGAACTGTTAAACAAATCCAAATATGGCGGCGCAAAAGGTTTGCCCCCCATCGTTTACACAAACGTCGGTATCGGCACTTATGTCAGCCCGGATGTGGCGGCGATGGCTGAGATGTGGCAGCAGACTCTTGGTGTGACGATCAAGATCGAAAACATCGAATACAACTATTATTATGACCAGATCTATTCGGGCAACCACGGACAAATTTTCAGCGGCGGCTGGTGCGCCGATTACCCGGACCCCGAAAACTTTGCCGATGTCCTTTTCCACAGCGGATCAAATCAAAACCAGGGCGGCTACTCCAACCCTGAATTGGATTCCCTGCTCGAAAAAGCCCGCATCGAAAAAGATGTCACCAAGCGTATCGCCATGTACCAGCAAGCCGAGCAGATGATCGTGAATGATGCCCCCGTGTTATTTACAACGCATTCGCTTTCCTATCAATTGGTTCAGCCCTACGTGAAGGGATTTGTCTTCACGCCCATCACTGTGCCGCTTGAAAGATATATGTGGCTGGAGGGGAAGTAAATGCGGAATTAAGAATGCAGAAGGCAGAATGAGGAATATTCTGCCTTCTGCATTTTGCATTCTTCATTTCTTGACCTCGACCACAAACTCAACCGCGTTAATCGCGGCCCCGAGGCTGGATACTGAAAAACTGAAAGGGATGCTTCCCCCAGGCTGGATCGCTTCGCCTTCCCAGCGTTTGAGTCCAACCACGCGCCCATCTTTATCGTACGCCACAGCCGCGACCCAGGTTTGGGTTGCGGCTGTTGATTCTGCCGGCAGGGAAACCTGTCCGCTGAGTTGGGCGGTCAGCCCGTTCCAGTCAATTTGCGTGACGGTGTTATTGAGTGTTGCGGGCAGGTAGTGATTGCTCGATTGGATCGCGCTCAAGATTTGAACCTGCACGTTTGCGCTTGCGGCTGTGTTGGGAAAGAAAACATAAACCGGCAGGGATGCATTTGGCGGAATCATATCCAGCGGCATGAATGCGGTCTGGCTTGCGAGCGGATTATTGTTCTCGTCCAATAAAGTGATCTGCGCGGAGATGTTTTCAAGCACGTCGGGCGTGGTGTTTTGGATCAACGCGAAACACCACAGACCGGCATCCGCTGTCGGGTGGCAGACTGTTTGGGTAACAGAAACAGGCACAGGCGTAGGCGAGGCTGCGGCGGCGAGGGCGTTGGACTTGTCTGGAATGAGGAGCGTCGTCCCAATCGACATGCTGTTCGGAGAGACATCCGGATTCGCCGCCCGTAATTCATCCTGTGAAATTTGGAATTGCTCGGCAAGTTCGCTGAATGTATCGCCTGATTTAATGGTGTACGCAAAAGGTGTGGATGTGGGGATCGGCGTTTCAACGATGACGAGCACGTTGGGCGTGGGCGTCAGGCTGGGCGTGGCGGTGAGATAGGGGTCGAGCGAATTGTTGGATGTGCTTTGCGCAGGCGCAGGCGAGCAGGCGGCGACCAGAAAAATAAAGAGAAATAATGAATAACGCATTCGGTGATTATAATCAACAGGTTACACAAGCGTAGTAACGACTTCAGTCGTTTCTTACGAAAAAAATATTTGGAGGCAATACATGAAATATCGTCATCTCGGCAAGACGGGGATTCAAGTAAGTGAGCTTTCTTTCGGCTCGTGGGTTACGTTTCATAATCAGGCAGGCGTGAAATCTGCGGTGGGAATGATGGGCGCGGCGTACGAGGCGGGCGTGAACTTTTTCGATAACGCCGAAGTGTACGCGGGCGGCAAATCGGAAACCGTGATGGGTGAAGCGCTCAAAGAATTAAAACTGAGCCGCGGCACTTATTTGGTTTCCACAAAATTATTTTGGGGCATCAACGAAGGCGTGAATCAAAAGAATACGCTCAATCGCAAATATCTCCTCGAAGGCATTACCGGTTCGCTCGAACGCCTGCAACTCGATTACGTGGATTTGATCTACTGCCATCGCCCCGACCCAACGACTCCCATCGAAGAAACTGTTTGGGCGATGCACAACATCATCGAATGGGGACAGGCTTTTTATTGGGGAACTTCCGAATGGGCGGCTTCTGAAATTACGCAAGCCATCGAAATTGCAGAACGTCATCACTTGCACAAGCCGGTCGTTGAACAGCCCCAGTACAACATGTTCAACCGCGGACGACTTGAAGGCGATTATGTCCGCTTTTACAAAGAGTCTGGCTACGGCACAACAATCTGGAGTCCGCTGGCTTCGGGTCTGCTGACCGGCAAATATCAGGGAGGCATTCCTGAAGGTAGTCGCGGCGCACTCAAAGGATATGAATGGCTGCACAACACTCTCACCGATGCCCAGAAACTCGCCAAGGTTGCGGCGCTGGAGCCGATTGCCAAAGGACTTGGTTGCACGCTTTCACAATTGGCGATTGCCTGGTGCTTGAAGAATCCATTTGTCAGCACGGTCATCACCGGCGCCAGCCGCGTGGAGCAGGTACATGAAAACATGAAGGCCGCCGAATTTGCCGACGCCCTCACGCCTGAGTTGATGGATAAAATTGATGTGATCTTTGGGGTAAAGAAAGACGAATAATTATCGTATCG
>DYDH01000367.1:2122-3169 GCA_020717985.1 Herpetosiphon sp. | reverse complement strand
GAAAGTTTTTCTCGACCACATCACGAACGGGACGAATTACGTCACCGGCACGCGCGGCACGCGCGCCGATTTCATCTCGTGGCACGGCTATGGCACCAGCCAAGGATTGCTCGAAAACAACAAAAAGCGGCGCGCGCTCGTGCGCAGTTATCCCGCCCTGGCGAACGCGGAGTTGCACCAGAACGAATGGGGGCAGACGCTGCGCAAAGAGGAGCCGACGGTGCTGAGCGAGCATGACGCCGTGTTTCTATGCCGCTCGATTGACAACAATTTCAGCGACGAAGACGCGCGCATGGACTTGTTCCTGCGCTGGGGGGAAATCAGCCTCGCCCGGCAGACTGGGGATCCGACGATTCTGCTACCGATTTTCAACGCCTACGTGCTGCTGGGCAAACTTGGTCCTGAGCGCATCGCAGTAGACCACGCGCAGGCTGGCGCGAACATTCGCGCCTTCGCCGCGCGGCGCAGCCCGAATTCTGCCCAGATTGTCGTCTACCGCTTCGAAGAGGAGAACACCGAGAGCGTGGGCGATGCGGTCGGAGTCGAACTGGTCGTAAACGGTCTCGCGGGCGCTGAGACGGTTCCGCTCACACATTATCGCATTGACCGCGAGCACGCGAACGCTTATCGCGCCTGGCTCGCGCTTGGCAGTCCCAAGACACCGACCCCGGCGCAGGCGGCAGAAATGGCGGCGAAAGCGCAACTCGCGCCGCAGGTCAGCACGGCCCCGCTCGAGAACGGCGCAGCGCACATTTCATTCGGGGTGCTGCCAAATGCAATGTCGCTGATCGTCCTGGGAGAGGAGGCTCGCTGATATTCCGTAAAACACTCATTCACGCTTGCCTTGCCGGACGGCCGCCCGGCCGAGTCTGTCAAGGTGTATATCGTGAACGACGGCAGCGAAGAATTGCAGGAATGGGTGGGCGGCCTACGCGCCGCCAATTTACAGGTAGTCATTTTGGAAGATATTTTACTTTTGGCGCAAGGGGAATAAACGTTATTCCACCTTCGTGACAATCGTCCGCCGCGCACCGGCTTCGGGCAGTG
>DYDH01000367.1:0-2115 GCA_020717985.1 Herpetosiphon sp. | reverse complement strand
CGATTCGCTTTTCGGACCCACAGATTGCCAGCGCGATCATATTGCCCGCCCCCCCTCTCCCCAGTTTATTGAGATGATACCGGGGAGGAAGTTGTGGAACAACTCAAGGGATTGAAGGAATCTGGACTCCAGCGCGTGATATCACAGTGGCTGGATTTGGATGATCTGGAAGGTTTGGAGGCGCTGGCGAAGGCGGTTATGTAATTTCGGATGGGATTGAGGATTATAATAAGGGCATCGTGAAACGAGAAACCCATGAACGCTTATCCTTCTACATACGCCTAAATCAATGCAGCCGCGTATGACATTCCAAATTCTGTTCACACCAAGAGCCAGTGACGAGTTGCGATCATTCCGCAAGAATGAGCAAAGGCAGATCATCGAAGCCATCAAAACGCAACTGTCCCATGATCCTTTATCCGTGACCCGCAATCAAAAAATGTTGCGTCCGAGCGAGCTGACAGAATGGGAATTGCGGATTGGCGAATTCCGGGTTTTCTACGATGCGGATGAAGCGGAGCAGATAGTGAGCGTTCGAGCGTTAGGACACAAGAAAGGCAGCCGGTTGCTGATTAATGGCAAGGAGTTCGAACTATGAAAACAGTATTCATATCCAAGCGTGCGAAAAGCATCAATGACCTGCCCAAACAGGCCGCCAGTCAAAACGTGATTCTGCGCGCCGAAGATGGGAAGGAGTTTATTCTCGCCGAAGTGGATGACTTTGACCGCGAGATCGAATTGGCGCGCCAGAATAAAAACTTGATGAAGTATCTCGATGAACGCGGAAAAGAGAAAGCAACCATCCCGCTGGAAGATTTGGAGAAGGAATTGGGATTGGCTGTATAATTTTGCCGCGCCATTTTTGGTGGGAAAAATATGCCCGAAGAGAAGCGGCCACTCCGCGTTTTCCTCTGCCACTCCTCCAGCGACAAGCCTGCTGTGCGCGAGTTGTACCAAAAACTCGCTGCTGAAGGCTGGATTGAACCCTGGCTGGACGAGGAGAAACTCTACCCTGGCCAAGATTGGAATTTGGAAATCGAGAAGGCTGTTGAAGCCGCCGACGCGATCATTGTCTGCCTTTCCAAGAGTTCCATCACAAAAGAGGGATATGTTCAGCGAGAATTGCGCTTTGCGCTCGATATTGCCCTGACCAAGCCTGAAGAGACCATCTTCGTGATCCCCTTGCGTTTCGAAGGCTGCGAACCGCCGCGCCGCCTGCGGGCATATCAGTACGCCGATTATTTCCCCAAAGATCAGCGCGAACACGCCTACCAACGCCTCCTGACCAGCCTGCAAATGCGCGCTGAGACACTCGGTTTGCGCTCATATTTATTAGCACCTTTATCATCCTTGACAAAGCAACAAGAGAAACCAGCCTCCGAATATAATAAACCAGTTATTCCACATCCTACTCAAGAATGGATGGAAAAAACGGTAAAGCCCGCACCGTCTCTGGAAAAGCAACAAACCTGGATGAATAAAGCGATTTCTGCTTCAACAGTTCTAGAAGATCGCATGACAATTAGCGATATCGAATTCGTGCGCATTCCAGCCGGTTTATTCCTGGTGGGCAGTAAAAAAGATAACAAACAAGCTTTTGATAACGAACAGCCAAAGCACACTGTGGATCTGCCCAACGATTACTGGATGGCGCGCTTCCCGGTGACAAATGAACAGTATGCTGCCTATGTCGGCAAAGGCAAGCATCCTGTCAGCGACTGGCAGAACAAAAAAGATCATCCAGTTGTGAATGTTTCCTGGAAAGATGCGATGGCCTATTGCAGGTGGTTGGACACTCTGCTTAAAGGAAAATTGTCTGAAGGGTATCTCCTGCGCTTGCCAACCGAAGCCGAATGGGAAAAAGCGGCGCGCGGCACGGATGGCCGCGAGTGGCCGTGGGGAAACGAATTTGATAAAAATAAATGTAATTCTTCCGAAGGCGGCAAAGGTGGCACAACGCCAGTGGGTTTGTATTCTCCAGCAGGGGACAGCCCTTACGGTTGCTCTGATATGTCCGGCAATGTTTGGGAATGGTGCCATTCGCTTTACAAACCGTATCCTTACAACGCAAAGGATGGTCGTGAAGATGAAACTGCTTCCGGCGGCCGTGTGTTG
>DYDH01000005.1:38359-50726 GCA_020717985.1 Herpetosiphon sp. | reverse complement strand
CAACCGCTCAGTCAAAAGCCAATTCGCCGAATCCGTTTGAGCCATTTATCCAAGTCCTGATCTTCGGATTATCAAATGGCGCAGTACTGGCGCTCAATGCCATCGGCGTGACCTTGATCTATAGTACGGTCCGCACGCTAAATCTTGCGCATGGCGATGTATTTGCTTTGTGTACTGCGCTGGTAACTTCCATTATTAACATCATCGGCATTAAACAAAATTGGACGCTCTTGCAAATTGCCAGCGGACTGGTCTTTGTGCTGTTTGCTGCCATGGCGCTTGGCGCATTGTTGAGCGTTGGTGTGGAGCGGCTTGCATTCACACCCTTCCGCGGACATTCGCGACTCGCGCCATTGATCGCCACACTGGGACTATCATTTATCCTCTTCCAGGGCGCGCTCGTTTGGCGCACATTTCAAGGCTCGTGGATCATCGGTGAGCATCGCAGTGTCCCCGGTCTGCCCGAAGTGCCGACAGATGGAATCCCATCTTTGTTGCCTGAGATCAATCTCGTAAAAGCGTTGGGATTGCCGTTCAATATCATCATCCGTTTCAGTGATGTCTTTGTTATTTTGATGGCATTAATTTTGGTGACATTGGCAACCTGGTTTTTGTCTAAGACGCGCACAGGGAAAGCCATCCGCGCTTTGTCGCAGAGTCATCAACTGGCAGAGATGATCGGCGTCAACGTTAATCAAACCATTCGGCGCGCGTTTGCCTTGGGTGGCGCGTTCGCTGGCGCGGCGGGATTTATCTTCGCGTTATATTATTCGCGGCCTTTTGGGAGTCATGGCGCGCAAAGCGGACTCTTTGCATTCATGGCTGCGCTGCTTGGCGGCATTGGAAATCCATTCGGCGCGTTGGTCAGCGGATTATTGATCGGCGTGTTCTCTTCATTGAGTGATTATTATTTCGCCGCGCAATGGACTCCTGTCTTACTGCTTGCTCTGCTTGTGCTTCTTTTTACATGGAAGCCAACCGGCTTCGGCGGCGAAGCCGAATCAGAATCAGCCACAGTGCGAGATTCTATTATTTTGACGGCGCCCGTTCAAGGGTCACAGGTGAAGCGCTGGTTTATCATTCTGATTCTCGTGCTTGCCGTCATCCCGCTCATCACGCAAAGCGGACAGATCGTCCTGCGTTTCGCGTTGATCTTTATTTTGCTGACGCTTGGTTTGAATCTTGCGCTTGGCATTGCGGGCATGCTCGATCTTGGTTTTGCCGCCAGTTTTGGGCTTGCCGCATACATCACCGCTTTGTTCACCGCCAAATTTGATGTTGTGCTGATGTTGGTCATCGGCGCGAGTGTGGGCGCATTTCTTGGATTGCTAAAAGGATTTTTAGCGCAACGCCTGCGCAGTGATTTTTTTGCCGTTGCCACTCTTGCGCTTGGATTATTTGTGCGGCAGGTGATTATCAATTTGCCGATTACGGGGGGCATGGGCGGGATCGGCGGAATTCGCGCGCCTCATTTTCTAAGCTTTGTTCTGCTCAGCCCGACCCAGAAATATTATCTCGTCTTTGGGCTGGTCGCTCTCGCCGCGTGGATGAGTCAGAGATTGATCTCTTCCCGAACCGGACGCGCATGGTTCGCGTTGAGCGAAGATGAGACTGCCGCTTCCTCCGTCGGCGTGGACGTAAGCCGCTCGCGTATCAGCGCTTTGGTGTTAAGTTCTGCATTTGCCGGGCTTGCCGGTGCGTTGTACGCAAGCACACTTTCGTTTGTCGAACCTGACCTGATGGCGTTTCATGTATCAAGCATGATATTGACAATGGTCATTCTTGGCGGTGCAGGGAATGTGCCCGGCGCGTTTGTTGGCGCGCTGGCAATCGTTTTATATGATAAATCCATCATTCCCCAACTTGCCGATTGGCTGGCTCTGATCTGGCCAAAGGACGCCTTCATCGGCTCCGTGCCTGATATCCGCGGGGCATCGTTTTTCAACTTTGGCATCGTGTTGTATCTGACAGTTCTCTTGCGCGCGCGCAGAAAATAATATTCTAATCAAAGGCTTGACTTTCTTTCCAGCCTGCTATAAAATCTGGTCACTATATCTCACTACAAAAGGAGGCACGAAATAATGATAATGATCTCGCAAAAATCCCAGCTTGTTTTAAGCGCGCCTCCAGCCGGTGGTATGTAGTAACGACTTAAGTCGTCTTTCCGATCATTCAACCGCAGGCGCGTGCCTGCGGTATTTTTTTGCCTCTGCCGCAGGGTGCGTTTCCCTGTGGTTTTGCTTTTTAAGCGCCGCATGACCGGTAAGTAAGTGAGTAACATAATGAAATCACACAATAACAAACTCGTTGTCCGCCGTTATTTTGAGGAAGTCCTGCTCGACGGCAGAATTGAATTGATCGAAGAACTGTTCGCGCCCAGGGTATGTGATCTTGTCCGGCGCTATGCCTTTTTTGCATCAGAGTCATTTATCATCAACGACATGGTCGCGGAAGGTGATACTGTGATGGTGCGTTGGCATACCCCTCCATTTTTAGGCGCGCAATTCGATCAAAATGGATTTGCTGTCTGCTATCTTGAAGACGGCATGATCGTCGGGTTGGAGATACTGGACTGTAACGGCATTATGCGCCAGATTGGCGCTGAAGTATTTACCCCTGAATTTGAAATATTATGGTGAACCCCTTATGAGCAAAAATCAACTACTTGAGTTCTTTGAGGAACTCGATGAATCTGACATGGAAGAGATGCCTGCTTCGCAGAATCGTATCTTCCAAAAACGCGAGTCGAAAAAGCAGGAGACGGACGCAAAGCTATTTATCCGCGCCCAGGAGATCTCGCGTGAATTTAAGTTCACTTACAAGGCAGCCCGTTTCGAGGAAGCCTGGCTGCTGGATTCGCTGGTGGAGATTGCCGAACACAAATGGATTTCGGATGTTCTGCGCAAAGTCAAAGGCGGCAAGGAGGCATCGGTCTATCTGTGCAAATCCGGTGTCGCTGTGGATGCGCCCCTCGTCGCCGCGAAGATTTATCGTCCACGTATGTTGCGCAACCTAAAGAACGATCAGCAGTATCGTGTTGGTCGCGAAGACTTGGATGAGAACGGCAATATCATCGTGGATGACGGCGCGCTTCACGCCATGCAAAAGCGAACTGTGTATGGCGAGGAAGTCAGGCATCGGTCCTGGATCGCCTACGAATTCACCACGCTTGAAATCCTGCACGCTGCAGGCGCGGATGTCCCCAAGCCGTACGCGATGGAAAAGAACGCCATCCTGATGGGCTACGTCGGCGACCTGTCGAGTGCTGCACCCGCGCTCAACTCAATCAATCTTGCACTTGACGAAGCCGGGCTGATTTACGAGCGCGTTGTCCACAACATTGATTTGATGCTCACACATGGACGCATTCACGGTGACTTGTCTGCCTACAATATCCTGTACTGGAATGGTGACATCACCCTGATTGATTTTCCGCAGGTGGTGTTGCCAGATTCGAATCCCGCTTCGTGGACGATCTTCCTGCGCGATGTGACCCGCATCTGCCAGTATTTTTCGACGCAGGGTGTTCAATGTGATGCGCGCAAACTCGCCGTCGACCTGTGGACTTCGCACGGGCATAAGATCATCAAGGAAGTCGACCCGAAATATCTCGATGCCGAGAAGCCGGAAGATCGAAAGGCTTGGGCGAAAGTGAGAAGCGAGAAGTAAAAAAGCATTCCCTGATTTTTATGGTCAGGGAATGCTTTTTCTTGTAGAATCATTTGTAGGAGACTGCACCCATGAATAATGTCCGCCCGCAATTGAAGATGATGACTGAGGAACAAATACAGGAAGCGCATAAAAATGTGCTAATAGTTCTTGCTGAAACCGGCGTGCGTGTGGATTCGCCTGCAATCTTACAAATGCTCGAAACAAAGTTGGGATTGAAATCACAAGACCGCATTATCAAATTCCCGCCCGATGTTGTGGAAGAGGCGATCAAGTCTGCGCCGAAGACGATTGATGTCTATGACCGTCGCGGCGAGCATAAACTTAAACTGGGTGAAGACCGACTGCGCTTTGGCGTAGGTGTCACCGCTTTGTTCTATCAAAATCCCGTTGATGAAACTCTCGATATTTTCAAACGCAGGAATTTTCAAGACCTTGTGCGCCTTGGCTCCAGCCTCAAACATTATGATGTGATTTCCACAGTGGGCATTGTCCGTGATGTGCCGGAATACCTGACCGATCTTTACGGTTCGCTTGAGCATATTTCCAACACCACCAAACCATTGGTTTTGCTGGTTTCAGACGAAAATAAATTCCCCGATGTTCTGCAAATGTTCGAGATACTGCATGGTGACCTCGGCAGCAAGCCGTTCATCATTCCGTATTTCAATCCCGTCAGTCCGCTGGTGATGAATGCCGGCACCGTGGACAAAATGAAAATCTCCATCGAACGCGGCTTGCCGATCATCTTCTCGAATTACAGTATGGCAGGCGCGTCCACTCCGCTGACTCCCGCAGGTACGCTCACACTTCTCATGGCTGAATTGCTCGCGGGTTTGGTCATTAGCCAGACCATCAAAAAGGGCGCGCCGATCCTGCTTGGCATGTTGCCTGTTTATTTTGACATGCGCACCGTGGTCAACTTTTACGACCCGCAAAGCATTCTTATCAGCGTCGCCTGTTCCGAGATGATGAAATATTATGGCATCCCGCATTGCGCCACTTCCGGAAGCGGCACGGGCTGGGGTATGGATTTGATCTCCGCCGACACCTATTGGATGAACACCCTCGCGCTTCTTCTCTCAAGCGGACATCTGGCTCCGTTCGTTGGGGATTCTCTCACCTCGAAATCCATCTCGCCTACAACCTTTGTTCACGTCCACGAGATTATTGACCAGGCATTGAGGATTTATAACGGCTTTCAACTGGACGATGTCAACTCTGCCATAAGTGAGATCGCCAAAGTGGGACCAGGCGGGAACTTCCTCAATCAGCCATCCACCATGCGAAACTATAAAAATGGATATTACATCAGCAGCGTTTATCCACACTACAGCATGGAAAAATGGAAGGAGATGGGCGAACCCGCCGCGCGTCAGGTTCTGCGCGAAAAGACTCAGGATTTAATGGCATCTGCTTCCGCACCTGATGACCACGACGAATTCATCGGCAAGGGCGAAGAGTTTATCGCTGGTTTATAATAGAGCGATGAGATGCGCGCAATGAACCCTGATATCACCAGCCTGCAAAACCCAAAAGTAAAATACATCGTCAAACTGCGCGAGGATAAACGTTTGCGACAGAAGGATGGCGTCATGCTTGTGGAAGGCTACGATGAGTTGATTCTGGCCCTCGGCAGTGGACTCAAGCCGCAATCGCTTCTGACCGCGCCCGAGCTTGTTTCCCGTTCCATTGACATTCCCTCCGCTGACGTGACCACTGTCAGCCGCGCCGTCTTCGAGAAAATTTCCTATCGTGACAATCCCGATGGCTGGCTGGGAATTTTTCCCATACCCAAAACATCGCTCGATGATTTGAAATTGAGCGCGTCGCCTTTTGTCATCGTAGCCGAGTCGGTTGAGAAGCCCGGTAATCTTGGCGCGATCCTGCGCACAGCCGATGCCGCACATGTGGACGCGCTGCTCGTCTGCGACCCGCGTGTGGACTTGTGGAATCCCAACGTAGTACGCGCCAGCCGCGGCGCGGTTTTTACCACACCCACCGTCGAGGTTGATTCACCGTCGGCGCTGGATTGGCTCAGGCGCGGAAAGATGCGCGTGCTTGCGGCCACACCATCTGCTGAGGTCTTGTACACATCCGTTGACTTGAATCAACCCATCGCCATGGCTGTCGGCACCGAAGATGAAGGGCTGACAGATTTCTGGATGCGGAATGCGGACATCAAAGTGAAAATCCCGATGATGGGCAAGGTCAATTCGTTGAACGTTTCGATTGCGACCGCGTTGATCACGTATGAAGCGGTGAGACAGAGAAATAGGAAGTAACGAGTAATAAGTGAGAAGTAAAAAGGAAAAATCCATGAAAGCATTGTGGCTTGAAAATAACCAGATTTCATTGCGTGATATTGAACAGCCGAGGAAGCCCAATGAAGCGTTGATCAAAATCCGCAAGGCGGGCATTTGCAGTACAGACCTTGAACTAGTGAAAGGCTATTACCCATACATGGGAGTGCTTGGGCATGAGTTTGTCGGGGAAGTTATCAGCGCGCCTGAACCATCGTGGATCGGTCAGCGCGTGGTGGGTGAGATCAATGCTGTCTGCGGCGCGTGTGAAGCCTGCCTGAACGGACGCCCGACTCACTGTGAGACCCGCACCGTGCTTGGCATTGCCAATCGTGATGGAGTCCTGGCTGAGTACACAACCCTGCCGCTTGAAAATTTATATCGCGTGCCTGATTCGGTCTCTGACGAAATGGCGGTATTTACCGAGCCGCTCGCCGCCGCATTGGAGATCCAACAGCAGGTACAGATCAAACCGACAGACCATGTATTATTGGTCGGCGCAGGCAGGCTGGGACAATTGATCGCGCAGACTCTTGCCCTCACAGGCTGTGACCTGCGCGTGCTGGTGCGTCATTCATATCAGCAGGACTTTTTGAATGCGCGCGGGATTCGCTCAATTATAGAAAGTGAAATCCAACCCCGCAAATGGGATGTTGTGGTGGAAGCCACTGGTTCGCCCGACGGATTCAATCTGTCGAGGAAAGCCGTTCGCCCGCGTGGGACGTTGGTCATGAAATCAACCTACAAAGGGGATATGAACGTGAATCTCTCATCCATCGTAGTGGACGAGATCACGGTTGTCGGTTCGCGCTGTGGTCCTTTTGAGCCTGCTTTGCGTCTGCTCGAAAGGCGGGAAGTTGACCCCACTGTATTGATCTCGGCGCAATATAAATTGGGCGATATTCTCAAAGCGTTCGACCATGCCGCCCGGGCAGGTGTGTTGAAAGTGCAGATCGAGATGTAACTTTACAGGTCACGCTTCAAGCGTGACCTTACTTTATAAACGAAAAAATAAGCTGACTGAATATTATCGAAAATGGGATCACCGCCAACACAATCGCAATGCGCGAAAGAGTCTTTGAGTCATTTTTGCGTGTGTGACCAATCACTCCCAAAACAAAAGCAAGCGGCGTGAGAATGCAGAAGAACAGGGCGGTTAAATTATTTAGCCGGTCGAATGTGCTTGGGGAAATATTCAGGTAGGCAACAGTAAGATTGGACAGTATGGATAGTCCGGAGAGAATGCCTGTTATTAAAGCGGCGAGACCGAAGTAGGTTTTATTTGTAGTTTTAGTTTGCATATTTTTTTCCTTACTGTATTTTCGTCCATGCGATCATCGGGACAATTCTTTTCGCAACATCCCTTTTATATCGGGGTTCAGGCAGACATCACCTTTTTCACAACAAATACCGCGCCCGCGAAGGCAAGTCCCAAAATACCCGTGATGACAGGCAAAACCCACATCAGCATGTTACTGCTCGCGGACTTGATCCGCGCATCAAGCGGATGATCTGGGTCGTAGCGGACTGTGATCTCATTCCCTTTTTCATAGTACGGCGAGTCACTGCCTTCGTTGAGTTGCACAGTGCGTTTGTGACCGTCCATGGGGACAAATTCGACTACAGGATAATAGAAATCGCGGACAATGTCATTCTCTGCATTGACCAGTTCGCGGCGCACAACCACATCCACCACGCGCCCGGGAGCGCTTTCTTCTTTGCTGATCTTTTGAATATTGGTAAAAGATGAGATCAGCGTGACAAGAATCATCACCACGGCAATGCCGGTAAAGCCTCCCAACACCCATCTTTCCATCGTGGGGTTTTCCGCCTCTTTTCGCAGTTTTTCAAATTCCTTCTCGTCGAACTTGACCTCTTCAAAGTCGTCTTCGGACGCAGCCTGAACCATCGCCGAAAGTTTGTCCTTATCCTTCCAGTTTGGGACATCATCCAGCGATTCATATTTCACGCCGTCGACTTCAAATGAGACAGGTTCGTCGTTTTCCCAGTTGATCGAATATTTTTTCTTTGCCATTGGGGTTCCTTTATTTTGACTATTATTGTCTGTATTTTACCCGCTTGGAGCGAAAATCTGCCGTGCTATAATTCAAATCGCCGAGGTAATATTTAAGGACAGAATTTGAACATTCCTCTCAGGAGGGAAACCGATGGGCAAATCTTCTAAACTCAAAAAAGAGAAGTCTTCGTACAATTCCATCAATGTGGATGGTGATGTTTCCAATTCGGTGCTTATTGCGGGAAATAAAAATAAAGTCACCATTCAATTTGAACAAATCAAAACCACCTATGGACTCTTCACCATCCCACAGCCCGTGACCGATTTCACAGGGCGCGAGGCGGAACTGGAGGGACTGAAAGCCTCATTCACAAACGGCGCGATCATTACGGGGTTGAGCGGCGCAGGTGGAATTGGCAAGACTGAACTGGCGCGTAAGCTGGCGCATGACATTGCCGAGAATTTCCCCGATGCCCAGATAAATATTGACCTACTTGGCACTGCTGAAAAGCCGACCTCACCCGAAGATGCGATGCGGCGTTTGCTTGAACCGTTTTATGTGGGACAAAAACTTCCCAATGACGAAACTCAACTCAAAGGCTTGTACCAGCAAACCTTTGGCAAGAAAAAGGTTTTGTTATTGCTGGATAACGCCGCAAATGTGGCACAAGTGCGTCCGCTGATTCCGCCTGCGCCTTCGGCGGCAATCATCACCTCACGCCAGCATTTCAGCTTGACCGAGTTTGGTTGGCAAGGACCCCTCCAACTGCGCGTGCTTTCTCCAGAAGAATCACGAATGTTTCTAAGAAACGCAAGTAATAAATTGAATCAAACTACTGATGATGATATTGAACAATTATCGTCGCTTTGTGGGTACTTGCCTCTTGCGCTACGGATAGCAATATCCCTTCTCAACGACCGACGTGATTACACACTTAAAATTCTCATAAATAGTCTTATTGATGAACACACCCGCTTGAAAAGATTGAAACGTGAAAACGATGTTGATTTTGATATGGAAGCCGTAATAAGTCTTTCTTACAATCTATTGCCGACCGAAATCAGGCAACGTTTTTATTCTTTGGCGATATTCAATGGTTATTTCTGGACTGGCTCTGTTGCGTCTATTTGGGATATTGATAGTGAAGATGAGGTTAGTTCAGTCCTTGGTATTTTATTGAATCGGAATTTAATAAATACTCTTTCTGGTCCATTTGGCCTAGTAGGTAAAAGCGAAACAATTCAAATGAATTACTATTTCTTTCATGATCTAACCAAGTTGTTTGCATCTGAACTGCTATACACAAGTGTGGACGAGGCCAAAATAGTAATCGAACGACATGCTTATTACTATCTTCAATTAGCGATTGTGATTCTAAAAGATAGTGTAAACAAGAATTTTGTCGCATTTCATAATATCTGGCCTGAGATATTTGCTGCATGGCAGCGGATGCAACCAGATTATTTTATTCAACCAGACTCAAGTTTTGCTGAACAATGGATTAATAATTTTTATATAATTTATTCCCACGCAACTGAATTAGGTATCCCCGTCCATCATCGAATAGAAATAGAAAAAAAAGCATTAAATGATGTGGAAATATTTCAAGACAAATATCCTGGCATATCTGATTTGCCTGAAGATATTGAGTTAGAAGATAATTGGGTTCCTAAGGAAATAGTTCATCTAAATAACTTAGGCGATGCATATTACTCTGCTGGCGACTCCCTAAGCGCTATATCTGTTTTAAGAAAAGCACTTGATGTATTGAAATCAACAGTTGAGATTTCAGAATTTGCTTCAAAATCCTTAAGAGCAAGTATATATGGAAATTTAGGAAATGCTCACCTTGCTTTAATGGAAACTGATGAAGCATTTAAGTATTACGAAGACCAATTAAGTATTTCGCGTGAAATCAATGATAAAGGAGGAGAAGCTACGGTTTTGGGGAATATAGGTAATTACTATAATCAAATTGGAGACATCCAAAATGCTATAAATTATTATGAAGAACAATTATCCTTAAGTAGAAAAATTGGTTATAAAAGAGCAGAAGGGGATGCCTTCGGAAATATGGCGGTTGCATTTAATAAATTAGGCATGAAGAAAAAAGCATTGGAATACCATAAAAAAGCAATTGCTATTGCTCGCGAAACCGGTGATAAACGGAGAGTAGGAATACTACTTATCGGAGTTGGCTTAATTCATGACAATATCAGTGATTTATCAACTACTGTGAAAATTTATGAACAGGCAATAAATATATTACGAGAGGTGGGTGATCGGAAATCCGAAGCCGAGGCTCTTGTAAATTTAGGATCGGCATATTATGGACACGGGGAGAAAGAAAAAACTCGGCAATACTGGGAATCTGCCTTAACAATTTTCTTGGAAACGGGCGACCCTAGACAACAAGAAACTCAGAGCCAGATAGATAGATTAGATATTCAATTAATTTTTGAAAATTTTAAACAATTAGATACCCAAGAATTTTCACAGTTAGTTATTAATTCAGTTGCTTCAAAAAGCCTAAAAGCAAAATTTCTTTTTGAGGGGATATCTAAATTGTTGTGTGGCAATGACATTGTTGCTGAAACGAGGGAATTGTTAGTTGTATTACAAAAAATTCTTGTTGGAATTAAAAATCCAGATATTACTGGCTTATCGGAAACAGATAAAAGATTACTTCTGGATAAGTTACAAAAATTACAGTAACCCAGAAATAATTTTTCTGGGTTACTTCTTTCAAGCTCAATTTATTCGAGAAATTTTGTTAATCACCAGGAGCTACCTCCTCGCTTGCCTTCTCTCGCCTGACAATAATTGAATCGGCGGTAATGCCTACACGTTCACTGGAAATAATTTCATCAGTTACCCCATACGCCACCTCCAACTGATGGCGGAACTGCTGGGTGTACAGGCGGTAGTAATGTCCGCGCATTTTCAACAACTCGGCGTGTGAGCCTTGCTCGGCGATCTTGCCATCTTCGATGACGAGAATCCGATCCGCGCGGCGGATGGTCGAGAGGCGGTGCGCGATGACAAAGGATGTGCGTCCCTTCATCAGGGCGTCCATGCCGCGCTGGATGAGCGCCTCGGTCAGTGTGTCCACTGAGGAAGTCGCTTCGTCCATGATGAATAACTCGGGGCGGGCTAGCACGGCACGCGCGAGGCTGATCAACTGTTTCTGTCCAACCGAGAGCAGGTTTCCGCTTTCGCCCACGTTTTGCTCGTACCCCTTTTCGAGCGTCACAATGAAATCATGCGCGCCCGCGATCTTCGCGGCTTCCTCCACTTGGGCATCATCCGCAGACAAATTCCCATAGCGGATATTCTCGCGTACGGTCCCAGAGAACAGGTGCGGCGTTTGCAGCACGATGCCGATCTTGTTGTGGATAGACTCCAACTTGTAGTCCATGTAATCCAATCCGTTTATCCGTATCAATCCGCTGCTGGGTTCGTAAAAGCGGCAGAGTAAATTCACGATCGTACTTTTGCCGCCGCCTGTCGGTCCGACCAGCGCGATGGTCTCGCCTGCTTTAATTTTCAGCGTGAAATCTGTCAACACGGATTTTCTGTCCTCGTAGAAAAAATCCACATGATCGAATTCGATCTCGCCCAGCAGGGTTTTCGCTTCGACGGCATCCGGTCTGTTGTGGACTTCGGGCGGGGTATCCACCAACTTGAAAATTCGCTCCGCTGACGCAATGCTGTGCTGCATTTCGGAATACACGCGCGCCAAATCCTGAATGGGCCACATCATAAATGTCAGGTACGAAACGAAGGCTTGAATACCGCCAATGGTTATCAGCCCAACCTGGATCTGTCTGCCGCCATAGCCAACGATGAAGCCGAGCGCAATTGCGGCGATCATCTGCACGGTGGGCAGGAAGAGCGCGGAGAGCCACGCGGCGCGATACGAGGCGTGATACATCTTGGAGGTCAGTCCTTGAAACTCACGCGTGTTTTCGTCTTCACGTCCCAGCGCCTTAACCACACGTGTGCCTTGAAAATTCTCGTTGAACGCGCCTGTGATCTTGCTGTTGGCGCGGCGTGAGATGCGGAACTGCTCCAAAATGCGCTTGCGGAACTCAACCGCGATAAACATCATAACTGGGATGATGGTCAGCACGATCAACGCCAGCTTCCAGTTGATGATCAGCATAAAGATCGTAGACATGGTGATGTTCATCACCGCCCAGGTGCTATCCACCACGCCCCAAGTCAGCAGGTCAGAGACGCGTCCCGTATCCGAAGTGACACGCGCGATCAAACGCCCGACCGCGTTATTCGAATAATATGAAAGCGACAGGTCTTGCAGGTGATTGAAGAGCATCTTGCGCAAGTCATATTGAATGCGCTCGCCCAGCACGCCCG
>DYDH01000005.1:12261-38311 GCA_020717985.1 Herpetosiphon sp. | reverse complement strand
AGCCGTAGGTCGTGGCGATCTGCATCACGCGCGGGGTATCTTTCAGCATAATTCCCTGATCAATGATTTGCTTGTTCAGGAATGTAAAGTACGCATCCAGTCCAGAGACCAGCGCGATATTGAGGAAAAAGCCCAGCACCCATTTCCAATGCGGTTTGAGCAGCCCGCCAATGCGTTTCAGCACGGGCGTAGTTAATTGTGAAGTAAATTCTTCTTCTTCGATTTCGATAAGTTCGTCGGACATTTTTTATTCTCCGTAGGGGCGCAGCATTGCTGCGCCCCTACAACATCAATTGACACGCGCAATTTCAATTTCTAATTCAGAATCGATCTTTGTTTGGATGTCGTAAATCCTGCGGTACATGCCGTCTTTATCTTTCAACAATTCATCGTGTGTGCCCATTTGCACAATTTCGCCTTTGTCTAAAACAAGGATCAGGTCGGCGATCATCACAGATTGAATACGGTGTGCGATGATGAACGTGGTGCGGTTTTGCATCAGGCCATTCAACGCCTCGCGGATCTCGGCTTCGGTTTCGGTATCCACCGATGAGGTCGAGTCATCGAGGATCAAAATGCGCGGGTTCTTCAACAAGGTACGCGCAATGGCCACGCGCTGTTTCTGTCCGCCAGAGAGGGTCACACCTTTCTCGCCGACCAGCGTGTTGTAGCCATCGGGGAAAGTCAGGATCACATCATGCACGGCGGCGGCTTTCGCGGCGCGTTCCACTTCCTCAACCGGCACGTCGCGCCCAACTCCGTACATAATATTTTCGCGGATCGAGCGGCTGAACAGGAACGGTTCCTGCTCCACAATACCAATCTGCTTTCGCAGGTATGCGCGCGAGTAATCCTTCAACTCCACGCCGTCCAGCAGGACACGTCCGCCCGTGTATTCGTGGAAGCGCGGCAGAAGATTTACCAGCGATGTTTTGCCTGAACCCGTTGACCCGAGCAGCGCGATTGCCTGTCCGGGCTTGGCATGGAACGAGACATTCTTCAGCACATCTGATTTGCCATCGGAATACATGAACGAGACGTCCTCGAAGAGGAGGTCGCCTCGCGCCGCGCCCTCAGGCTGGTGCCGCCCGTCGAGCAGTGGTTCACGCTGCTGCTTGACCACTTCCATCAGACGCGAGTACGAGACCATGCCCGTTGACGTTGAAACGATGATGCGTCCCAGGTTGCGGATGGGAAATATCAACCAGACCACAAGTCCGATGTAGGCGATGTACGTGCCGATTGAAATCTCGCCTCTAATCGCCATGTTCGCGCCGTAGACAAATCCGAACAGCATTTGAAATCCCAGCACAATATCCGAGAGCGGCCAGAACATGGAATGCATGAAAAGCAAAATCTTGCCTTTCAAATACTTGCCCCAGTTGTCCTTCTCGAATTTACTCTTTTCGTAATCCTGACGCGCAAAAGCTTTCACCACACGCACACCGGTCAGGTTCTCTTGCAAGGTGGTCGAGAGGATCGCCTCCTGCGCTTGATAAGCCTCATAGGCTTTGGTCACTTTCTTGAAAAACCAAATGGACACGACCAGGATGAGCGGAATGGTTACTATGGAAACCCACGCAAATTCCGCGTTGAGGTTATAGATCGCCACAAAGTTGATGACGAACAGCAGGATGATGCGTCCCACGCCGATGGCTTGTTCGGCAAAGAAGCGGCGCAGCGCATCCACATCGGAAGTGACGCGCTCGATCAAGTCACCGGTGGGAGTGGTGGCGTGGTACGAGAAACTCAGGCGCTGGATGTGGTCGAAGAGGAAATCCCTCAGACGCCGCGTAATGCCCTCGGCGGTGTACGCAGCCAAACGTCCGGAAAGGAACGAGAAGGTTCCTTCAAAGGCGGCGAGTCCGATGAATCCCAAACCGATCCAGATCAGGGAGGAAGTTAACGAGTCACCGATATATTTTTTCTGACCCAGCACAACGTCTGCGAAGAAACGCAAAAGGATGTAAGTGTAGGTCTTCGAGAGGGCAGAGATCGCCAATGCAATGGTCGCCGCGATATATGACAGGCGGTAGTCGGACATCATCAGCCATAACCCTTTGAGGCGGTTGGCTTGCAGGGTGGGGCGGAAGTCAAATGTGAGCGCTGGCTCGTGGGCGGGGTGTTGTGTGGTCATTGGTGTTCCTCATAAATAAACCTGACAGGTCTTATCGAATCGGCCTTGGTGATCGGTTTCACGCGGAGACCTGTCAGGCTTTAACAACGAAAAAATTAAACAAAAAAAGCTGTGACGTATGCGCCACAGCCCAAAACAAACAGGGGACAGAAAAAGACCTAGTTTCGGTCTACAGGCGCACTCCGAGAAGGCAAAAAGCCAACTGCATTGGGGATTGTGAAGATTGTGTTCAACATCAAGAGCGCGTCCTTTCTTTGGATTTTTCTTACAGTGGTTCGAGTTTACACCAACAAAACGCGATATGTCAAGGATTTTATTTGATGGGGCGTGCGCGATTGGATATTTTTATGAGGCTGTGGCAAACAGGCATTTTAGATAAGCCCCTTCGTCGAATCCAATTGGATGGTCGAGGGCGTGACCCGTGCGTTCGATCTCTGTCAGTCGGCGGCTGGACTCTCTGGCTGATTGATGAATGGTGTCGAAAAAGGTCTCGGCATCTATGCGGCTGGAACAGGATGCCTGCACCAATATTCCGCCTGAGCGCAGAATACCCAACCCGAGGCGGGTCAGCTTTCGATAGGCAGACAGCCCGGCCGCGACTTGACTCTGATTTTGGGCGAACATGGGTGGATCAATGATGACAAGATCGAACAACCGTTTTTGCGATTCCATGCGGGCTAACACTTCAAATGCATCTTCCGCGATGGTTTCATGGAGCGCAGATTTTACTGCGGGGATATGCAGGTTGTGTGAAAAGTTGTGAATTGCGGCCTGCAAGGCCGGCGCGCTGATGTCCACGCTGACAACTTGTTTTGCGCCGCCGCGCGCGGCATACACTGAAAATCCGCCAGTGTATGCAAACACATTCAATACGGATTTCCCTTTGGATAATTTTTCAACGCGCGCCCGATTTTCACGTTGATCGAGGAAGAAGCCGGTCTTCTGCCCGTGGATCGGGTCGCACTCAAAGGTAAGTCCATTTTCCTGGAACAGGATCAGGTCTTCGGTGGGTTGACCCGCAAGAGTCATTCCATCCGTAAGTCCATATAGAAATTCATCCTGTTTTGTTAGTGAACGGCTGAGTCGCAATATCAATCGTTTGCATGGATTGGTTTGCGCAAGCGCAGAACAAAATTCTTTGAGATGCGGAATCCAAACCGGGCTGTAAATTTTCAAGACAAATGTTTCTGCATAACGGTCAATCACCAACCCGGGCAATCCGTCATTCTCACCATGAACCAACCGGTATCCGTTCGTTGATTGGTCTGTGAGTGTTTTGCGAATCTGGTTTGCGGTAATTAGTTTTTCCTGGAACCAATCTGTGTCAATTGTCGCTGGCTGACGGTGTTGAAGAATCCGCACGCGAATGGAAGATGTTGGGTCGTACAATCCGATTGCAACGAAACGGCGTTTGTTGTCAAAGATAACAGCCAGATCACCGGGCGCGCCTTCATGGCTTTGTTCGGTAATTGCCTGATCGAATATCCAGGGATGTCCGTGACGTAAAGCGCGTTCGGCGGGCGCGCTGACTCGCAGTGCAATACGCTTTGCAGCTGGGCTGGGGAGTTTAGATAGGAATGTGTTGAGGTTTGTCATGCGGTGAAATTTCTTTGTCCAAAGTATAACGCTGATTTTGATGCAAATTCTTTCTTACGGTCGCGAAGAATTAAAAAACTCTGCTCAATCGTGATTGATCGGTTTACGAGCAGCCACAGAAAAGAGCAGAGCTATCATTAGCAGTTGTAGAAAAGCAACCGTTTGTAACGCCAATCACCAAATCAAAACGGACTTTGGACTGGCACTAACCATAAACAGGTCCAAAGTTTTGGCAGGCGCGATAATCGGCTCCGGTGTAGTCGCTTGCGCCAAAAGCGCTCCAGGTGCTGGGGCGGAAGATTTTCTCTTCAGGCACATTGTGCATATTGACCGGAATTCGCAGCATGGAGGCCATGCTAATTAAGTCTGCGCCGATGTGACCATAGCTCAATGCGCCGTGATTTGCTCCCCAATTTGCCATCACAGTGTAAACATCGCGGAAAGCGCCTTCACCGGTAACATTGGGCGCAAACCAATGTGTGGGCCAGGTGGGATTGGTGCGTTCATTCAATTGTTCGTGGACGTTCTCGGGCAGGTCAATTGTCCAGCCTTCGGCAATCTGCAAGACCGGGCCAAATCCTTTGATGAGGTTGATGCGGCTCATGGTCATTGGCATGTTGCCGCGGGTCAGGAATCCGCTTGAAAAACCACCTCCACGGAAATATCCGATATCGGCAGGATACCAGCTGGTCGCATCAAAGCACTTTTTCGCTTCTTCTTTTGAAACATTCCACCAGGGTTTGATGGCAGGTTGTCCGTCAATTTCATGCCAGCCAGTCGCGTCCAGCGTGGCAGCGCCGGAATTAATAAGATGAATAATTCCACCAGCTGCGGTTCCGGTTAGGTCATAACCTGTTACGCGTTTCACTGCTGCTGGACTCCAATAGGTACGAACATCCGCAAATATCTGTGCCGTGTTGGTGAGCAAGTGGCCAAACAACATGGTCGCGCCGTTCAAACTATCATTTTCGGTTGCCACAATATAAGGCTGGCGCGGACCATTCCAATCCAGCGAAGTGTTGAGAATGGCTTCCAGAAAATCGCCATTGGGTTTGAAATCAGTCCACTGCCGCTGACCTTGAAAACCTGACAGGATGGCATTTCTTCCCAGGGCTTCTTCCCCAAAACCCATTTCAGCCAGGCGCGGATTCCCGTTCATCATATCGCGGGCGATCATTGCCATCTTGACCACGGTTTCCCAGTCATTGTCTTTTTGGGCGCGGGTGCGTTGTTTTTCAGGGGCGTTATATTCCCTGCCTTCCTTGCAGTTGGCTTTTACCCATGTCAGGGCGCGCTTGAATTCTTCGGGATCGTAAATGCCCTCTTCCATTCTACGCAGGAATTCGGTCGTATCCACTGCTTCGACGCGCATTCCCAGATAAGATTCAAAGAAACCATTGTCAACGATGGAACCGGCAATACCCATCGAAACACCGCCAAATGAAAGATAGGATTTACCGCGCATGGTTGCGATAGCCAACCCGGCACGTGCAAACCGCAGGAGCTTTTCCTTTACATCCTCGGGAATATCTTTGTCGCCGCCATCCTGCACGTCCTGTCCATAAATGGAAAAGGCGGGCAACCCTTTTTGGTTATGAGCCGCAAGAACAGCCGCAAGATAGACAGCCCCGGGGCGTTCCGTTCCATTAAAGCCCCAGACCGCTTTGGGGATAAGCGGATCCATGTCCATTGTTTCCGAGCCATAGCACCAGCAGGGGGTAACTGTGATGGAAACACCGACCCCGGCACGGGCAAATTTTTCTGCGCAGGCAGCCGCTTCCGCAACCCCGCCGATTGTTGTGTCGGCGATGACACATTCCACTGGCTGACCGTTTGGGTGGCGCAAATTGGCTGTCAGGAGTTCGGCAGTGGCACGCGCCATGGACATGGTCTGGTCTTCGAGCGATTCGCGCACTCCTCCAAGTCTTCCATCGATCGTTGGGCGGATACCAATTTTGGGCAGAGAACCCAGCCAGCGATTGGGAGCATAGTTATTAGACATTTTTACCTCCAGGCTGATTCTAAAGAAATATAGTTCATGTTTTGAAGAGATGCCCTACGCTAATCAGGAGGAATTCAACCTGGCTTTAGCAATAGGGCATCTCTAATTATTATTTTCAGACCATTCTATTTGGAATGGCTGTCAGCTTAACCGAAATACTACTTGTACAATACGGCTTGAATCTCAGGAGCATCAATGTTGGTCTTGTCGTACCACATGAAGCCAGTGTCAATGATCTTGGGCAGTGTCTCGCCATTGTAGGCTTTGACAGCGGCTTCGACGCACTTGTAGCCGATACCAATGGGGTTCTGGGTAATGGCACCTGCTTCAGCGCCGGAGCGGATGGCGTCCATCTGTTGTTGACCGGAGTCGTAACCGATGATCGTGAGTTTGCCTTCCATGCTCAATTCCTTCGCGGCATTCAATACGCCGATGATCGAGCCTTCGTTGGCACCAAAGAAGCCCTTCAGGTTCGGGTGAGCCTGAATAATGGCTTTGGCCAAGTCAGTGGATTTGAGTTGATCGCCGCCACCATACTGGGTGTCAACAATGGTAACCTTGGGGTATTTGGCTTTGATCTGATCAGTGAAGCCCTTGACGCGGTCAATACCAGTGCGGCTGGTCTGATCGTGAGCGATAACAGCAACTTCGCCTTCGCCGCCAATCAATTCAACCATCTTGTCAGCAGCCAGGGCGGCAGCGGCAATGTTATCGGTGGTAGCGGTAGAGACGGGGATGTCACTATCAACGCCAGAGTCGAAACCGATTACAGGAATGCCAGCAGCTTTGGCTTTTTCAAGCAGGGGCTGGAAAGCTTTTGAGTCAACAGCGGCCAGACAAATGGCGGCGGGTTTCTTGTCCAAAGCGGTCTGGAACATTTCAACCTGCTTGTCAACCATGGCTTCGGATTCAGGACCTTCGAATGTGATGTCCACATTCAAGTCTTTGGCGGCATTTTCGGAGCCGAGTTTAACAGCCTGCCAGAACTGGTGTTGGAAGCCCTTGGAAATCACGGGGATGTAAAGTTTTCCCTTGGGCGCTTCAGTTGCGGCGGGGGCGGGCGCTCCACATGCGGCAAGCATGGATGCCACGACGATAAGGGTGATCAATACCAAAACGATTTTGCTGGATTTCATATTCTTTCTCCTTATGTAATTTGGTCGATTTTGAAATTGCGAACGATATTTTGTGTTTAGGGAATCTTTAATAAGACTTATATAAGCCTCCTTTGAGTCTTGTTTTTTTTATTTCCGTCTCCGGCGTAATATGTCAAGGTATACAGCCAAGACAACAATGCCGCCGGTAACTACCATTTGCCATTCCTGCGGAACAGAAAGGATTCTCAGCCCATTGGTGAGAGTGCTGATAATGAACGCGCCAATGATGGTGCCAAGAATCGAGCCTTCACCGCCGCTGAGGGACGTTCCCCCGATCACCACAGCGGCAATCGCGTCCAACTCGTAACCAGCCCCGAGGGCGGGTTGAGCTGAGTTAAGTCGGGCAGCCATTAAAACGCCGCCTACACCGCTGAATAATCCGCCAAGAGTATAGACAGCCGTCTTCCAAGCCGCAACATTGACGCCTGAAAGGCGGGTGGCTTCTTCGTTGCTTCCCAATGCGTATGTGTAGCGTCCCAAGATAGTACGACTCAGGACTAAGTGGGCAATAATGGCGGCGCCAAACAAAATCAACACGGCATTGGGTATTTCAAATCCGGGAATAACCTTGCCTAAAACGGATCCCATTGCCATCTCGCGGAAAACTGGCGTATCGTTGAAGTAAATCGGTTTCAACTCTGAAATCACCAGCGAAAGACCTTTGGTGGCATATAACATGCCCAAAGTAGCAATGAAAGGCGGAATCTTCATGCGCGAAATCAACACGCCATTGACCAGCCCTGCCAGACAGCCGGTCAGGACACCGCCGAGGATGCCCAGCGGGATGGGTAGATGCCAGTTGGTGATAAATACACCGGTCATCACGGCGGATAGAGTGAGAACTGTTCCCACTGAAAGGTCAATACCACCCGTGATGATGATAAACGTAACGCCCAACCCCAAAACGCCGTTGACTGCCGTGGCCAGCAAAATGCCGACGAAGTTGTCGAAAGTGCGGAAATATGGCGAAGCCAGCGAAAATCCAATGCCTAACACAATCAAGGCGCTAAATGCCATAATCCTCTGGATGGCATCGGAACGAAACATGGTCTTGGCAGATGTAGTGTCATTTTTCATGATTGGTTGTTCCTGTTAAAGAAAAATTTGTTCTTCTATTAATTCTTACGGACCACGTTACTGCGCATTGTGGCATATTTCATAATATTTTCCTGCGATGCTTCCCCAGCGTTCAGGATGCCAGTCACCCGTCCTTCGCACATAACTACCACGCGGTGACTCATGCGTAGGATTTCCGGCAGTTCCGATGAAATCATAATGATTGCCTTACCCTGGCGAGCCAGGTCATTGAGCAGTTTGTAAATTTCACTCTTGGCGCCCACATCAATGCCGCGTGTGGGCTCGTCGAAAATCAAGATTTCTGTATTGGCGGTTAACCATTTGCCGATCACCACTTTTTGTTGATTTCCGCCGGATAAAAATTTAACTTTTTGTTCCAGGCTGGGTGTTTTGATGTTCAATGCTTTGATCATTTCCTGTCCGCGCATGCTTGCCTTTTTGAAATCCACCCAGCCAAATCGATTCAGGAATTTTTTCATCGATGACAAGACAACATTTTCTTTTACATCCATGCCAAGAGCCAGCCCGTAGCGTTTGCGATCTTCGGAAAGGTAGCCGACTCCGCAGGTCACAGCATCGCCAGGGCTTTTGATGTGTACTCGCCGTCCTTTAATGTAAATTTCACCGGAGTCATATTCATCCGCGCCAAAAATAGCCCGCGCCACTTCTGTGCGTCCTGCACCCATCAGTCCCGCGAACCCCAATATTTCGCCTCTCATCAGGCTGAAGTTTATATCCTGAAGTACTTTGCCGCGGTTGAGATTGCGAACTTCGAGAACAACCTCCTCGCTGGGCACTTCTGGCAATTCGGGAGCGGTTTCAAAGATGACACGTCCCACCATTAGGCTGATGATCTGATCGATTGTGGCGGCTTTGGTCTGCAGGGTGTCGATGTATTTTCCATCGCGCATAACCGTTACCCGATCAGATATCTGCTTGAGTTCTTCGAGCCGATGTGAAATATGGACAATCCCCACTCCTTTTTCGCGCAGTTGTTTGATGATGTGAAATAATTCGTCGATTTCTGTTTCGGTCAAAGCGGCTGTCGGCTCATCCATGACGAGAATTTTTGCGTTGAATGAAAGCGCCTTGGCAATCTCCACCATTTGTTGCTTTGCAACCGTCAAATCAGAAACCTTTGTGCTTGGAGACAACTGAAGGTTGAGCAAATCAAGAACACGTTCGGTTTCTTGGTTTGCCGCTTTATCGTCCAGGATAAATGGAATTTTGGAGCGCTGTTCTCGCCCAATGAAAATATTTTGTGCAACTGTCAGGTGTGGCATTAGGTTGAGTTCCTGGTGAATAATACTAATGCCAAGTTGTTGCGCCATGTGTGGGCTGGCTATGTTGACTTCTTTATTGTCCAGATAAATGTGTCCTGCATCTTTATCATAAATCCCGCCTAAAATTTTCATCATTGTTGACTTCCCCGCTCCATTTTCTCCAACCAGAGCATGAACTTCGCCTGAGCGCAATTCAAACTTGCAATCGCTCAAAGCCTGCACTCCAGGAAAAGACTTGTGAATCCCTTCCATGCGGAGTAATATTTTATTAATTTCAGATGTGGGTGTGGATGATAGAGTATTCAATGGCAGTCCTATGGTGTTTCCAGGTCAAATTTGTTTTGTAAACAACGACCATCACTTATCCGAACAAACCGTAAAGGCGGTGCGTGCCTTTTTGAGACGAGTCGCCCAGATGTTGACGACATCTGGTAACGCTACCATATTTTTTTTATTATTGCACAAATTTATTGAATTGTCAATAAATTTTAAGGTGAAGGCGACAGCGAGAGGTTTGGAATTCATGATGGTCATTTTAATTTCAACGAAAGGCCAGCATAATTCGATTTCCGCAAAACCGCAAAGATGTCAGAGCGTCACTGGAAGTTCTTTATGGCTGCCGCTGGACGCCCGGATTATCAATTGGGTTTCCAAAACAAAATGGCGGAAGGGACGGTCTGGTTCTTTCAGTCGATCCAGCAGTAATTGAGCTGCGGTAACACCTAATTCATAGGCAGGCTGGGCAACTGCCGTTAAAGGTGGCTGTAGTGAAGTGGACCAAGACATATCATCAAAGCCCACCACGGCAATCTGATCTGGGATTGCCAGATTCCGTTCATGAATAGCTTGCAACGCACCCAAAGTCATCAAATTGTTTGTAACCAATACTGCAGTGGGTGGCTCGGGCAGATCAAGCAAAGCCTGTATGGCTTTGTATCCGCCAGGTTGCCGGGAGTCACTATACTGAATGAGGTCATCTGACCTAACCAGACCACGCGCCTGAACTGCTTCTTTATATCCCTCAAGACGTTCTCGAGAGGTGCTGAGCTGGCGCGGTCCGATAATAAGCCCGATTCGTTTATGTCCCAAATCGGAAAGGTGCGATACCGCACTGAAAGCTCCGCGCGAGTTGGTTACCGAGACGACATCCATACTGAGTTTTTCAGAAGTTCGGTCAATGCCTACAAGCGGGGTGCGATTGTTGAGTAGTTGGTGATATGACTCGGAATCTGCACGGGTTGTGGCCAGGATGATGCCGGCGACGCCCTCTGATCGTAGAGTGGACAGGTGAATCTTCTCGCGTTCCGGGTCTTCGTCTGAATTGCACAATAACAGGATGAAGTCAGCTTCAACCAATACTTTTTCAATACCGCACACCACGCTTGTGAAGAAAGGATTTTGAATGTCCGAAATTACAACGCCTACAGTTTTGGCGACACGCCCGCGAAGGTTGCGGGCAGTCCGGTTGGGAATGTAATCCAACTCCTGCATGGCTTGAAGCACGCGCTGTCGTGTCTCTTCTGGAATGGACACGGTGAGGGAATTATTAAGGATATGGGAAACCGTCGTTTGAGATACGCCAGCCTTTTTGGCGACATCAAGTTGGGTGGGCTTTCGACGGATGGATGATTTCATTAGAGGTGCTTAATTTATATCAACTTTTGATGATACGAATTAGTAATACGTATTAGTGATTATTTTATACCAATTCCAGTAATTGTCAATAGCCAATTTACTGGATAAGTACTCGCAAATAAATTTATGGAGTAAAGGGTGTAAAGTAGAAAAAGAGAGGGGAACAATAAAGGCTGATATGCCCTATAGAAGCTAGTAATCTCCATCGGGTTCAACAACGATGCCGAATTCGCCACTCAATTGACAGGATCATAAAGCTGCTTTTGTAGTAACCACAAGAATAATTTGGCAGAAAGCAGGATGGTTGCAAATGGCGCTTTATTGTACGGTGTTGTAACTGTCTCCGTTTGCATGAGAGAATAGAACTAAAAAATTATTTCATGTGCATTATCAACCAAGCCTTTCCAATTTTCCGCTTCTCTGTGATCCGATCATTTATTATTGACTTCGATAATACGTTCCAGTGACTGATAAGGAATGCAATTCTTAAAATATATTTACCGCTTTATTGAATACTTTTTGCCATCCAGCCAGGCATCCCAGCGAAATATATTTTTTTGCCCGCGCATAATTATCGAGTATTTGTAATGGTTTGCTCGATCGTTTTGTTCTGACTGTTGAATTTTTTCGTGGAAGGGAAAAACAACTAACGTAACTTGTCACGATATTTTTATGTTTGCAATAGCGTCAGCATCTGAAGGGCAACTATGTGCTTGCGGATACATTCATAAAATCAGACCGCAGGTTTTTATTCGCCATACTTTATTGCCCTCAACTTTTTGGCATCCCTCTGGACCAATCCGCTACAGAAATTTCCTGGTCTTCGCTCGCAATAACACTTGCCAGTTTGAAGCAAACTCCGATAAACCATATCCATCTGTAGTTATAATATTTGTCCTCTAGAAATACAAAGCATCCTGTTCTCTATTACTTTTTTATCCATTTGTGCGGCGCTGTTGTGCGATTAAGGATTTGCCATTTTTATCCTTTCCTTGATTTTCAATATGAATGACCCGGCAAAATACCTTTGCTTATTACCTTTTAAATAAAAATAAAACATCTACCCTTGTTAGTGCATTTGCATTTACCATTTTCGAGCAGAGCTTTTTGTTCTTTAGATTCGCGGGCAATTACCGACAATAGCACTTGACAAATGGGAATTAATGTGCAAGAATATGGAAGTAATATTCTGGTAACGTTACCATATTCTGCGACAAAACACTAGTTTGGATGAGATAAAATGCCAACAGTACTTGATGTAGCGAAGCGAGCAGGCGTAGCGCCTATAACAGTTTCTCGAGTTATTAACAACTCGGGTTATGTTAGTCGGTCTACCAAGGAGCGGGTTGAAGCTGTGGTTAAGGAATTGGGATATGTCCAAAATACAATAGCGCGCGGACTTCGTTCAAAACGAACAAATACACTGGCGCTGGTTGTTACAGACATCACAAATCCATACTTTACGTCAATGGCCAGAGGTGTTGAGGATGTTGCAGGCGCTTGCAATTATACGGTTATTTATTGCAATACCGATGAGTCTGAAGCCAAGGAGGAAAAGTACGCAAATATGCTGGCTCAAAGGCAGGTGGATGGCGTGCTATTGGTTCCATCGTGCGGGAATGCGAAAACAATTAAATTTCTGGAATCGAATGATATTGATGTCGTGGTGCTTGATCGTCATATTTCAGGAGTGGGGACGGATATTGTTTGTTCCGACTCGGAAAATGGCGCAAATCGTTTGGTGAAGTTGCTGATTGGATTGGGACACAAGCGGATTGCAATCATTACGGGGCATAAAGATGTGTCCACTTCGGTTGATCGTGTGATCGGATATCAACAGGCATTAAAGGAGGCCGGTCTGAGTGAAAATGAATTGGTGTATTACGGGGCATTTAACGAACAAAGCGGGTATGAACTCACCAATCAGGCAATGATGCAATTGCCCAAGCCCACTGCTATATTTGGCGCCAACAACTTTATTGCGATTGGGATCATAAAGGCTTTGCATGATCTAAAACTTGACGTACCAGGTGATATTTCAGTTGTTGGGTTTGACGACTTGCCCGAATCGATGTTCATGAAACCCTTTTTAACAGTTGCCAGGCAGCGGGCCTACGAAATGGGACGATCAGCAGCTGAACTTTTGTTGAAACGCATTTCAGGCGAACTGTCTGGAGAATACCGGGAAATTGTTTTACCCATCGAAATCATAGTTCGTGAATCCAGTGGTCCAAACAGGAATGGCGAGTAATGAAAAACGGCAGCAGTCAACATGCTTTTGTTTCGGAAAATTCTAAAATCCTAGAAAGAAAAGGAGCTAAATTATGTTAATCGGAATATCCCCCCTTATTTCCCCTGATTTGTTGGCGGTACTCCATCGCATGGGACATGGCGATGAAATTGTGCTTGCTGACGCGCATTTTCCCGGAGACACTTTTGGAAAGCGTGTGCTACGGGCGGACGGCTTGAAAATCTCAAGCCTGCTGGATGCAATCCTGCCTCTTTTTATTTTGGATAGCTATGTAGAAAGTCCGCTGATCATGATGATGCCTGCCCAAGGCGACCAGCTTGACCCTGCGGTGGAGGCTTCGTACCGCAAGGCAGTTGACAGGCATTGGCCTGCGACCCCGCCAATTCATCTCATGGAACGCTTTGCCTTTTATGAAAGGGCAAAACAATCCTTTGTCATCCTGATGACTGGTGAAACGGCTAAATATGGAAATATCATCCTGAAAAAGGGTGTAACTCCTGTGAAATAAACAGTGGATATTTAACGTGGATTGAATCCAAAGGAGAACAACAATGAATGCGTCGTTCGAGAAAATTGACCCGAATTTAGTGCCGAAAAGAAAGCTATACACGGGTGCGGAAATTCCCGCAGTAGGTCTGGGAACTTTTGGGTCCGATCGCTTTACAGCCGATCAAATCGCGGAAGCAGTCCTGGGTGCGGTCGAGATCGGTTACCGTCACATTGATTGTGCCGCTGTTTATGGTAATGAAAAAGAAATCGGCGTATCGCTCCAAAAAGCAATGAAGAGCGGTATTAAACGGGAAGAGTTATGGGTCACATCAAAACTTTGGAACAATAAACATGGCGAAGAAGACGTAATCCCCACCTGTAAGCAAACGCTAAAAGATCTGCAGTTGGATTATTTGGATTTATACTTAATTCATTGGCCATTCCCAAATCATCATGGCGTGGGAGTGGATGTTAATGCCCGCGATCCTCATGCCGTCCCATATATCCACGAGAATTACATGAAGACATGGCGGCAGATGGAAAAACTGGTGGAGTTGGGACTGGTCCGGAACATTGGAACTTCAAATATGACCATTCCAAAGTTGAATCTATTGCTTCGGGATGCGAAGATCAAACCTGCCGCAAATGAGATGGAACTGCATCCCCATTTCCAACAACTCGAATTCTTTCAATTTTGTATTGATAAAGCGATCCTGCCGATTGGCTTCTCGCCAATTGGTTCTCCGACCCGCCCGGATCGAGACAAGACCCCTGATGATACAGTTGATATAGAAGACCCTGTCATAGTAAGAATTGCCAAAAGATTAAATGTTCACCCGGCTGTTGTTTGTGTTAAATGGGCGGAACAACGCGGGCAGGTACCTATTCCTTTCTCCATAAGACCAAACGAATATCTAAGCAATCTTAAGGCGGTTGTGGTTGATCCGTTGACAGACGAAGAAATGCAGGAGATTGCAGGCATTGATAAGAATAATCGTCTGATCAAAGGGCAAGTCTTCCTATGGGAGAGCGCAAAAGACTGGCCGGATTTATGGGATCTGGACGGGAAAATCGCCTCGTTGTAATTTAATGCGTATCGGAAAAATATGACGTCTCAATTTATCCTAACAGTGGATGTAGGTACTTCAAGTACCAAAACATCATTATGGACAGATGCTGGCGAGCTTGTTGCTCATGCTTCGTCAGCCTATAACCTGCATCGCGCCGAGCCACTCTGGGCCGAAATTGATGGGGATGACTGGTGGCAGGCTGTTTGTGAGACGATAAAAAGCGTGCTTGCGAAAAGTGAAGTTGATCCAGTCTCGATAGCAGGGATCGGCGTCGACGGCGTGGGCTGGACGCTGATCCCTGTGGATAGCGAAGGAACGCCACTCCGCTCTGCCATGATCTGGTTGGATCGCCGTGCAGAGCAGGAAACGACTTGGCTCAAATCTCTTCCGGAAGCAGATGAATTGGTTAATCTGGATGCGAATCCACTGGATGCCGCATATATTACGCCCAAGTTGATCTGGCTAAAGAAAAACCAGCCTGACATTTTTAATTCAGCCTATAAATTTCTCGAAGCGACCGGTTTCATCATCTCTCGGTTTACTGACAAATTTGTTTGTGATTACACCCAGGCTTACGGCTATCACTTTTTTGATCTCAGAAATGAAAAATGGGATCAACAAGCGGCTCAAAAAATCGGCATTCCAATTGAGAAAATGCCACGGCTGTGTCAAAGCGCGGATGTGGTGGGAACCGTTACCGAAAAAGCGGCTAAACAAACCGGACTTACCCCCGGCATTCCGGTGATTGCAGGCTGTTTGGATGCCGCTGCTGGCGCATTAGGCTCAGGCGTAGTCAAGCCCGGACAAACCAATGAACAAGGCGGGCAGGCAGGCGGCGTTGGGATCAGTCTTAATCATGTTTTGGTGGAACCACGTTTAATTTTTTCACATCATGTGATTCCGGGACAATATTTGCTGCAAGCAGGAACTGTCGGCGGCGGATCGCTCAGTTGGTTCAGAGATCAGTTTGGGCAGCCGGAAGTGACCGCAGGTAATTTAATCGGTCAGAATCCGTTTGAACTTTTCAGCAGGCAGGTGGAGAAATCCAAACCTGGGGCAAATGGATTAATCTTTTTACCCTACATGGCGGGGGAGCGAACTCCTTTGTGGAGCAGTATTCCGCGTGGAATATTCTTTGGCTTGTCATACAGTACCAGCAGAGCCGACATGCTTCGGGCAATCATGGAAGGATGCGCTTTTGCCGTTTACGATAATTTGCGAATTGCTGAAGAACACGGGGTTTTCGTTGATGAATATTTGGGTTCCGGCGGGGCAATTCAAAGCGCTGTTTGGTGTCAAATTAAAGCGGATATTTATGGAAAGCCATTTGTTGTCGCCAGACGCGCAGATGGTGGCGTAGGCGGACACGATTTGGGCTTGTTCGCTCTGACCGCTTATGGAGTTGGGTTATGCAAGGATATTGGCGTTTGTGTTTCTGACCTGCTTCCAAGCCGCCAGATTTTTGAACCTTCTGTTGAGAACCATGCTTTCTATATGGAATTGTTCGAGATTTATCGCAGCGTATCGCATAACGCAATGGATGATTTTGCACAGTTGGATGTTGTTACTCGAAAGTCATTTAAATAATATGGGCACGTTTCATTTCAGTTGAATTTTTTCAATGTGTAATGTATTTCGTGTTCCGTAAACCTTCAAACGGAACACGTTACACGCGACATGGCTTTTTCTCAACCCACTTGAAACACACTCAAATAATATAAATTGGAGATTTAGATATGAAAGCCGTAGTTCTTGAAGATAAAGGGGTTATTACTTATAAAGAAGTTCCAACCCCTGAACCAGCCGCAGGCCACGTACGATTGAAAATCAAAGCCGTATCCATTTGTGGTTCAGACATAAAGCGTTACATCTCCGGACATCGCATGTATCCATTGATTCTCGGACACGAGAGCGCGGGCATTATTGACCGAGTTGGCGAAGGCGTCAGCAAAGACTATATTGGTAAACACGCCGCTGTGATTCCATTGATGCCTTGCTTTGAATGCGAACAATGTCAGCGAGGATATTATTCCGCCTGCCACAGTTACTCCTTTATCGGGTCGCGTGAAGCGGGCTGTTTTGCCGAATATGTTGATTTGCCCGAAAGAAATATTTTCATCGTGCCCGAGAATTTATCTTTTGAGCATGTCGCCATGATCGAACCCTCGACAGTCGCCAGGCACATGCTGGCGTTGGGTGATTTCAAAAGCGGACAAACTGCCATTGTGTTTGGTGCAGGCTCAATCGGACTGATGATTGTGCAATGGCTGCGTATTTTGGGCGCAAAATTAATTGTTGTTATCGACATCTCGGATGACAACTTGAAAATAGCGTCGAAGTTGGGCGCGCATGTCACGCTCAACCCTTCACAAGTTGATGTGGAAAAGGAATTGAAAAAACTTGTGGGCGATGGCGCCGACCTTACTTTGGAAGCGACAGGCGTTCCGCAAGTGTTGGAGCAAACTCTTTCCATTACTCGTCCGCGCGGCAGGATTGTTTTGGCAGGGAATCAGCCTTTGGATAAAAGCCTGCCATTAACCTTTATCGAAAATATGATGCGCCGTGAAATAAGCATCATTGGCTGTTTTATGTCTTATTCTGCGCCATTCCCCGGGCACGAGTGGACTGAAACCATCGAAGCGCTTCTGAACGGCAGTTTGGATATTGACACGATCATCTCGCATCGCTACCCGCTTTCAAAAGCGCCAGAAGTCTTCGAGAAGATCGGCGCGCATCAATTAACTCATCAGAAAATCCTGCTTAACCCTGAGGAAACCAAATGACCCTTCAAAATGTATTCCCCTGGATTCTTCGCGCCCAACAGGAAGGTTGGGCGGTGGGCGCGTTCAATGCGAACACACTGGAGCAAGTGCAGGCTGTCGTGTTGGCTGCTCAAATTGAAAATGCGCCCGCGATTATTCAGGTCAGCCATCGCGCCCTGACGTATATCGGAAACGGCAATGAAATTCAAGGTCTCAAATATATTGCCGCCATTGGAAAAATCGCCGCCGAAAGTGTTACCGTTCCGCTTGCCTTGCATTTGGATCACGGCACTGAAAGCGAAGTTCTTCAAGCCATTGCGCTGGGATTCACTTCGGTCATGTTTGACGGCGATGGATTAGCCTTTGACGAGAATATATCCATCACAAAGCGGCTTTGTGAAACCGCGCATTCCATTGGCGTTTGCATGGAAGCTGAAGTGGGTGAAGTGCCCAAGCCTGATGGAAAAGATTATGACGAATCTGCCATTGATCTTACCCAGCCAGATGAGGCGGCTCAATTTGCCGAAGCAACCGGAGTTGATACGCTTGCCGTGGCTTTAGGCTCGGTGCATGGACTCAAAACAAAAACGGTTTCCCTTGACCTGGATCGGCTGGACGCGATTCGCAAGCGCGTTTCCACTCCGCTGGTGCTACATGGATCATCTGGTGTGTCAGATAAAGACATCAAACAAGGCGTGACGATGGGATTGTGCAAAGTCAATGTTGCCACGCAGTTGTCGCAGGCTTTTACCAACGCGATCCGTGATGTGCTCAACAAAGACGGCGATGTGGTTGATCCGCGCAAATACCTAGCCCCAGGGCGGAACGCCCAAATGGAAATTGTGCGTGAGCGGATTCAATTCCTCGGCGCATCAGGAAAAGCGAAATAATTTAGCCATGATCCTTTGCCTGAATCTAAACGCAGCCATTGACAAGACCATTGTGGTCTCGTCGTTTGAGATCAACAAAATTCACCGACCCGAATCTGTAATTGCGTTGGCTGGCGGAAAGGGGTGCAATGTTGCCAGGGCGCTCAAAACGTTGGAAGAAACTCCGGTTGTCTCCGGCTGGGTTGGTGGGTTTGCCGGTCAATTTATTGAGACAGAATTGCATTTGGAAAATATACAAACTGATTTTATTCATACAGATTTTGAATCGCGCACTTGCACATCCATTTTGGATCGCGAAAAACAGACCATGACAGAAATATATGAACTGGGCGAGTCTGTTCCTTTGGGAAAAATAAACGAGTTGCGCGATCATATTCTGAAGAACATTGGAAGGTACAAGGCTGTAACCCTCTCTGGAAGCCTGCCTCCGGGTGTGCCATCTGATTTTTATGCTGATCTGATCAAAATTGCCCGAAAAGAAAATGTGCTGGCCTTTCTCGACAGCAGCGGGGAAGCGCTTCGTAAGGGAGCCGAGGCGGAACCTTTTTTGATCAAACCCAATGAAACCGAATCCAAATCTCTTTTGGGAGTTGGTCCGAGCGATCCTTTTGATTTTGCCCAGGCGGCGGCTGAGATTTCGACCAAATACGGAGTAAACGTTTTGCTCTCGCTGGGGGCTGAGGGTGCGGTTGCCGCCAAGGATGGACAGGTATTTAGGGTGAAAAGCCCCAGCGTGGATGCGAAAAGCGCAGTGGGTTCAGGCGATTGTATGCTTGCCGGACTCACATACGGATTCTTGCATGGATTTTCGTTTGAAGAGTCCGTCCGCTGTGGGGTGGCGGCGGGAACTGCCAATACATTAACAGTCGGAGCTGGTCAATTCAAAATTGAAGATTATGAAAGATTGCGCGGTCAGATTCAATTAAACAAAATTAAGTGATTCCCTGTTGCCCATGCCTTTGGGCATTTCCCGGTGGAAAGTCCAACTACAAATTCAGTGACAATCAAATATAATCCAGACTGTTTGAATACTCTATAAAAACAACTGGAGAAAATAATGACCCCAAAAGTATTTGTGAGTGGATGCTTTGATATGCTCCACAGCGGACATGTTGAGTTTTTCCGTGAGGCTTCACAATATGGCGATCTATATGTTGCGATTGGCTCGGACAGGACAATTTTTGAGTTAAAAGGGCGGGAGACTATCAACAGCGAACAGGAACGCCTGTACATGATTAAGGCAGTATCGTTTGTAAAAGACGTTTTTATTTCTCGAGGTTCGGGGATTTTGGATTTTGAGGCTGAACTGCGTGAAATGATGCCTGACTATTTCATTGTCAACGCCGACGGGCATATTCCAGAAAAACGTGATTTGTGTCAGAGCCTGGGAATCCAGTATATTATTTTGGAACGTAAACCGCATCCGGGCTTTGATCCACGCTCCACCACTCAATTGCGCCAGCGTGATTACCTGCCATATCGCATTGACCTGGCCGGGGGCTGGCTCGACCAACCAATGGTCTCAAAACATTATCCAGGTCCTGTTATTACGATCTCCCTGGAGCCTACGCTGGAATTCAATGAGCGCAGCGGCATGGCATCCAGCACACGCCGTCATGCAAAGGAGCTCTGGGGGCCGAGACTTCCGCAGGGTGATTACGAAAAGATCGCCAAAATGCTATTTTGTTATGATAACCCTCCAGGCACAAAAACTATTTCAGGCTCTCAAGACTCAATTGGATTGGTATTTCCCGGACTGGCATATGCATATTACGAAGGCGAATATTGGCCCTCGCGTATTGAGCATCGCCTTGATGAATCCCTTTTGCAATTTGTGGAAAGCTCGATTTACCTGGTTTCCCTCGGACCGCGTTTCGGAGATTATGATGTTATGGCGAATACCAATTGCAACCGCGAAAATGCCAAGGCATTGGCTGACGCGGCGGATGGTCACTGGCAGGCTATTCTTGACCGGGACATTGTCCGCTTTGGAAAGACGATGCGTGAAGTATTCGAGGCTCAAGTGGGTTTATTTCCCAACACAATGAACGAACGCGTTGTGGCAATCATTGACGAATACCGCAATAGCGTTCTCGGCTGGAAACTTTCCGGCGCGGGTGGCGGCGGATACATGGTTCTAGTTTCCGAGACACCCATTCCCGGTGCGGTACGTGTGATAGCGCGCCGCGGACTGGATTGAGATTGGTGAAATGGAACTAAAAAAAACACGCAGACTTTTTAGTCTGCGTGTTTTTCAATTACTAATTTCTATTTTCTACTCATAAGCCAGCGTATCCCTTACGGTTAACTTTGATGCCCGTCTTGCCGGGAGCGCGCTTGCAAGAGTGCCAAGTACGATGGTGAAGATCAACCAGGCGATAACTCCGCTTGCGCCGTAAACCACGGGCATGGGGGCTGTGAGAATTGCCATACCCACACCATAGCAGAGAATATTCGTGATTGGCAGTGAGACGAAGATGCTGACCGCCCAGCTTAGAATACCGATCACCATGCCTTCGACGATCACAATGGCTTGAATATCTCCATTGCTTGCGCCGATCGCACGCATCACACCGATTTCACGCGTGCGTTCGAGCACGTTGATACTCATCGTGCCCATCAGTCCCAGTCCGCCGACGATGGCAATCAGACTTGCCATCAACAGCATAAAGTAGACCAGGATATCGGTCTGATCTTTTTGGCTTTTGATAAAATCCACGCCCAGTTGTGTCGAGTTGATCTGGATTCCGCGTGCTTCAAAAGCCGCCTGAACCTGGTCGTTGATTCGTCTCTGGGTGACTGCGTCATGCTGTGATGTGATGATGCGCAGCGAGTAAGCCATGTCTGGTTCGCCAACTAAAACGCTTAGATATTCGTAATTGGCGTACAGCAGTGGCGGACTGATATTTCCTGCGATGCTGTATGTGCCAACAATTAACCAGTCTGATTCCTTACCGTTCGTTTCTATGGTGAGCCAATCGCCAACTTTCAGGTCTGGGAAGATGTTGAGCAGGTGATTGCCGATGACAATGGCGTTCTCATCACCGGGTTCCAGCCAGCGACCGGTCATGATGATGGGATCAATCAAAATGGAACTGGATGGAGGCGCAACAAACAAAATCTGCGTGCCAGCTTCTTCATCGCCCATCTTGAGTGTGCCGGGATACTCAAGCCAGCCTTCCGCACTTTCCACGCCTGGAATGGCTTCAGCAATGCTTGCCACCTTGTCAAAGCGGTAACCGTGATCAAAGGAAACGTTAATATCCGCAAGGAAGTAACCCTGAATGTCTTCCATCACCTTGTCAAAGGAAGCCCACAGATTATAGACAGCGATGAACACTGCGCCGCCCAATACCAAAGTGAACAGGGTAATACCGAGTCTTGCCTTGCGCCTGAATGTGTTACGGAGCGAAATGCGGATCGGGCGCGGGATCAAAACAGATTTCTGGCTGACCGAATCATTTTTCGGTTTGGCGTTTCCACCGAGACCATAATCGCTGATCGCTTCACGCACCGTCACCCTCACGCTGTTATAGACTGGAAAGACAGCGGCGAGCAGGGGCACGATCAGGGCAACGATTGCCTGTTGTGCAAGCGTGACTGAATATCCTTTATATGGCGATGCATAGAAATTCAACCATTCCGCCATTCCGCCGCCGATATATTGCGCTGCAGCATTCGCCAGTGGAATCGCGATCAGCAAAGCGCCCACGCCGAATCCCAGGATCAACACAATGTACATGCCCACGATTTGCGATGTGCCGCCGCCCACGGCTTTCATGATTCCTATCTGCCGTGTCTGCTGTGTCATCAAAGCTGTGATGGTATTGACGATCAGAAATCCGCTTAGTAAAACGGTCAGATAACCAAGGATGCTGAGCACAAAGAAAACACCTTGTGTAATGCTCCATGCAAAGTGATGACCAGGCTGGTACACGTTTACGAAATAAATCGTCGCGCCTGCGCGTTCCATTCGGTCTGCAACTGCCTGTGCCACTTCCGTGACATGTTTCTGGTCGGTTTGCTTTTCAGCCACACTGATCGACAACTTGTCATAATTTGATATGGAACCGCCAAGCCATTCCAACGTGTCTGGCGATACATACGCAAAAACGATCTGCGCCAGGTTGTATGGAAAGCCCGTCACCGCATGGGCGTACCCTGCCAATTTTATTTCACGCCGTCTGCCGCTATCCAACTCAAGCACGATCATGTCGCCAGATTTGTACCCGAGTGATAACGCGCTTGCGTCAAGGATGATTTCCTTATCTCCATAAAAAGGAATTGAAGTTTCACCTGCAGCGGGCTTGAGTAAATTCAACGTCAAGTCATTTGGATCTTCCAATGCCATGAATTGAATATCAACATATGTTCCGTCGGCGCGAAGGATGCGGGCGCTGATGGTGCTTGCGCCTTCCACTGCATTCACCCCCGGCACACTGCGCGCCATCTTGACCATGTCATCGTTCAACGGAGAGGCGTAAACTTCCGCTTCAGATGGGTTCGCAGAAAGATAGTCTCCATCCATGCTTTCGTTCATATACAGGCCGAGGTTGCTGTTGAAGCCCACCGCGAACGTTCCGACCATGATCGTCATGATCGTCAGGAAAGTGCGCCCCTTGTTGCTCCAAAAATCACTCCATACTTTTTTCCAGCGCGAACTCATTTGGATTCTCCCCGCCTGGACAGATTCTCGTCCTCATGCTTGGCTGCCATCTGATGCAGCGCTTCGCGCGTAACTTCAGACTGATTCAGCAATTCTTTGAGCTGGTCATACCCGATGGCGAGCACTTCAACCGCTCCACTTTCCGAAGCACGGATGGACGCCAAATGTTTCTTCTCGTGGAAAAATTCTATCTCGCCAAAACATTTTCCCGCCCCAAGTTGAACCGCCACCACGTCTGATTGATTCTCTCGTGGAAGTACAACTTCCACCGTGCCTTTGGCAACCACGTAGAACGTATCCGCATTTGTGCCTTCGGAGAGGATCATCGCGCCCGCCTCAAAGTGCTGAGTCTTTGCTGTGCGTGTCAATTGAAGTAATTGCGCCGTCGTGAGTGTGGACATGGCTTTTGCCACATACTCGTTGACAATTTCTCCGTCTGCAATGAGCGCTGTGCGGTGTGTGCGTTTTGCCAGCGCGCTGTCATGCGTGACGATGATGATGGTCTTGCCTTTCGCCACCAGATCATTGAATAACGTAAATACAGACTCAGCTGTCTTTGAATCAAGGTTACCTGTCGGTTCGTCTGCAATGACAACAGGCGGGTCGTTGGCTAACGCGCGCGCAATCGCCACGCGCTGCTGCTGTCCGCCAGAGAGAGCGGTGGGGAGTTTGTGCGCGTGATCTGCCAGTTCAACCAGTTCAAGTAATTGCATGGCGCGTTCATATCTTTCGCGCATGGGATAGGTTCGGCAGAAATCCATCGGCAGCATGATGTTTTCGACGACGGAAATCATCGGCAAAAGTTGAAAGAACTGGAACACAACACCGAGATTCTTTCCGCGCCAGCGAGCCATTTTGTTTTCACTGAGCTTGTGTACCGCCGTGTTGTTGACCCAGACCTCACCGTTCGAGGGAATGTCAATGCCTGTGATCATGTTCAGCAGGGTTGTCTTGCCGCTGCCTGATTTGCCGATAATGCTGACGAACTCGCCCGCGTTGATCTGTAAATCCACGCTATTGAGCGCGTGAAAATCGCCGACTGCGGTTTTGTAGTATTTGTTTACATCACGCAGATCAATCATTGGTTGATCTGCCGTTGTGTCGTTTGTTTTTTGAAAGAGTGCCATGTTGATATCTTGCCTTCCGCGTTTGTGCAAGCCATGCTTGCAGCGTGACGACTTTTTATTTGATAAGCATGTCACGTTACAAACGCGACCTACGTTTTTCTATTTTACAAAATTTACGACAGCGGTCATGCCCCAGCGCATTGCGGGATCGGTGTCGGTTAAGAGGATGCTCACTTCATACACAACATCGCCCTGGTTTTCAGAAAAGTTCTGGCTGATGGAAAATACGTTGCCATTTAATTCAACATTGGGAAGTGCATCCAACTTGACTGTAACAGACTGCCCCTCTTCGACGCCAACCACGTCAATTTCAGTCAGGTCGGTGGTTTTGACCAGCCATTGTGAATGATCTGCTACGGTAATAACGGATTGCCCTGATGCCGCAAACTCGCCGACTTTGAGGTTGAGGTCCGTGATCACGCCAGGGAATGGCGCGCGGACTTCTGCATTTGCAAGTGCGGCGCGAGTTCCAGCCGTATCTGCCGAGAAGGACGGGTCTTGCAGGGCGTCGTAATCCCTTTGAGCCAGGATAAGGCGGGAATTGGCATTCTGCAGGGTGGATTCGAGTTCCAGCCATAAAATGGCTTTGCGATAGCGTGCCCAGGCGTCATCAAGGGCTTTTTTGTAAATCTTGGCTGTGCCTTTTACGACACCGCTTTTCTTTTCGGCTTCCGTCTGCTCGAGGCTTCGATCACTGAGGTCTTTATAGGGTTCGAAGTCTGCGCGCGCCTTGTCCAGTTTGACCAACATGGCTTCAACTGCCTCGGAAGGAGTCATGCCATCGAAGGTGGAAGGGACATCGAAATTATCAAGTTTAAACTGGGCATCGCGCACTTCCTGATAAGCGGTGGTGAGTTCCTGCGCGGTTTTGGCTTGGGCGCTTTCAAGAGTTTGCGCTTCACTTGCATCGAGACGGGCAATAACATCGCCGGCTTTTACTTCATCGCCTTCGCTGAATAAAACTTCGCTGACAAGTCCGCTGGCGTTCAAAGCCAATTCCGTGTAGTGGATTGGCTCCAGTTTTCCTTCGGCGATAATGGTATCGTCCGCGACGACCGTTGGGATTTGCGTGGCTGCCGGGGTTGCTGTTGCCGACCCGCAAGCCGCAAGGGATAAAGCTAAAACTAAAAATACGATTGGTTTTATATATTTCATGGTGTTTTCCTTTACGAATTGATCTTATTCCTCATGGGATTTTCAAGTTTATCTACGCAAATGACGCGACTTCGTTGCACAGCGCAATTAATTTTGTCGGCGATAATATAATCCAATTGTTCATTTCATACCTATTATTCAGCTAACAATTGTCTATCAGATTACCATATCATATTCGACTTGTAGTCCAGTGGTCTATGTGCGTAAAACTTTGTTCCTCTCAAATATACAGTAAGAAGGATATAAAAAGACTATCCAAGTGGATAGTCTTTTTATATCTTATTTTTCCAGCATCATGCTGGCTTCTTCGTTGAGCCAGCGCCGCCCGTCGCGGGCGAGCAGGTCGTAGCCTTCGGGTGGTCCCCAACTTCCGGGTCGGTAAACAGCCAAAGGCGGAGTCTGATGCGTTTCCCAAGTCTGCAAGATTGGATCCATCAGCGCCCAGGCCGTCTCCACTTCATCGGCGCGGGTGAAAAGGGATGCGTCACCTTGAATGGCATCCAGCAGAAGTCTTTCGTAGGATTCTGGGATGGCGGTTTTTCCAAAGGCTTCGGCGTAATGAAATTCCATGTCCACTGAACGGGTTTCGGAAACTGTGTCAGGCGCCTTCGCTTCAAAGCGGACGTGCAAGCCTTCATCGGGTTGCAGATAAAGCACGAGCATGTTCGGCTTTGTGGTCTGCATGGGAAACATGGCGAGCGGCGGTTCTTTGAATTGAATGATGATCTGCGATTGCTTCTCGGCGAGATTTTT
>DYDH01000005.1:0-12254 GCA_020717985.1 Herpetosiphon sp. | reverse complement strand
CGCAAATAGAATGGCACACCTTTCCAGCGCCAGTTGTTGATGTAGAACCGCATCGCCGCATAGGTTGGCGTTGTGGAATTTGGATTGACCTCCGTCTCGTTGCGATAGCCTTTGTATTGCGCACGCACCGTATGCGCTGACACTTGTTCGGGCGTTATCGGCTGGATCGCGCTCAGGACTTTTACTTTTTCATTCCGCAAATCGTTTGCATTGAAAGACGCAGAAGGCTCCATTGCAACAAGGGCGAGCAATTGCAAGAGATGGTTTTGGAACATGTCGCGCAATACGCCAACGCTGTCATAAAAGCCCGCGCGATGCCCAACGCCGACTTTCTCTGCTACTGTGATCTGTACGTGGTCAATGTAGGTGCGATTCCAGATCGGCTCAAAGATGGTGTTGGCAAAACGGGTGAATAAAATGTTCTGCACGGTTTCCTTGCCGAGATAATGGTCAATGCGGTAGATCTGATTTTCGTTGAGCGCCTTGTGGACTTGCTGGTTCAACGTGACCGCGGATGCCAGGTCTGTGCCGAATGGTTTTTCAAGCACCACGCGCCGCCAGCCTCCGTTCTCGTGCAGTTGACCTGACGCATCAAGATTGTCAATAATGACCGGGAAAACCGTGGGTGGAAGCGCCATATAGAACATGCGGTTCGCGTTGCCATTTTCGAGTTGGGTGAGGTAGTCGGCTAGTTTTTTGAAGTCACTTGCTTCTGTGTATTTACCGGACATGTAATACAAGCTGGACGCGAAGATATTCCATTCCTCATCTGTGAATGTGTAACCAGCGTGATCTTGTATGCCTTTGTGCAAATGTTCGCGGAATTGTTCGTCGGTAAATGCGGTACCGCCAAAGCCGACAATTTGGAATTTTTTCGGTGTGCGCCTTTTACGGAATAAATTAAACAGCGAAGGAATTAACTTGCGCTGAGTCAAATCACCTGATGCGCCGAAGATGATAATTGTCGTTAATAAACCATTATTGGAAGGGTTGTTCATATTTGAACCTGTAAATTTTTACCGCGAAGAGCGCGAAGTTCGCTAAGAAAATAAAAGTTTTTCTTCGCGTTCTTTGCGGGCTTGGCGGTTCAAAAGAATTTATTCGGCTTTCTTGATGGCGTGTCCGCCGAATTGATTTCGCAGGGCGGCTAACATGCGCGCGGGATAATTCTCCTCGTCGCGGCTGGCGAAGCGCATTTGAAGCGCGAGGGTGATGATCGGCGCGGGCACATCGAGGTCAATGGATTCAAAGACTGTCCAGCGACCTTCGCCAGAATCCGCAACCCAAGGCTTGATGTCTTTGAGTTCGGTATCTTCGTCGAGGGCATTCGCGGCGAGGTCCAACAGCCACGAGCGGACTACGCTTCCGTTTTGCCAGATGTGTGAAATTTGCGAGAGATCCAACCCAAATTCCTTTTTGGCTTTCAAGATGCCAAATCCTTCAGCGAAGGCTTGCATCATGCCGTATTCGATTCCGTTGTGAACCATTTTGACGTAGTGACCTGCGCCATGTGGACCGACTCGTCCCCAGCCGGTTTCTTTGCCCGGAGCGAGGGTTTCAAAAATGGGATTCAACTTTTTGGCGATTTCTTCTTTGCCGCCGATCATCAGGCTGTAGCCTTCGGTCAGTCCCCAAATACCGCCGCTGGTGCCGCAGTCAACAAAGTCAATGCCTTTGGCTTCAAGCATTTCCGCGTGCTTGATGGTGTCTTTGTAGTTCGAGTTTCCGCCGTCAATGATAATGTCGCCTTTGTTCAGTAAAGCGGCGACCTTTTCAATCGTTTCTGTGGTCGTCTTGCCAGAGGGAACCATGACCCAGACAACCTTTGGTGACGAGGTGAGTTTTCCAACAGTTTCTTCCAAAGAGAACGCGCCTTCCGCGCCAAGTTTGATGGCTGATTCGACTGTCTCTTTTGTGCGGGCATATCCGATCACCCGATGTCCGCCGCGTGTCAGGCGCGTTGCCATGTTCAATCCCATTTTTCCCAAACCAACTAATGCTAATTCCATAATGTAAAACTCCTTTTTTGATATGTCATTGTGAGGGCGACGCACTTTCACCCGATACTTGCACCGTATTGCGTTTGGTGTAGTGCAGGTGAGCAATCTCCTGTAAGGTGGTGAGGATTGTTTCGTCGGGGAGAGCGCCCTCCTCACAACACTTGCGCCACACGCCAGTGCTTGTGTGACGAAATAAATTACAAAAGACTTCCTGCTTCTTCATCTATCAACCAGGTCAAACTTCCATCTTCTGGCGCGATGCGTTGGACGGGAAGTTCAACAGGCATATAGTTGTCGCTGAATACCCTGCTTAAAGTTACGGCTTTGGACTTGCCAGCTACCAGAAACATGACTTTTCTACTACTGTTTAACACTTTTGGGGTCAAAGTTACTCGGTTTGCAGGGCGGCCTTGATAATTTGCTGTGACCGCCAGCGTGGGTAAATCCATATCCACGGGCGAGTTGGGGAACAGGGAAGCCGTGTGTCCGTCGTCGCCCATGCCGAGCAGGGTGAGGTCAAAGCGTGGCCATGTGAGCGGCGATTCGGCGAATCCGCTCAAAGTGTTGGCATATTCCTTCGAAGCAGAATCAGGTTCCAGTTCTGAAAGGACGCGGTGGATGTTTTCGTTGGGAATATTTATTTTATCGAACAAAACCTTTTTGGTTTGTCCATAACTATTGCCCGCGTCATCCACAGGCACACATCGTTCATCGCCCCAGAAAAAATGCGTGTGTGTCCAATCCACTTTGTTGTGAAATGATTCACCGAGCAATTTATAGAGTTGCATCGGCGTGTTTCCGCCCGAAAGCACAACAAGGAAGCGCCCGCGTTCCGCGATGGATTGATTCGCGGTTTCAACAAATGAATTCGCCGCGTATTGACTTAGTTGGTTGATGTCTTTGAAGACTCTTATCATTTGGTTTGTGATTGTAACTCACTTGGACTAAAATTCAGCGCATGACCATTAACTTGAAAAAATTAAACACACATCGGGCGCAGACGTTTCGGCTACCGCCCCTTAAGCGGCTTTCATCTCCATCCCAGGCATTGACCTTCGTCAACGCGCGCGGCTTTATTTACTTTTGGCCCATCAAAGGCATTGACCTGCCCTCGTTGTGGACAGCCGTCGCGGGCGATAGACCCGTTGCCGACAAGCACGATGACCCAGGTCACATCACGTGGGGTTGGAAGGACGGCGCTCTGGATAAGAAGATATGGTATTACGCCAAAATATTACGTGGCAAAGCAACGATGATTTCATTGGAGATTGCGCCGTATTTCTACGCGCTTTCTGAAAACTACGGTGCGCCCGAAGAGGATTACCTCATTGCCTACCACGAGGGACGATTAACTCAGGCTTCAAAACAAGTCTATGAAACTTTGCTTGATAATGGCGCGCTGAACACATTGGATTTACGCAAGAAGGCGAAACTCTCCAACGCAAAGGATTCCGAATTCAATAAGGCGCTTGAGCAGTTGCAAAGGGATTTCAAGATTTTGCCCGTCGGTGTGGCACAGGCAGGCTCATGGAATTATTCGCACATTTACCAGGTTGTTCCGCGTCATTTTCCCGATCTGCCCGAACAGGCGCGCGCGATCACCGAATCACAGGCGCGAATGAAATTACTTGAATTGTATTTTGACCTGGTTGGCGCGGCGCAGTTGCGGGATGTTACAAAACTATTTGGCTGGTCAAGTGATATTGCAAACCGTGCGATCAATAAATTGGTTGAACAAAATATATTGGGGAAAGCAGATCATCCAAAACAAGCAGGGGAGTGGATCGTGATTCCAGAAATTTTATGAAAGTTGTAGTGGCGACTTATGTTATTGAAAAGATTCTATTTGGCGGGTTGCAAACCCGCCCTACCTCTTAAATAACAAAAAACAGCCCCGCGATTTCTCACGAGGCTGTTTTTTGTTATTCGTACAAAGGTGTTGGTGAAGCGAACTTCGGCGCTTTTGCCGTAAGCTTCGCTTGTTCAAAAGCGAGTTTCTCTTTGCGCTGTGCGTCTATTCTGCGCTGAACGTGCGGAGAGAAAAAACCCGCATAACGTTTTTGAAGAACAGGCTTCTGCCAGTCATTACCGCCGACTTGCCCGCGGCAATTTTTGCTTCCACAGCCACAATTGAATTCATCGTAGGGCATGGTGTCGCACATGGCGTAATCGAAGCAAACTTCCTCGCCAACTTTGATGTCTCGCATTGCAACGAGTCCGATCTGACCCGAAAGACCTGCATTCGGATTACAAGAATGATTGACATAATCTCCTTCGCCGATCGGTCTTGGTACGAGGAAGTGACGATCCTCCACTTGAAGACACAGACTGCGTTCAATATCGGGAAGGTGGATAAAGGCGTCCCATTCATACACGACGCCCCCGAAAACGGCGATGAGCTCATCCTTGCGGATCGGCTCTAACGAAAAGATTCCGTTTCCATTGCCATTGACCTTCGGGCGGCCTTCCAACTTAGAAGACAGATAGGAACTTGGTTGCTTTGACATTCATATAACTTCCTTTTTTTGGGATTAAAGATGAACAGCGCCCTCCCCGGTGGTCGAGCCGGGAAAAACGCCATTGGTATTTCAATAATACTTTAAATATCCCGCATGTAAAGGTTTTAAATCATATTAATTGTTTTATATTTGTTACTGATTTGTTATTGAAAGTCCCCTTGCACGTCATTAAAACTTTTTGCAAACCGATTTGACTGCAAAAAAGTCACCCTATATTTTGATGAGAAAAAACGCCTCAAACTTCGTCCAAAGTGGATTCTGTCCATTGGGCATTTCACTGGCTTTGAGTTTTCACTGCGTCCACACCGCCCCCCAATCCGGCTCGGGATCATTGGTAAGCTGTGTTTGATTTTCGCCATTGGAGCGCATGATATAAAGATCTGCCTGGTCATTGTTGCGGAGCGAATTGAAAACAATGTATCGTCCATCAGGTGAATACGACGCGCCCGCGTTATTCCCGCCGTCTGTGATTTGAGTATAGTCACCTGATGGAACTTCTATCTTGAAAACATCCTTATCACCGTAAGCGCCCGCGTGTATTAGAAGACTTTTGCTGTCAGGCGACCAGTCTATGCTTCCGCCGATGCCTTGTAATCCCTGTGAAATGCGGAGATGATTTTTCCCGTTCGCATCCATCGTGAAAATTTCATACTCCTGAGGTATGCCAACAGACATGGCGTACGCGATCTTTTCCCCATCTGGCGACCATGCCACAGCGACGATGGTATTCGTCCCCGCGTAGACCTGGTGCGGATTCAATCCGTCCGCGTTGACCATCCAAATGGATGTGGGGACATCTGAGGCACGATTGGCAAAAACGATCCTGCGCCCGTCGGGTGAATAATCGGGAGAGACCACGTTGCCCACATTATCAGTCAGTTGAATAAGCTGTTTTTCACCAAATATTAAAAGATATAGGTCGAATGGTCCGTTACGATTGGATGCGAACAATAATGAACTGCCGTCTGGTGTGAAGACGGGATAGTAACTGCTGGCTTCCATGTCGGATAGTTGTATGAGACCACTGCCATCGCGGTTGATCATGCACAGTTGATTGTAGTCTCCACGGGTGCAGGTAAAGGCGATGCGTCCGCCATTGGGATCGGTGGGTCTTGGGAGGGGAGTCACGAAGCGTGTCGGCGGCGGTGTGTAGTCTGACAAAAAAGGAGTAAATTGTATGGGGGAGGCGATCGGGGTTGGAGCAGGACGCACAAACCAAAACAGGGATACAAAACCTGCGACCATCACAAATATAAAAAATGACATAATGCCGATGCGTGTTCCGCTCTTTTTTGACTGTGCATTTTTTATCTCAGCCATGCGGTCTTCAAGCGGCGGAACATCCTGTGCAAGAATATTGGGCTTGGGGGGCGGCAGGAACTGCCATTGACTAAGAATTTCCGAGGTAACAGGTGCAGTTGTCGGGGCGGTGCGAAGCGGAATTTCATCCACAGAAAAACGCGCCGCGAGAGCCAGCGAAGACAGGAGTTCCGTGGTGGTTTTCAGCCGGTCTTCCGGTTTTTTGCGAAGCGCCCAAAGGATCATGCGCGAGAAATGGTCGGGAATGTCCTTGTTCAATGAAATGGGCGCGGGAGGCGTTGCCTCGAGATGCGTTTTTTGAATGGACTCACTTGTTTTTGGCGCAGACTTGCCGTTGATCCACGCGCCGGTTGCAAGTTGATAAATAAGTATTGTCAGGGCGTATGTGTCTGATGCGGGTGTAAGAGGTTGACCGCTAAATTGTTCCGGCGAAAAATATAGATGTGGATATTTCCCCTGCTTATCCCGTGTGTTTTTTTTGCCGATCTGCCGCGCCATGCCAATTCCACCCAAAAATAATTCGCCTTGATCATTGATATGAATTAATTCAGGAGCAAGGTTAAGGTGTAAATAATTGTGCTTGTGCAGGGCTTCAATCGCGGAGCAAAGCGCTTTTGTATAAATAAGAATTTCATTGACCGTTAACGGCGCTTTGTCGAGTACCTCGTTAAGGGAAGGACCGTCAATCCATTCTTCCAGCAGAAATGCAAGCGTGGGTGTTTGATGTAAGCCAAGATATGGGACGAGATTGGAGTTGGGAATACCGCGTAGTTTTGCGAATTCCGCATCAAGGCCTTTGAGCGCCTCGGCATTCTCGGAAATAGTTTTAGGCAGAAGTGTCAGCGCCAGTGGTTTGTTGGAGCGTGTGTCCGTTGCGCGGTAAAGTTCCCCAAGCGGCGTAAGCGCCACGAATTCTTCAACATGGTATTGATTAAGAAGCGTTTGACCAGACAACGACGAAGACATGCGGTGATTCTAATTCAAATTATTATATTATGGACAAGGTATAATGTTTTGAGTAATCAATAGACCTCTTGCATAAATATTTTTTCGTCCACTAATCTTCGCTAATTTGCGCGAAACGTTCAAAAAAATCCGCGCAGATTAGCGTGAATTCGCGGAGAAAGTTTTTCGTGATAACCAGCCCGCTACTTTTGCAAGAGGTCAAATTTCTTCTTTAGGATTCCAGGATGAAAACCTTTTCATATACAACACTGCGTTGGGTGGATTTGATTCGTGTGGTTGGTGCGTTTCTGGTGGTTGTGGCGCATATTTCGTATCGTGGTGGGGGATCAGTTTTAATATCCTCCTATTATTTTGTGTTGTCGCGGGTTGCAGTCCCGTTGTTTTTCATGGTCAGTGGCTATTTGTTGCTGCGGAAAGAGGAGCCATACGGGGATTTTTTTAGAAAACGTGCCCTGAAGGTGTTTGTGCCGTTTTTTGTGTGGTCTGTGATCTATCTGCTTTGGAAAAGAGAAGGCTTTGATGTGGGTTTTTCCGCCAAGCTGGTAGCGAGTTATTTATTAAAGATCCTGCGCGGCCCGAGAGAGAACCACTTATGGTTTTTTTATGCCCTGATCGGATTATATTTATTCACCCCCATATTACGGGTCTTTGTGACGCGAGCGTCTTTGCGTGACCTGGTTTACTTTTGCGGATTGTGGTTCGCGATCGTCCCTATATTTTCATTCGTGCAGGAATTTACCCCTGTAAGGAGCGGATTCGAATTGTATTTTATTTCCGGCTATAGCGGATATTTTATGCTCGGCCATTTACTTGGAAAGTTTCAATACGACCGACGCCAATTATATGTACTGGCGTTTCTGTTACTAATATTTTCCATTGGCACAACGGCATTGAATTACCTTGTAAAGTCCGAATATTTTGTTAGTTATTTAAGTATGAACATTGTGCTGATGACTGTCTTTGCCTTCATTTTGCTTCGTGAAGTTGAGATTGGCGATCGTTTGAACAATTTTCTAGCCCCCCTTAGCCGTGCCAGTTTTGGAATATATCTTGTGCATGTTATTGTGCTTGCCGAACTTGAAAAACTTCCTTTTATTAGCGCTTGGTTTTCAACGGGGTCTGCTGTATATATGATTCCCCTGCTTGGTTTGTTTGGCTTTTTCGTTTCTTTTGTTTTGGTGGCTGTTATTCAGAAGATCCCGGTTTTGCGTTGGATCGTTCCGTAAAATAGATGACAGTCACTTTTGAAACACCTTGTGGGCGTAGGTGACTGTCATAGTCCATCCGAATTATTTCTCGCGAGTGTCTTTACAAAGCCCACGACAGCATCAAGCCAAAGATTGCAACGATCAATCCGACGTGCAGGAAGAGGTTGGTCGTTGCCAGAAAATTGCCGGGGAAAATAAACTGGATTAGCAAATTGACCAGGATCAGGAACAGACCGATGATGGGGAGCAAGCCTTTTCGGTGCGCCAGAAATTCAGACATTCGATCCAATAACTTTGACATTATTCCTCCTCCAAACCGTCGTCTTCAAAGTCGGCCAGCGGCTCTCTGGCTTCGACGGGTTGTGCGTGCCAGGGGGCAAATTGAGCCAAAAGCCTGCCGGGGATTCGTCCCTGCATGACCATGCCGCCGCGCTCGTGTTCCACGCGCTCCACCTGTCCCAGCTCGTGAAACAGGGAGATCAACGCGCCCTGCTTGTATGGCAGTCGCACGTGGATCGGGGTATAGGCTTCGAACAATTCTTCTCTGAGCAGATGAAGCAGGTCCTTGATGCCAGTCCCTTCAATTGCGGAGATGGATATGGATTTGGGGAAATCTTTCAGGACTTCGCGCGCATTCTCAGGGTTGTGTAAAAGGTCGGCTTTATTTAATGCGGTGACCATTGGAATGTGACTGGCGTCAATTTCAGTCAACGTTTCCTGCACCGCCTGGAACTGATTGAGGGCATTGGGATGTGAAATATCAACCACATGCAGGAGCAGGTCTGCATCTGCGATTTCTTCCAGTGTGGCGTGGAAGGCGGCGATCAGCGCTGTGGGAAGTTTTTGGATGAAGCCGACTGTGTCTGTGAATAAAGCCAGATCATCGCCGGGCAATTGGACGCGGCGTGTGGTTGGGTCGAGCGTGGCGAATAACTGGTCGGCAACATACACCTCAGATTTGGCAATTCGATTAAGCAGAGTTGATTTCCCGGCATTCGTATAGCCAACAAGGGCGACAGTTGGAATTCGTGAACGTTTCCGTTGAGCGCGGTAACGTGTGCGATGCGCCTCTACTTTTTCGAGTTCGCGCTTTATGTGGGTGATGCGTTTGCGTATGGCGCGTTTGTCCACTTCCAATTGTGTTTCGCCGGGACCGCGCAAACCCACGCCGCCAGTGGAGCCGGCGCGTCCGCCGCCGCCGCCAGCCTGTCTTTCAAGGTGAGTCCAGGCACGGGTCAGGCGCGGCAGGTTGTATTCATATTGCGCCAGTTCAACCTGCAACATGCCTTCGCTGGTGTGCGCGTGCTGGGCGAAAATATCAAGGATGAGTGCGGTGCGGTCAATTAAACGGACTGTGTTGCCGAGCGCTTTTTGCAACTCGCGCTGGTGGCGCGGCGAAAGTTCGTCATCGAAGATGACCACATCCGCGAGGGTTTCCTCGGCGAGTGCGATCAATTCCTCCACTTTGCCGGGGCCGATATAGGTTACGGTGTGCGGACGATCCAGTTTTTGGGTGAGTTCGCCGACCACGTCCACGCCTGCGGTATCGGCAAGCAAGGCAAGTTCTGCAAGTGAATCTTCGAGCGAGAGGAGTTGTTTGTTTCCACGGATCTCAACGCCGACAAGAAAGGCGCGTTCACGCGGAGGGGTTGTTGGTTGGGGGATTTTCTTTGCCACTGTTTTCCGTTTCTAATTTTTGTTTTTGCTGTTCAAAGTGACCGAAGAACTTTGTGATAAGCGGGTCGGTTGCTTCTGTTCGTGTAGGGAACAGGATGTGAAAAGTTGAGCCTTTTAATTTTACTTCGTCATAGCCTTCCGATTCGACCCAGATCGTGCCGCCGTGCGCTTCGATGATTCCGCGTGTGATGGGCAGTCCAAGACCGGCTCCGCCGCCTTTGAATTTGGTCTTCCCGCTCGAGTGCAGGTCTGTCCTGCCGAGTTGACCGAATTTCTCAAAGATCGTGGCTTGGTGCTTGAGGGAAATGCCGATGCCTGTATCGGTGACGGTAATCTCGATGAAACCGGGCAACAGGCGTCCGTTAATGGTGATCGTGCCTCCGTCGGGCGTGTATTTGATCGCGTTTGCTGCGACGTTGTTCAGCGCCTGATAGAGGCGTTCCGAGTCGCCATAGATCATTAGGTCACTTCCCTCAAATTGGTTGATGACCAGGGTTTGCTTGCGGCTGGCAACGGCCTTTTTTAGCTCATTGCTCAACAGGTTCAATAAATGACTGATCCATACGGGCTGAAAGTTGAGCGTCAGTAAATTATTGTCGATCAAGGAAACATCTATCATGTCGTCAATGATCTGGCGCAAACGAAGGATGCCGGTGTTTACACCTTTGAGCAAGCTGTTGATTTGCAACTGGTCAGACTGTTCGACCATATCCACCATCATGGTGGTGTAGCCTTCAATGAGGGTGAGCGGCGTTTTCAGTTCATGCGCCGCAACTGAAATAAAGTTGGATTTATTGCGATCCAGTTCCTGAAGTTTTTCCTGCGTCTCATTCAATTCGCTGGAGATATGCGCCACGCGTGTTTCCATTTCGTAGCGGACAACGACGCTTAGGCTGTGGGTGAAAATTGGGATGACCGCCGCAAGCAATTCGAGCCCGTCCTTGTCATTCAGGGTGTCGCGAGTCACTTCGATGGTCAGGGCGGTTATGCGGTTGATGATGAATGACACATCATATTCGCCCTGTTCCAGGTTGGTTTCGGTGGGCGAGTGTCCCCAGTCATAAAGGATCGGGTCAAGCCAGGCTGTGTCCCCGGTGACAACGGTTTGTTCAAGCAGGTCATAAAAACGTTCCAGTTGTTCTACAAAACCAACGCGCACGCCTTCTCCGCGCGCCAATTCGCGCGAGACGCGTTCCATCCATTGAATGCGGATTTGTTGCAGAGAGTCTTGGATCGTCATTGGCTTTAGTTTACGCCTTGTTGGGTCTTTTTACCATATCATTTTTATACAATCGTAAGTTGTTGGGCGGGTTTGTAACCTGCCGAGATCAAATGTCAGGCTGCAAGCCCGACCTACTGTTCCGTCACCCAATGCAGCAGGGTGTCTCCGACGGCTTGCAGGGATTCGGCGGATACTTTGTCGGGGGTGTCTTGTATGGTGTGCCAGTAGGGATAGTCAAAATCAATCAAGTCCACGGCGGGGATGCCCGCTTCGAGGAATGGGGTGTGGTCGTCTTCCATGCTGTATTTTTCTTCATTGATAAATTGTTTGCCGTAGCCAAGTTTTTTAGCGGTTGACCATATCTCGGTGCGGATGGCGACGTTTGAATTTCTTTCCAGGTAGATATTCAAGTCTGCGTCGCCGATCATGTCCACAATGATAACTGCTTGCGGCTGGACGGGTATTTCTTCTGCGAAGGCACGCGAACCCAAAATCCAATTCCAGCCTTCGATGCGGCCGTTGTCTTCGGCGTCGAAGAATACCAGCCAAACAGGGACAGTATCGTTTGGCAGCGAGCGCGCCAGTTCAAGCAAAACCGCCACGCCCGATGCCCCGTCGTTTGCGCCGGGGACAGGCTCGGCACGTTTGGCTGGGTCGGGGTCGTTGTCGGCGATCATGCGTGTGTCGTAATGCGCGCCGAGGATGATCTGCGGTGGTTCGGCGTTTCTCTTGGCGATGATATTGTAGATGGGATGTCCCATGCGTTCGGTCTGTTGGACTTCGACGACCCAGCCAGCGGCCTCCAACTCGGCGCGCATCCATTCGCGGATTTGGGCATGTCCCTCGGCCCCGGGGATTCGCGGCCCGAAGGCGACTTGCGTTTGCACGTCTGCATAGGCGCGGGAACTGTCGAAGGAAACCGAATCAGGCTTTCGGTTGAGGAAGGATGCGATGTAGACGCTGAGCACGATAAGCAGTAAAAGTCCAATAAATGTCAGGTAAATGGTGACAGTTCGTTTGGTCATGTTGTTCATCTCTTGAATATGTCGTTGCAGGGAGGGCTTTTTCTTTTCCCGACGAAGCAACCTCTTAATAGAATGTGATTATTTTAAGCAAAGTATTGTCAGGCTGCAAGCCTGACCTACAGAGCCAAATATTCCGTTAGTGCATTTGCGGCGCGGTCTGCGTAGAGTTGACCGCGCTCACGTTTGCCGGATTTTTTTTCGAGAGCGAGCGCGGGCAGAATTCCGAAGTTGGCTTTCATGGGTTGGAAATCTTTTAAGTCGGCATGGGTGATGTAATGACAAAGCGCGCCGAGCATGGTTTCGTGCGGAAGGGTGAG
>DYDH01000095.1 GCA_020717985.1 Herpetosiphon sp. | reverse complement strand
TGCCGCGAGCGTGCTGCCAAGTTTTAGAAAATCACGCCGGGATATTTTTGAACGGATTTGGGAAGCCATATTTTCTCCTGTTTACAGTTGGCTAATTCTAAAGCAAGATTCTTTATACTCAATCGCCTGAAAGTCAGGACAGGCTTGAACATGGGCGAAGTAGGTCACGTTTGAAGCGTGACTTATATGACTATTTTTTATTCCAAGGTTTGTGCTAAACTTAACAAATTCAGTCATATACCACGGGAGATGTCATGCTCACACCTATTGAAATGGTTTTGTTCGTCCTTGCGACACTCGTATCGTTGTATTACACCTATCGCGGTGCTGCCCGCATCATGGGTCACATCAACAGCGGACAGGGAAAAATAGACTGGTCACTGGCTTACAAACGGGTATGGGAACTTATCCTCAAAGTGGGATTGTTCCAGCCCGTTTTTCGTTTCCGCCTGTGGACGAGCATCCTGCACGCGCTTGTCGGCTGGGGCTTCCTCTCCTTTTTGCTGATCAACCTTGGGGATCTGATCTACGCTTTCACAGGTTTCAAACTTCTGGATAACACAGGCCTGTTCGGGGATCTGTACAGACTGCTTGCCGACATCGTCAACGTGCTGATCATCGTCGGCATTGTTGCGCTGGCGATCCGCCGATTCATCCTGCGACCCGCAACCCTGTCCACGCGCGACACGACTCTGCTAAATCCCAAAGCGCGATTTGGCATCCTGCGTGACTCGGCGATCGTGGCCACGTTCATCTTCATCCACAATCTGATGCGCTTCCTGGGAGAATCCTTCTCGTTGGCCTTGCACCATCAGGTTGACAGCTGGCAGCCAAGCATCTCGGCTGTTTCCCAGCTTTGGGCGGGGATGAGTCCGAGTGCGTTGGTCGTGGGGGAACATGCAGCGTTTTGGTTATCCATCGGCGCGGTAGTCGCATTCCTTCCCTATTTCCCATATTCAAAACATATACACGTATTCTTTGCCCCGATCAATTTCGCGGTAAAACCTGAAAGAAAATCAATCGGACAATTAAGCTATATCAATCTCGATGACCAGACCATCGAACAATTTGGCGCGGCAAAAATGAAAGACCTCGGCTGTGAGCAGATCATGGACAGCTACGCCTGCATCATGTGCTTCCGCTGTCAGGAAGTTTGTCCCGAGTACAACACGGGCAAATTGCTTTCACCTGCCGCATTGGAAATCAACAAACGCTATCACTTGAACGGGGCAGCGGATTATGAAGCGAATAAACGGATGCCGGCAACGGATGTAGCGATGATCGAGTTGATCAGCGAAGAGGCGGTGTGGGCTTGTACAAGTTGCGGCGCGTGTGTGGATATTTGCCCCGTCGGCAACGAACCGATGCGCGATATTCTGGACATCCGAAGAAATCTTTCGATGATGGAAAGCACATTCCCCAAACAACTGGAAACCGCCTTCAAGGGCATGGAACGCAACCAAAACCCGTGGAATGTTTCGCAAGCGGATAGAATGAAATGGGCGGACGGATTGAAAGTCCCGACGATTGAGCAAAATGCAGAACCTGACATTTTGTGGTGGGTCGGCTGTGCGCCCGCCACCGATGCGCGCGCGCAAAAGACCGCACAAGCCTTCGCAAATATTTTGAATGCGGCTGGCGTGAATTACGCCGTGCTTGGCAAGAACGAATCCTGCACAGGCGACTCGGCAAGACGCGCGGGACGTGAAGATATTTTCTTTGGATTGGCTTCTCAGAATGTTGAAATCTTGAATGAAGTCGCGCCGAAACGAATTGTGACGACCTGCCCGCATTGTCTGCACACGCTCAAGAACGAATACCCCGCCTTCGGCGGGAATTACGAAGTCATCCATCACACGCAGTTCATCAATGAGTTGGTTGGGGCGGGGAAAATACAGCTACAAGTTACGAGTGACGAGTTGAAAGTGACCTTCCATGACCCATGCTATTTGAGCCGACACAATAAGATTACCGATGCGCCACGAACCACGCTGCAATCAGCCGGCGCGTTGACTATCGAAATGCCGCGCACCGAAGCCAAGTCATTCTGCTGCGGAGCGGGCGGCGCACAAATGTGGAAGGAAGAGGAACCCGGAACGGCGCGAGTCAATGAAGCGCGTTTTGCCGAAGCGAAAGCAACCGGCGCGGGTATGGTTGCGGTGGGATGTCCCTTCTGCTTGACAATGATGAACGATGCATCCAAGGCGGATGGCGGAAATATTCAAGTCAAAGATGTGGCGGAGATCGTGGCGGAGAGAATGAAGTGATGGAGTGAGAAGTAAAAAGTGAAAAGTTAGAAGTGGGCGGGCAGAAGTGTCCGCCTTTTTTCTTCCTTCTTCATCCTTCATCCTTTATTTCAGATATTCATCAAAAAAGCCGACTACTCGTTTTTCATATTCTGCGGGGTTATTTCCATACATCGCCAAATGTGGAATTCCATCTTCCACCCATAACTGCTTTGGCTCCCCCGCCGCATCAAAGAGACGATAAGGCGAGTTCATTGTAATTGTCCCACCTTCCCAACCGTCAATGATAAATACTGCGCGCGGACTGATCTTCCCGATCTCGTCCACGGGGCGCACCTGATCCATCTCCGAGCCGCTTTGCTGTTCCCAAAAAAATAACACGAATGGCAGCATAATTTTGTTCTGCATATTAAGTTTCATCACGTCTTCCAGTGTGGGAAATGCGCTGTCACTGACCACGGCTTCAATCTCAGGGCGTTTTGCCGCCGTCAAGATCACGGTTGCCGCGCCCATTGAGCCGCCCCACGCGCCGACATGTTCCACATCAGGTTGATCCAGTGCGTAATCCAGCGCGGCTTCCACATCAAGCTGCTCGTAATATCCCAGTGAACAGGTTTCACCGCCGCTCTGACCATGCGCACGAAAGTCCCATGCCAGAACGCCATAGCCATGTTGTGCGAACATCACATACATATTTTCGGGACGGTTGCCGTTATATCCATGAGCGACAAGTATCACTGCATTGTTTTGCGGTGGTGTGTACCAGGCGGCCAATTTGATTCCGTCTTTTGTCGTCAATTCAATTTCCTGATAGGGAATATTGTTCTCCACCAGCAAGTCCCCTGTTGGGATGCTCCGCGCCGGATGAAGATAAGATCGCACCCAGCCGTTACTGGCATATACGACAATGATGGAAAAAATTGCGGGCGTCAGCAAAAGCACTGCCATTGCTAACAGGTTGAGCCAGTAACGTATTTTTAATTTCATTTTCCAGCCAGGTATTGATCGAAGAATCCGATCACCTTTTTTGTGTATTCATCAGGGTGTGCTGAATACATTCCCAAATGCCCGGCATCCAATTCTGTCCATAATTGTTTTGGCTCGCCTGCCGCGTCATAAATACGCTGTGCAGAATCCAATGGGATCATCGTATCCTCCATGCCTTGAATGATGAACACGGGCCGTGGACTAATCAACGCCACATCATCCACTGAACTGACATCGTTCAGATCCAAAGCAGTTTGCTGTTCTGCAAAAAAACGGACTAAAGGGCGAATTACAGGGTAGGGCACACGCACATCCAACTCATCAGTCAGTGTTGAAAAGGGACTATCCGTCACGATTGCTTCGATCTCGGGATATTTCGCGGCTGAACGGATCATCGTCACCGCCCCCATGGAGCCTCCCCACCCGCCAACGTGTTTAACCCCGGGCTGTGCCAGCGCGTAATCCAATGCCGCTTTAACATCCAATACTTCATAATACCCAAGCGAGGTGAAGTCACCTTCGCTGCCTCCATGCGCGCGGAAGTCCCATGCAAGCACACCGTAACCATGATTTGCAAATAAAGCATATATGTCTTCAGGACGGGCATCTGCATGTCCATGCGCAACCAAAATCACAGTCCCATTCCCTTCGACACCGCTCAGGGCGGGTTTTGGGGGCGTGTACCATGCTGCGAGTTTGAGCCCATCTCCTGTGACCAAATCAATATTTTCATATTGGATATCGTTTGCCTTGAGAAATTCCCCTGTTGGATGATGCCGTACAGGATGCAGGTAGGATTGTGTTTGCCTATAGCTCAGGTTTACGACCAAAACCAGAAAGCCAAGAATAACGATGATGACCGCCGCGCCAAGAAGGTTGAGCCAGTAACGCAAGCCAAATTTCTTTTGTTTCATCTTAGTCTCCTGCAAAGCTAAGTGGTCGGTCGAAAGTTTCTAGACACACCTTTGGCTTTTCGGGGGATTCCCCCCCGAAAGAGCACGAATGGATTGTAAAAATATTTTCGACGAATTACTTAACATTACCCCAACACAAAATTATCGATCAATCTTGTCTTTCCCAACAAAACCGCCATCGAAAGCAGGGTTTTCCCGCTGACCATATCCAACTCTTCGAGCGTATCGTAATCGGCACACGAAACATATTGCATTTGCGCGCGCGGCTCTGCGGCAAGCGTAACTTTCATGATCTCTCGTAATTTTTCCGCATTTCGCTCGCCGCCCTCGTAGGCAGATTTTGCCGCACTTAATGCATGGAACAAAATCGTCGCGGCTGGACGGTCTGCGCCTTCGAGATATTTATTGCGGCTCGACATCGCCAGCCCGTCCGCTTCGCGCGTGGTCGGGCAGACAATCACCTCAAGCGGGAAGTTCAAGTCCCGTACCATCTGGCGGATGACCGCCGCCTGTTGCGCATCCTTTTGACCAAAGTACGCCTTGTGCGGCTGGATTGCATTGAATAACTTTGTCACGACAGTGGTCACACCCTTGAAGTGTTCAGGTCTCATCGCACCTTCCAGTGGACGAGTCATCGCTTCAACCTCCACCCAGGTCTGGTAGCCAGCCGGATACATGATCTCAGGGGTAGGATTCCAAACCAGGTCCACACCAAGCGGCTCGATCAGGCTCAGGTCACGCGTCAGGTCACGCGGATACTTGGACAGGTCTTCATTTGCCCCAAACTGCGTCGGGTTGACAAAGATGCTGACAGCCACGCTGTCACATTCCAGCTTTGCACGGCGGATGAGAGAGAGATGCCCCTCGTGCAGGTATCCCATCGTCGGGACCAGACCAACTGTCCCGTAGAGGGAGAGGCGGGCGGCTCTTAGGTCAAACAGGGTGGATACGGTTTTCATGCAGGCTCCAGTAGATTTGTCTATACATTAACCTGTTTAGGGGCTTGACAGGCTAGAAATTTTGTTCTACACTTTAGGCACCAATTAGACATAAAGGAGATAATAATGGCTTACGGATTTACAAACTCAAAAGGGACCACCTACTACCTGCACGGAAAGAAGAGCATTACTTCCACAGGCAAGGAACGCACACTCTTTTACTTCTCGAAGGAAGTCAAGGAAGGTGCCATGGACACTGTACCTGCTGGCTATGACGTGGTTGAAATGAAGACAGGCTTGCCCGTCCTCAAGAAACAAGGCACGGCAGAACCAGAACAAGTATAACTCTGACGAAGATGCCATGCCAGTACCGACCCGTTCGGGCTGGCGTGTTATCCAGCAAGACACAACTCAATAATCTTTTAGATAAAAAGGAGACTTATATGACACTTAACACTGCATCTAAAGGTAACGTAACGAAAGCGGAGGAGCCATGCCTACACTAAACCGCGTCCAATTGATCGGCCGTTTGGGCAAGGACCCCGAAAGCAAGTTCACTCCCACAGGCAAGAAAGTGGCACATTTCAGCCTTGCCGTCAGCAACCGCTGGAAGGATAAGAACGGCGAGACGAAGGAATCCACCGAGTGGGTCAATATTGAAGCATGGGGGCGGCTCGGCGAGGTCTGCCAGGAGTATTTGAAGAAGGGCAGCCTTGTTTTTCTTGAAGGCCGCTTGAAAACCGACAAATACGAAGACAAGGGCGAGACCAGATACTTCACAAAGGTTGTGGTTCAAACCTTGGAGTTTCTCGATAAAAGACCCGCGGAAGAACCCATGATGGCTGTGGAGGAAGATGCGGGAGAGTACGGAGAGTAAGTTCAGTAAATAGTAATTAGGAAAAACGCGAGGCGCACGTTGCGCTTCGCGTTTTTTGTTGCATCCATAGGACTTTACTCTCTATCCAAAAAGAGTCGCATCAAATATTCATTGGGTGGCTTTCTGAGGGAATTCTAATATTCACACCAGTAACTCTTTTGAATTTGAAACGACATATCCCTTATATAGTCAATAAAGGAGATTATCTAATGCGAAAAAGTACCTTGTTCATTTCAGCAGTCTTGACCACGTTTATGCTGGCCGTTTTGTTCGGTGTGGCATCGGCATATCAGAATATTATTGGTTCAACCCAAACTGCCGCGGTTCAATCACAGCCAACCGTAATGGCGGCAGTGGTCAGCGAGCCGATCGCCGCTGTTGTTCCACCCACCCAAATCGTAAACCTTGCACCTGAAGCTGCCGCCGCCCTGGCCGGCAAGATATTGGGACGCACAGATCTATACAGTGTGGAAGTTACCCAGTTTGAAGGCGCAGATGCATATCTCGTCACGTTTTCATCTGGCGATCTCGTTTACTTAAGCATGGATGGTCAGGTCCTATCCATTTCCAAATTAGCCGTCACAACCATTATTCAAAAAGGTTCGAAGAGGAATTCCGGTGATAATCAAAGCAGCGCTGCTGTTACTGTTGCCAGCAATGGAGATGGTGAGCAGGAAGGCGGCAATGAACAAGAGGGCGGCGATGATTAACAATAATCCGCAAAACAGGAATATATATTATGGCAAATAAACCCGCCTCTCGAAATTGGAATGATATACAAATCATGATCGCCACAGGTTCGATGGCCCTCACGCTTATCTTCTGGAATTTGTTTGCCGGACCAGACCGTGAAACAGCGGTAAAGCGCGCGCAGGAACAGGCATCGATTCCTCCTCCGCAACCCGTACAAGCAGCCGCCCCGATGGTTGAAGTTCAACCAACTTTGCAAAGTACAACTTTGCAAGGCAATGGTCCCATTCTATTGGGTGGAAGTGCCCCGCGGACTCAGATTATCATCCAGGGCGGCGGCGGTGGAGGCGGAGATGGTGGTGGGGCTGGCGGTGGCGGTGGCGCTGTTGCTTCAACTGGTTCATCGTAATGTTGCAACGTTTGCCATTCCGCGCCATGGGTGGAGAAATGCTCGCCATCCTGGAAGGGGATACGGATATTTTGGATATGGTCCCGGGGTGGTTCGAGGACTGGGAGCAGACTCTGAGCCGCTTCCGCGCTGACAGTGAATTGTCTCGTCTCAACCGAACATTTGACCAGCCTGTGGATGTCAGCGATACGCTGTGGGATGTATTCCAATACGCCCTGTCAGCGGAAACGATCACGAACGGGCTGGTCACACCGACAGTGTTGGACGCCATGCTTGAGGCTGGCTACAGTCAAAGTTTTGACACCCTGCCGCGTCATCAAAGTGGACATGGCTTGCAGGTTTTATCGGCAGTGAATCCGCTTTCGGTTGTTACATGGGACGAAAAATCCAAAACGATATGCCTGCCTTACGGCGTGCGCCTTGATTTTGGCGGTGTTGCGAAAGGCTGGGCGGCGCATCAAACCGTTGAGAAACTCAAGGAACATGGCTCCGCATTGATGAATGCCGCCGGTGATATTGCCATTAGCGCTCCACTTGCAAGCGGAGCGCCGTGGCAGATCGGTGTCAGGAATCCTTTTGTGCAAGGCACAGATTTTGAGACCCTGAATTTGAATCGCTGCGGAGTAGCCACCTCAGGCAGGGACCGCCGCCGCTGGAGCCAAAACGGTTTGCCGCGACACCACATCATTGATCCATATACAGGCCAGCCTGCTGAAACAAATGTGATGAGCGCAACTATCGTCGCGCCGACAGTCATGGAAGCCGAAGCTGCCGCAAAAGCCGTACTTATTTTGGGCGGCGAAGAAGGATTAAAGTGGATTGAATCTGACCCTGTTCTGGCTGGGATCATCGTCCTTGAAAATGGGCATACGTTTTATAGCCAGCGAATTCACGAGTATTTGTCACATACCGTCCCGAAGGTTTGATTGGCAATACATTTTTTTCAAAGAACCTTCGGGACATTCGTTAGTAAATAGTATTTGTAAGGAGTAAATTATGTCTGAAAATTCACCTGACCCAGTTGAATATGAATCATCCGTAAACATCCAAACATTTTTGACTTTCTTTGTGGCCATGACGGTTGGTCTGCTTGTCGCGGTATTGATCCTGCCCTCCTGGCTGCCCAATATGTCATTCTCGCTCGGCGGCGACGCACCCAAAGCTTTTTGGTATCTCTCCCGCGCCACAGCCTTTGTATCTTTAAGCCTGCTCTGGCTTTCCATGGCGCTCGGACTTGGCATCACCAATAAGATGGCGCGCCTATGGCCCGGCGCGCCCGCCGCATTTGCATTGCATGAATATGTCAGCCTGCTGGGTTTGGCATTTGCAGTATTTCATGCCATCGTCATTCTCGGCGATCATTACATCAACTTCACGCTGCTGCAACTTTTCATCCCATTCAGCACAGTGGACTATCGCCCGTTCTGGGTTGGCATTGGTCAACTTGCGTTTTACACCTGGGCAATTCTGGCGCTCACCTTTTACATCCGTCCCGTCATCGGTCAAAAGTCATGGCGCCTCCTGCATTACGGCAGTTTCGCAATGTACCTGATGGGAATTTTCCACGGCTTGTTCAGCGGTACAGACACCAGCGCAGGCTGGGGGCAAAACTACTATTGGATTTCCGCAGGCAGTTTGCTTTTTCTGTTGACCTATCGCATCCTCGCATCTGTGATTGATGGACTTTCCCCTCAAAACAAACAACAGACTCAAGTCTCCGCCCCGCGTCCAACTCAAGGATAGAGGTAAAAAGTAAAAAGTGGGGGAACGCTTTATGCAAAAAAACTCATTGATGAATTACTAAAAAACAATCAAAAAGAGTGAGCGCCCTATAAAAATCGGGCGCTCACTCTTTTTACTTCTTACTTATTACTCGTTACTTGCATTACTCTTTCACTTCACCGTCAATCACATCTCCACTGGCGGAGCCGTGTGGAGCGGATTGTTGTCCGCCGTCCTGAGGTTGCCCCTGCGCTTGCGGTTCGCCTTGCGAGTAGAGTTGCTGGCTCAGAGCGTGGAAGGCGTTTTGCAATGTCTCCGTGTGTTTCTTGATACTGGCAACATCATCACCTTGTGCGGCTTGCTTCAGGTCGTTGATCTGGGTTTCGATGGAGCCGCGTTCCGCCGCCGGAACTTTATCGCCTAGTTCGCGCAATGCTTTTTCGGTTTGATACACGAGGTTGTCGGCATCATTTTTCACTCCGATCACTTCGCGGCGTTGTTTATCTGCGGCTTCATTCTGACGCGCTTCCTGAACCATGCGGTCAATGTCATTTTTGTTCAGGTTCGTGGAAGCGGTAATGGCTATCTTTTGTTCCTTGCCTGTGGCTTTGTCCTTCGCAGTCACATGTAAGATGCCGTTCGCGTCAATGTCAAAGGTCACTTCCACCTGCGGAATACCGCGTGGGGCCGGTGGGATTCCATCCAATCTGAATCTTCCGAGGCTCATGTTGTCGTTTGCCAGCGGGCGTTCGCCCTGCAAGACATGAATGTCAACGGCGGTCTGGTTATCTGCGGCGGTGGAATAAGTCTCGGTCTTGCGGACTGGGATGGTGGTATTGCGTTCGATCATCACAGTCATCACACTGCCCATGGTTTCCACGCCGAGTGAAAGCGGAGTAACGTCCAGCAATAAAATATCTTTTACATCACCACCAAGCACGCCTGCCTGAATTGCCGCACCGATTGCAACGACTTCATCGGGATTGACACCCTTGTTCGGCTCCTTGCCATTCGTCAGGCTTCGTACCAGGTCCTGAACCATCGGCATACGAGATGAACCACCCACCAGCACAACTTCATCGAGTTTGTCTGCGGAGAGTCCCGCATCTTTGAGTGCGGCTTCAAACGGCTTGCGGCAGCGTGCAAGCAGGTCGCCGGTCATCTGCTCAAACTTGGCGCGCGTGAGTTTTACCTGTAAATGTTTCGGCCCGCTCGCATCGGCTGTGATGTAAGGCAGATTGATCTCGGTTTCCATGACTGTGGAAAGTTCGATCTTGGCTTTCTCTGCGGCTTCGCGCAAACGCTGTAATGCCTGTTTGTCAGTCCGCAAATCAATGCCCTGGTCTTTCTTGAATTCATCCGCCGCCCAGTTGGTGACTTTCTGATCCCAATCATCGCCGCCGAGGTGAGTATCGCCATTCGTGGATTTGACTTCGATCACGCCTTCGCCTACTTCGAGCACAGACACATCAAATGTGCCGCCGCCAAGGTCGAAGACTAATATTGTTTCATTCTTTTTCTTGTCGAGACCATAGGTCAAAGCGGAGGCTGTTGGTTCATTGATGATACGCAAGACTTCCAGTCCTGCGATCTTGCCAGCGTCTTTTGTAGCCTGGCGTTGGCTGTCGTTAAAATACGCAGGGACGGTGATGACTGCCTGTGTGACAGGTTCGCCCAGATAGGCTTCAGCATCTGATTTGAGCTTGCCCAAGATCATCGCGCTGATCTCCTGCGGAGAATATTCCTTCCCAGTCACAGGGATTTTGACGCGCACGTCATTGGATGGTCCTTCGATTACTTTAAATGGAACCATGCCGCGCTCGACACTGGTCTCTTCGAAGTGTCGTCCCATGAAACGTTTAATGGAATAGACAGTATTATCTGAATTGATAACACCCTGTCGTTTGGCGGTTTGTCCGACCATGCGTTCGCCGTTCTTGTTGAAGGCAACGATGGATGGACAGATACGTCCGCCTTCTGCTGTTGTAATTACAGTGGGTGTGCCGCCTTCCATCACTGCGACAACACTGTTTGTCGTGCCGAGGTCAATGCCAATAATTTTTGCCATAAGGTTACTCCTTGCTAATAGTTTTCAATATATAAATATTAAGCGATGTATGCAAGAATTCTGTTAACAGCACATAGAAATTGTAAAAGACCTCAGCATCTGTCACGATGCAAACGTAATCTACGGTTCGCTTACCGTTACCCAATCAAAGGTCGCAGTCATGGGAGTCTCATCAAAGGACGAAGCGTTGATGCCGATCTTGCCTTTGGTCAGGCCGTAATGGGTGACATCCAGTTTGCGAAAGAGTTTTCCATTGATATGCAGCAGCAGGGTATTTTCCTGACATGTCAGTCCGATCTCATAATCGAGTTTTCCGGGATGAAGATATTCGGTTGTCTTGATCACAATTGGTGTGTATTGTGCGATCCCCTGTACCAGCCATTGACCGAAGAGAACGCTATAGGTCCCATCGCTGGCGATGTTGAATTCGTACCATCCATTTGATTCGCTGTAATCGCAGATCACGCCGATTGATCCTGTGGACGTGCCCAGGAATTTGGCGCTGACAAACACATCTGAATACTCATGCGCATTGTGGATCGCGTAATACCAGGTGTTTGGCGCTGGAAAATCAATGCGCAGAAGGTCATTCTCAAGATTCACCTTCGGCGATTCTGCACCACCGGTTTGGAAGGATGCCCAAGCTCCCAGGTCGGCGTTAAATTCTTCGGTGAAGAATAGCGGCACGGGTGTGGGGGTTAATGTTGGGGCAGGAGTAAATGTCTGGGTCGCTGTGGCAGACGGGGGCGGAGTCATGGTCGCTGCCATTGGTGTGGCTTCAGCCTGGGGCGTGGATGTGGTATTTTGACAGGCAATAATCAGGGTGAGACATCCAAGGAATAAGAAAAGTTTTTTCATAGTTTCTCCGATTAAACGAATTCGACCAGCAGTATAACCTGCTGGTCGAACGGGTGTGGAGATGGCGGGAATTGAACCCGCGTCCGAAAGATTCGACCCTCGGAAATCTACGAGCGTAGTCTGCCGAAGTTTGTCATCACAGAGATCTCGGCGGACAGGTAACTCTGTGACCATCTGCTAGTCTTGGGCGCATTTAGCAGAATCATACGCGGCACTCTACCTTTGTTTCGCCCGATCCGTCACCCGGTAGGGTTCGGTGCCGGCGGACGCGACATCCGAAGATGTCGACCGTTACGTTCTCACCTTAAGCGGCGAGAGGCATAGCGGCGTATGAAGTGCGGTTGGCACTTAAAGTTTGCGCTGCGTTTACGAGTTCGGCGCACGCTCGGCTCGCATTCCGGAACCAGCCTCTCCCGTCGAAGCCGATCATCCCCATGAATGGCACTGGGATGTTTTCCGGTGCATTTTCATTATAGCATGTAAAACCTCCGAGTCCTTAAAAACCCGGGGGTTCATTAGGGCAATCGCATTAGGAATTTTTTCCACTAATCTTTGCTAATCTGCGCGAATTTTGTTAACGAATAGAGAGGATTAGCGAAGATTGGCGGATTTTTCTGCCAGATTTTCATGTTTGTTACTTTTGGTAGTTTCAAATGCGATTACCCTAGGAGGTTCATAGATAAAGTTGGCTGTCACGCTTTAAGCGTGACCTACCGTGTTCGCTACGCTCACAAAATCTGCAAACAAGCCGTAGGCGGTTTCAACGGGGCCACCTTGCATGCCTTCGCGTTCGGTTTCGATAATGGAATAGTCGAGGGTAACATCGGTGCGGAAGGTGATGCCGGTGCTGGAGTTCATCATGCCGTAGAGCGGAGAGGTTGAATCCACTAGTTGCGGGGCGACGCTTGCACTGACTTTACCACCGACCTTTTCAGCGGAGCAGACTAGCTTGTAGCGTTTGCCTTCTGCTTTGGCTTTGGCGATCATTTCAGGGCGGATGCCGCCAATGCCGATGGGGTTGATTTGCTCCGGGGTGATGGGAGTGTCCATTAATACGGTGACCAACGCCGCGACTTTGATAGCCGCATCCCAACCATCCACATCGTTGGTGGGGTCGGTTTCTGCCACGCCGATGGATTGGCAGTAGTTGACTGCGTCTTCAAAGGATTCGCCATTCTCCATGCGCGAGAGGATGATGTTGGTTGTGGCATTGAATATGCCTTTGAATGAGGAAAGGTCCGCAAGCGGAAACGCTTCGCGCATGACCGAGAAAACTGGCGCACCGCCCAGGACAGTTGATTCGAACCTGAACATTTTCCCCTTGCTCTTCGCCAACGCGATCAACTCACGATAGCCATGAACGACAGTTCCTTTATTGGCTGTGATGGCGTGCATTCCCAAATTCAACGCCGCGCGGACATGGTCGAGCGCAGGCTGACCTGTCTGCTTGTTGACCGGGGAATTCTCGAACATGACATCGGCGGCGGAGTGCTGGATGACTTCCAAAGAATTGGTGATTGGTAATTGGTAAGTGGTAAGTGGTGAAATGGATTTTCCGCTTTCGACGAGTGCGAGGGCTTTTTGAATATCGAGGCCGTCAGGGTTGACGGCGCATCCGTGCCGGCCGGTGGAGATGCCTGTGAACGAGAATGTAATTCCCTGCTGTTTGAGCAGGTCTTCTTTTCGTAAAAATAATTTTGCCAGCGCGCGCGCGACGTTGCCGAATCCGATCAAAGCTAGTTTGTAATGCATAAGTTTTCTGATTTCCAATTTTGGGTGCGTAACTTAATTCAAAATACCAATTTGCAGAGCTTGTATAAATTTCAACGCAAAGACGCGGAGGCGCAAAGAAGAAATATTTAATCTTAGCGTCTTGGCGGCTTATTTCCCAAATCGGCGATGGATTGCCAGTAGATCGCCTAAAATGGCGTAGCCTGTTTCCAAACGCCCCGCGCCGGGGCCGATGAGAGTCACATCACCGAGCAGGTCAGTGGTGTAGGTGAGCGCATTCGTCGCGCCGCCAACCGAAGCAAGCGGATGTGTGATCGGCAGGCGCGTGGGGCGCACACTGGCAGTCACTTGACCATTCACCTTTTCCACTTTGCCGATGAGTTTCCAACGTTCGCCGTTCGCCGCGGCGGATGTGATGTCTTGCGGAGTAAGTCCGGTAATTCCGGTGCGATCCACGTCGGTCATGGTGAGCGACGCGCCCATGAGCAGGTTCGCGAGAATAACAGCCTTGCCTGCCGCGTCAAAACCTTCGACGTCACCGGTGGGGTCTGCTTCTGCATAACCTTTGGCTTGCGCTTCTGCCAACGCGTCCGCGTAGGTCATACCGGATTCCATTTGGGTGAGGATGTAATTGGTCGTCCCGTTGATGATTCCTTGCAGGCGCGTGATGCCTGCCGCCGATAATAACTCCAAGCCGAGGCGCATGGAGGGTGTGCCGCTCATCACAGTGCCTTCCGCGCCGATCTCCACGCCTTTGGCATCGGCGATCTTTTTCAATTCGGTGTAATGCAAGGCAATGGGACCTTTGTTGGTGGTTGCCACATTCTTGCCGGCATTCAGCGCGGCACGCAAATGCGTGAGCGCGGGTTCGCCGGTTTTCAGGTCGGTATAACTTAATTCTACGATGATATCCGCGCCGGATTCGGCGATGGTTTGCAGGGCGTCCCAGCCATGATGCGGAGCGGACACTGTTTCAAGTTTGCCGGTTGCCGCTACGGTATCAAGCAATGTTGCGGGGTCGAGTCCGTTGGGGTCGCAGACACTGCCTTTGAGCAGGTCGCAAACCGCCACGATGGTAAAGTCCGCGCCAAATTGTTGTGCCAAACCTGCGCGCTTATCGCGCAAAATTTGGGCCAAGCCCTGTCCAACATTGCCGAAACCGATGAGTGCAAGTTTGTAGTGCATGGTTTTCTCCAGTTGAAAGTTACAGGTTGAGGGTTACAGGTTGAAGGTAAAACTTGCGACTGTAACCTTGAACTTTTTATATCGGGGGATATGGAAACGCGCGGCGGTCTCGCGGAGCGCGCGGAAATACTTTTGATACAAGCAATTTCTCGGCGCGGCGCTGGAGGGCGGTGATTTCTTCCGGGCTGAGATAAGACTCAAGGGCGTCCGACCAGATATCAGATTGGGAAAGGGGCGCGAGCAAGTCGTCTGGAATCGCCTGCCCGGCAAAGTCCCAGATCACGGTGCGAAGCTTATCCTCTTCATGGAAACAAACGCCGTGATCTATGGCGTACAACTTGTGCGTGTCATTCTCAAAAAAGACGTGACTGCCTTTGCGGTCTGCGTTGTTGATCAACAGGTCAAATAACATGACGGGTTTGAGAAGTTCCTTGTCTTCAGATGTAAAGTTGAAGTAGTGATATTCCACGTCATATTTTACATATTGTTGAAGCGAGCCGCGCCCATGCGGACCGTCTTCGCGCAGAACCGTAACAGGCACAAAATGAAGTCCAAGTTGTTCGCTTAACAGATACGCAGCAACTTCACGCTGCGCCAATGTATTATCGGGAAAATCCCAAAGCGGCTGTTCGCCCTTACTCGGTTTATACACGGCAGGATATTCCACGCCTTCGTACTGCACATTGACAAAGAAGGTGTAATTACTGCCAAGCACGAACTGGCCTTTGAGTTCGTAGCTGCCGAGGGTTAATGCGGTTTGAATTATGTTGGAGTTTTGTGGAATCATGCGGGGGTTGGGTTACAGGTTGCAAGTTACAGGTTGCCAGAAAAACCTTCAACCTGCAACCTTCAACATCTTTAATGCAGATGCCCGTTCTTCTTCGGGCAGAAATGACCTTCGGGTTCCATGGGTTGTCCGCATTGCGAACAAACAGGACGACCGCGATTTACCACGTCCGCGCCCCAGCGCGCCAGTTTTCGCATCTGACTGCGGGTGGCCCAAAAGCGGATCTGCGCTGCGGATTCGGGTTCATCTTCTTCAGTGAGTAATTCCTTGGCGAAAATAACAACGCGGTCGCGTTCCTTGTCATAGCCAAGCCCGATCTCGCCGGCACGGAAAAGCGGGTCAACGGGCGGGTGGATTCGCATGTGCTGTTCGGAAAATTCACCGCTCGCTTCTTCAAGGTCGGGATTTTGCTGGTTGATCTGCGAAAGGAATTGTTCAACGCCGATGGCCAACGATTGAAGTTGCGCCTTTTCGATCAGGATGGTGATCGTGCGCTGGTCCTGATAGGCTTGCAGGTAAAAGACACGCTGGCCTGGATTGCCAATGGCATCTGCGGTGATATGGTCACATGGGTCTACGTCAATTTCAAAACGCGGCATATTTTCACTTCTCACTTTTCACTTCTCACTTTTTACTTTTCGGTAGTATACCAGACTACGACCCATGTATAATCCAACCATCCCGCCAAAGGAGCGCGCCATGTACGACAGAAAAAAACTGGATGAATTAAAAGACTCGCTGGAAAAGTGGGAGAAGACTTCCCTGCAAAAAATGCAGGCTCAATTACCGGAACGCAAACAGGATTTCATAACGACATCGTCTGAAACGATCAACAGGCTGTACACTCCGCTCGACATTGCGAAACTTGATTACGCCGCCGACCTCGGACAGCCAGGCGAGTATCCATATACGCGCGGAGTCCACCCCACGCTTCACCGCAGTAAATTATGGACGATGCGGATGTTCGCCGGTTTCGGCACTGCGGAGGAAACGAACGCGCGATTCAAGTACCTGCTCGGGCAGGGTCAAACGGGATTGAGCATTGCCTTCGACCTGGCCACTCTGATGGGCTACGATACTGATGCCCCCGAAGCGCTGGGTGAGTTTGGTAAATGCGGCGTGGCGATCTCCTCGTTGAAAGACATGGAAATTCTGCTCGACGGCATTCAACTGGATAAAGTCTCTTCGAGCATGACCATCAACTCACCCGCCGCGATCATTTGGGCCATGTATCTTGCCGCCGCAGAAAATCAGGGCGTGCGATTGGATCAATTGCGCGGCACAACTCAAAACGACATCCTCAAGGAATTTATCGCGCAAAAGGAATTCATCTATCCGCCTGCGCCATCCATGCGACTGGTAGTGGATACGATGGAATTCGGCGCGCAACACGTCCCGCAGTGGAATACGATCTCGGTCAGCGGCTATCACATCCGCGAAGCTGGTTCAACTGCCGCGCAGGAACTTGCCTTCACGTTGGCAGATGGCATGGAATATGTCCGCTGGGGAATTGCGCGC
>DYDH01000366.1 GCA_020717985.1 Herpetosiphon sp. | reverse complement strand
TTCTGGCGCAGGTAACGGATGTAGGTGCGCAGGCGCTCGGTGTCTCCGGTGAACTCCGGCCCCCACACCTTGGAGACCAATTCATCGTAGGTCAGCAATTTGTTGGCGTGAGTCACCAACAGGTAGAGCAGTTTGAATTCGGTTTGCGAGAGTTTCGCGTGCTGTTCGCCGATGGTTAACTGGCGGGTTTTACAGTTCAGTGTGATCTCTCCGCGGATGATCTCCTCGCTGCTGTATTCTTCCGTCGGGTTGATGTTTGTGCGGCGCATGACCGCCCGCAGACGGGCAAGCAGTTCCTCGCGTCGGAAGGGCTTGGCGACGTAATCATCCGCTCCGGCGTCCAGACTTTGAACGAGATATTTTTCATCCTTCCTGGCTGTCAAAACAATGACGGGGACATCTGAAACCTCGCGTATCCGCTGGCACAATTTCATCCCATCCATGTCGGGCAGGATCAGGTCGAGGATGACAACATCGGGATGCCAGGTATGCAGCAGGTCGAATCCCGCGCGTCCGCTGGCGGCGCACTGCACGCGGTAATTTTCAGCCGTCAGGTTCAACTCCAGAAGGCGCAAGATTGCCGGATCATCATCCACGACCAGAACCCTGAATTCACGCATGAGACACATCCTGTAACAAACGGTTGACACTGGCGAGCAGGTCATGCACGCCGAATGGTTTGACAAAATACTCATTCGCCCCGGAATTCAAGGCGCACTGTCGGTCTTCGGGCTGAGCCATCGCCGAAACCACCACCACTGGAATTTGCTTCAATCGCTCATCCCGCCGCATTTGCAACAGGATTTCCCATCCGCTCATGCTGATGAGCATCAAATCCAGAATGACTAAATCCGGGGCATGATCGCGCAAATAAAGACTGGCTTGAATGCCATCCGAATGGAGCGATACTTGATGTCCCTCGGCTTCGAGGTTTAGCTGGATCAGGCGCGACAAACGCGGATTGTCTTCCACAACAAGAATTGCGCTCATGGTTCCACCCAAGCCATGACCACCCGTGGGTTGAGTGGCAGGGAAAATGTGATGGCGGTCCCTTTGCCGGGCGAGCTTTCAGCCCAGACCTGACCGCCGTGACGGTTGATGATGCCCTTGCAGATGGCTAGTCCCAGCCCGCTGCCATCGGTGTACCCCGATGATGGGTTGGGAGCGCGGTAGAAACGTTCGAAAATGCGCTCCAGGTATTCTTCCGAAATACCCGTGCCTTCGTCTTGTACGGTCACAGTTACCACCTTGTTGTCCGCATCCACTTCACCGGAAATGATAATGCGTCCGCCTTTTTGGGAATATTTGATGGAGTTCTCCACGAGATTATTCAAGACCTGCTCAATGCGCCGTGGGTCAGCCTGAATGGACGGAAATTCGGGCGGAAAACGCGCCTCGATTTTGTGATCAACCGCTTTGAGTTTCCATTGCGAGATGAGCAGGTTGTTGACCAAACGGTCGAGCATCAGGCTTTCCTTTTCGATCCTCATGCTCCCCTGATCCAGATTGGCTATGTCCAGCAGATCATCCACCAAGTCGGTTAGACGCTCGCAGCCTGCGTTGATGTTTTCCATGCATTCCTGCTGAATTTCTTCGCTCCACTTTCGGGCGATCACTGTTTCGGCGTAGCCCCGAATAGTTGCCAGCGGGGTGCGGAGTTCGTGCGAGACAAGCGAGACAAAGTCGCGCCGCAGCCGGTCAGACTGGCGCAAAGACATGGCTTGACTGGTATCTTCGACCATCAACTCGACCACCGAGCGAAGCGTGACATCCCCTGCTTGCATCGTTCCCAAAATCTTGCCTTCCTTGATCACGGTCACGCGGTCTGAAATATGCGGAAGTTCATCCAGCCGCTGGGAAGTATATAAAATTCCTGTTCCACGTTGGGCCAGCCGATGCATTGCCTTGAAAAATACCTGTGCCTGAGCAGCGGACAACCCGTACGTTGGTTCATCCAGCAAGAGGATTTTTGGGCGTGTGGCAATTGCCACAGCGATTTTTACCATCTGCCGCTGGGCAAAAGTTAAGTCCCTGATGTTGGTATTAAGGTTGATGTCTGTTTCCAGTAATTCGAGCGCCTCTTGAGCAGCCTCGCGGATTTTTTTCCAATCGATGATGGGCAGGAAGAGAAAATGCTTGCGGGGTGAAAAACTGAGCATGACATTTTCGACGATGTCCATGCCCGGAATTAATTGATCGCCCTGATGTGCCACGCCAATCCCCAGGGCATTGGCCCTCTCGGAGCTATCGAGGATAATCGGCTTTCCGTCCAAATAGATGCATCCTGCGTCCGGGCTGGTCACTCCCGAAAGGATATTGACAAGCGAAGTTTTCCCGGCGCCATCCACTCCTAGTAGCCCGTGGATTTCCCCATGATTCAAGGACAAATTAATATCCGTCAGGATATTGATGTCGGCATATTTTTTCTGAATATTTTCCGCGAAGAGTAACGGTGCTTTTACTGTGGACGATTCCACGGCAAACTCCTGTGGGATGGCACGTGAAAAATCATTCCAAAATTGTACCTTAATACACTTGCTTAACTCAAGTTGCAACATGGATACAAATGCGAGTCGCTTTTTGGAGTTTCGCAAAACAAATGGTGCAATTGCTTGACCATTTTCCCCTTTGAGAATTTTTATGTTCGAAATTTATTCGACCAACGCATTCACCAACTCGCGGTTGAAATCAGGAATGTCCGCAACCACCCGCCCCCAGACCTGATTGCCCTCACGAAAAGCAGGTTCATTCGCCCAGACAGCGCCCGCATTGACGAGATCATCTTTGATGCCAGTTGATCCCGTAACCCGCTGACCCTTTTTGATGATTCCAGCCGAGATTGCAATGGAGCCGCCGTGACAAATAATGCCAATTATTTTTCCGGCATCGTCCATTTTCCTGACCAGATTTTTCACGACATCATACCTGCGTAATTTATCGGGCGCCCAACCGCCGGGGATGACGAGCGCAAAAAGTTCATCCGCATTAAGTGACTCGATCAATGTGTCGGGCGTGAATGCTAAACCGTTTTTTCCTTTTGTGGGTTTCAGGTCAAGACCAGCAGTGAGTACCTTCGCGCCCTCCTCTTGTAATCGCATCATGGGGACAAAATATTCATAATCTTCCACGCCTTCGGCAACCAGTATTGCAATTTTTTTGTTTTGTAAAC
>DYDH01000365.1 GCA_020717985.1 Herpetosiphon sp. | reverse complement strand
TTCCTGACGGGAATGGACAGCAACGGCAACGGGCACAAGTAGACCCCAAGCCTTGCCAGATATGTGGGCAACCCTCACCGCCTGGGTTTGCCACCTGCAGCCCGAAATGTCGAAAGCGCAAGTCACGCCTCTTGAAGCAATTTTTAGCTGATGAAGCGGAAAAATACAAAGTCACTTAAGTGACACAAAAACGCAACAGGAAGCCCTGGGTTGAACGAACTGTGAAATTCCGACCCCGTACACAGTCGCGGATTTTCCGGGGCTTCCTGTTCAACAACCTACTTTTGCAAAAGGTCACAAGACAATAACAGAGTAGGGGTAGCTATGCTCTATCCATCATGAGTAACTATGGCGGGTAGGACTAAGATAAAAAGGAGACTTTAATGGCAAGAAAACGTGGACAGGGCGAAGGAAGTATTAATAGACGGAAGAATGGTCTTTGGGCTGCTCAGATGACAGTCCAGGGTCGACGAGTAAGTAAGTATTTCAAGACGCAAAGCGAGTGCCGTGAATGGCTGCGGAAGATTCGAACTCAAATTGATGATGGATTAACCTTCTCGGGTGCGCAAACTAACGTCAGTGCCTTCTTGAGTGAATGGTTGGTACTTACCGAGACATCCGTCCGGCCGAAGACAATAGATGCATATAAGAAGATTGTTAGGCTGCATATCGACCCTGAACTGGGGAGGATAAAGATGAAAGATTTAAGTCCCAGGCAAATTCAAGCGTTATATAGTAAGAAATTGGAGAGTGGATTGAGCGCTAGATCTGTTGTGCTTATCCATGCTGTTTTACGAACTTCTCTTGACAAGCGGTCAAGTCGGGAATGATTGGCAGAAATCCGACATTGGTTGTCATTCGCCCCAAGGTCAAGTGCAAAGAAATGAAAACTTTATCTGATGGTCAGGTCCGCACTCTTCTTTCTTATGTAGAAGGTAGCCGCTTTGAGGTCCTTTTCTGGATTGCAGTCACATCAGGTTTACGTCAAGGTGAGTTGCTTGGACTTAAATGGTCTGACGTAGATTGGATAAATCGGCGGCTTAGAATCCAGCGGCAACTTCAAAGATTGCATGGTGGCTTGGTTTTTAGTGAGCCAAAATCAGCCGCTGGCAGGCGTGTAATTGCATTAGGGGTTGCGACTATCGAGAAACTACGCAAGCATCAAAATCTCCAACTTGTTGCGCGGCAGGTCGCAGGAAATTCTTGGACAGAGAACGATATGATATTTCCCTCATCTACAGGGACTCCTATGGATCCAAGCAACCTGTATCACAACTTCAAGAGGCTTCTGAAAGAGGCGGAATTGCCCGATGTTCGTTTTCACGATTTGCGCCATACCGCCGCTACCCTTATGCTTCAGCAGGGCGTCCACCCTAAAGTTGTCCAGGAACGACTTGGACATTCGGATATCAGTATGACTTTGAACACCTATTCCCATGTTCTCCCAGTTATGCAGGATGATGCCGCCGAGAAAGTGGATGAACTTTTAACTCTGATAAATGTAAGCAATGATCTCAAGAAATTGGGAGAACGTGAATCCTCAAATGTTCCATTGCCTAAAAAGATTTTCTGAAATTTCGGTTGCAGTACGGTTGCAGTACGAAAAAAGGACCCCATCAAGTGGAGTCCTTTTTATACCTATATACGGTGGTAGTGTGGCGTATACTTGCCATATTTAGGAGCCACCTGTGGGATACGAACCCACGACCTGATAATTACGAATTATCTGCTCTACCAGCTGAGCTAAGGTGGCTTGTTTATTTGTACAGCGGCGGGGATTATAAAGGAAACCAACTAAACTCGCAAGTTTTTAGATTTACACGTTGTCAGTGTTTTGGGAGACTTGAAAACCATGCTTCGGATTGCAATGCTTTCTTATCATACCTGTCCGCTGGCTACATTGGGCGGAAAAGATACCGGCGGAATGAATGTCTACGTCCGCGATTTGACGCGCGAGTTGGGGCACATGGGAATTCATGTGGATGTGTTTACCCGTTCGCAGGATGAACATGTGCCGCATGTTGTCCACGAGTTGGGGTTTGGCAACCGCGTGGTGCATGTGCCGGCCGGACCTGAGACCCCCAAATCCAAAAGTGAGCTGGCGAATTACATCCCAGAGTTTGCCGAAGGGATAAAGCAATTTGCAATTGAAAAAGGCATCACCTATGACGTGATCCACAGCAATTATTGGATGTCTGGGTTGGCGGCGGAAATACTCAGTGACGCCTGGGGTGGGACGCCCATCGTACACATGTTCCACACTTTGGGCGAGATGAAGAATCGAGTGGCTCGCTCGGAGAGTGAACGTGCGGGCGTGGATCGACTCAATGGAGAGAGGCAGGTCCTCCGTCGCGCAGACCGGATCGTTGTCGCCACTTTGGCTGAGCAGACACAATTGAGATTCCTTTATCGTGGAGATGACCGTAAGATGGTGATCATCCCGCCGGGTGTGGATACAAGTCATTTTTATCCCATCCCGTCGGATGAGGCAAAACAATTTATCGGGCTAAAGTCTGAGGATCGCATGGTTCTTTTTGTGGGACGCATTGAACCCTTGAAGGGCGTGGATACTTTGATTCAAGCCATGTCCTGTTTGGATTTGCAAGGTTTGCACCGTCCGGTTCATCTGGCTATTATCGGCGGCGAACCGGATGTGATCCCCGAAGATATGTCTGATGAAATGACCCGCCTGCAAAATATGTGTGATGATTTGTGCATGGGCGGCATGGTGATCTTCCTTGGTAAGCGCGGACAGGATACTTTGCCGTATTATTATTCGGCGGCGGAGGTATTGGTGATGCCTTCGTTGTATGAGTCTTTTGGGATGGTGGCGCTGGAAGCCATGGCTTGCGGTACGCCAGTTATCGCTTCGGAAGTGGGCGGGCTTGGTTATTTGGTGCAGGATGGTTTGACAGGATATACAATCCCTGACAGCGACCCGGAAGCATTGTGCGATAAATTATCGAAATTATTGGGAGACGCGCATCTGCGCGAGACGATGGGGCTGGGCGCCGCGCAATATGCATTGGACTACGCCTGGGAAAAGATCGCCGCGCAGATTATTGATGTGTATCGTGGGGTGGTGAAAAACAAAACCGCATGATTTTAGTTGCGTTGCTAAACATCATGTTTTTATGATTTCCCTGTTCTTTCGGGGGCTTAGC
>DYDH01000364.1 GCA_020717985.1 Herpetosiphon sp. | reverse complement strand
CACAGTCAGAGACGTATTCCTCCAATCCCTGGCGTGTCAGAGTCCCTTCGCCGCGTTCGCCGGTGATGATGGCGGTTACGCCTTTATCTTTCAGCCAGCGGAACAGGCGGCGCATTTCCATGCGCAGGGTGTGCGGATTGAGCAGGCTGGAGAAGAGCGACTCAATGGTATCCAACACAACGCGCTTGGCACCGATGGAGTCAATGGCATGTCCGAGGCGGATGAATAATCCTTCCAGGTCGAACTCGCCGGACACTTCAACGTCACTGTCGCCGATGTACACAAAATCCACCACGATCTTTTTGCGCGCGATCAGATCTTTCAAGTCAAAACCGAGCGAGGCCACGTTTTTGGTCAGGTCCTTGGTGCTCTCTTCAAAAGCTATAAAGACGCCCGGCTCGTTGAACTGTGTTGCGCCGCGCACCAAAAACTCAATGGCAAGCAGGGTCTTGCCACAGCCTGCCCCGCCGCAGATCAACGTCGGTCGGCCTTTGGGCAATCCGCCGCCGGTGATTTCGTCCAACCCCTGAATACCAGTCGGTGATTTAGGTAATTGCTTTCTCGATTTTGCCATTGTTCATTTCTCCAATTTGCCGTGTGCCTCAAATGAGTATATACCGGCACTTTATTCTATAATGAATAACACCCCAGCCGCATCCGTCGGTTGGGGTGTATTCATCTCCCCCACTTGGGGGAGAGAGTTCAATTGGGCATCCGCATAAATATGTCCACCACTTGCGGGTCGAAGTATGTTCCGGCTTCGGCACGGATATGTTCACGCACTTTTTCCTCCGTCCAGGCAGAACGGTAAGGGCGGTCTGAGCTTAGTGCATCCCACACATCCACCACTGAAAAAATGCGCGCAACCAATGGAATTTGGGCGCCTTTCAGTCCGTGCGGATACCCAGTGCCGTCCCATTTTTCATGGTGACTGTAGGGAATATCCAGCGCCAGCCGCAGGTAACGGATGGGCGAGAGCATCTCGTAGGCAAAGGTTGGATGCTTCTTCATCGCCAACCATTCTTCCTCTGTCAGCGGACCGGGCTTGAGCAGAATCTCATCCGGCACGCCCATCTTGCCGATATCGTGCAACAAGGCTCCCCAGCGGACTTGCACCAGTTCCTCCTCGCTCAATCCAAAGGCGCGCGCAAGTTTCACCGCCATCTCTGTTACGCGCAGGGTGTGACCTTCGGTCTCTTTATCGCGCAAATCGAGGGCGCGCGACCAGCCTTCTATCGTGGCATCATACGCCAGAAAAAGGTCCGTGTTGGAGCGTTGCAGGCTCTCAAAGAGCGTGGAGTTCTCAATTGCAATCGCCGTCTGCCCCGCCAGGGTATTAAGAAAGTCCAACCATTCCAGATCGGGTTCGAACGCGGTGCGGTGAAAGATTTCCAATACACCCTTAACCTGTCCTTTACTAATTAACGGCACACCGTAGTAACAAACAAAATTCTCGCCCGTCATAAAGGTTGTCAGGGAAGATTTACCAGTTTCATCCCTTAGGTTCGGGATTTGGACAAGTTGACGCTCCAAAGCGACGCGCCCGGCATAACTCTCGCCCAAACGTACCCGCGCTTTTCTGATGACTTCGGTGTGGAAGCCGCGTTCAGCGCCGTATTCCAGCATTTGCGAATTGGGATTTAAGATCAAAATGTCGGCCGCATCAATACCAAGTTCCATTGTGACATGGGTCAGGATTTCCGAGAGGCTAAGTTTCAGATCAAAGTTAGCCGCAATGATCCGGTCAATGGCGCTCAACGCGGTGAGATGTTCAAGCTGGCGCTTTATCCTTTCCTCAGCCTGTTCACGCTCGGTGATGTTTTCGTGCGACACCACGATCCACTTTCGGTCATTATTTTCGAACCTTGTGACCCGCGCGACAAACCAACGCTGTTCGCTGGGAGCATGGCAGGGATATTCGACCCAGGTTTCATCATTTTCTCCGGCAAGTACCTCTCGAATCGCATTTGCAACCAACGGCGCTTCCACCGCATCCGGACCTTTTGCCAAGTCGCAAACTTCAAGGTAGTTCATCCCGATGCAATGCCCGGAATGTTTCAGTCCGTTCTGGTCACCAAAATTACGCCAAGCTGAATTGACCTGAACGATATTGCCTTTATAGTCCAGAATGGTGATGTGCGCTGAGAGGGCATCCTGAACGCTTTGCAAAAATTCGCGCGCTTTGAGCAGGTCCTCCTCCGCATGTTTGCGCTCGGTGATATCCAAAGCAATCCCGTCAAGACGGGCAAGTTTCCCGTCCTGATTGAGGCTCGGTTTTATGACTGCCTCGATCCACCGGATTTTTCCATCGGGACGAAGTATCCGATACTGTAGCTGCACGATCTTCCCATTCGACAAAATGGAAATGCCCGCGTCGACGCTTGGTTTGTCCTCTGGCAGGACGATCTCGTACCATAATCGCGCGTTCATCAAGAATTCATCAAGGAGATGACCAAATATTGCCTCATGGGCAGGAGAGGCTTGAAGCATCCTGCCCTGAAGCACATCAATTGAAAATACAGCTTCCGGCAGGTTATTGTATAGATTTGTCAATTGACTGAACGCCAGTTCCTTCGCCTCTTCCGCCCGCTTGCGCTCGGTGATATCACGGATATTGCATTGGATCACTTTTTCGCCGCCCACCATATAAACGTTGCTGACAAATTCCACTTCAATCATCCGCCCGTCTTTCGCTTTGAGCGGCAGGTCTTCATAGCGAATATATTCGTTCTCCTGCAAGACTTCGAAGGCTTCCTTGCTGGACTCGATATCTTCAAACGCGCGAACCTCCCAGATCTTCTTTTTTATAAATTCCGCATGTGAATAACCCAGCATCTTTATCAAATATGGGTTGACATCCTCGATCATTCCTGTTTTGGCATCCAATATTAAAATCCCATCCTGCGCCGCTTCAAACAGACGGCGGAATTTCGACTCAGATACTTGCACCGCATCTTCCGCCTGCTTGCGCGCGGTAATATCACGGATATTGCATTGGATCACCTTTTCGCCGCCAACAAGATAAACGTTGCTGACAAATTCAACTTGTATCAGCCGCCCGTCTTTCGCTTTGAGCGGCAGGTCTTCGTAGCGAACATATTCATTCTCCTGCAAATCCAGGAAAGCATCCTTGTTGGCTTCAATGTCCTTGAACGCGCCAACTTCCCAGAGTTTCTTTTTGATAAACTCTTCGCGCGAATAGCCCAGCATC
>DYDH01000094.1 GCA_020717985.1 Herpetosiphon sp. | reverse complement strand
CGTGGGCTTCGCCTCTTCGCGGTAAGTTTGACCTTTTTGCAGTAGAGTCAGTTATGCTCCATAGCGAAAACAAACATTTTGGCGGATTGCAAATCCGCCCTGCGTATACCCAAGGTATAAGGAGAGACTACAATGACCAGCATTATTTTGATCGTGGATGACGACCCGGCAGGCAGGCAAACCCTGGAATCGATATTGGACGAACAGGGCTATCAACTGGAAATGGCTGAAAACGGTTTGCAGGCAATTGAAATGGCGCATAAATTTTTGCCTGATGTGATCCTGTTGGATGTCATGATGCCCGACATGGATGGATTTGAAGTCTGCCAGCGCATCAGGAGCGAACCAACGCTTGCTGAAATTCCCATCATCATGCTGACCGCATTGGATGACAGAAAATCCCTGCTCGACGGTTTGGAAGCGGGCGCGGATGATTACATCACCAAGCCGTATGACCGTTTTGAACTGCGCGCGCGTCTGATCGGCATTACCCGCCTGAACCGCTACCGAAAATTACTGGATGACCGCACCAACATCGAGCAGGCACATTTACAATTGTTGGATGCCTATGATGCCACCATCGAAGGCTGGTCACGCGCAATGGATTTGCGCGATAAGGAAACCGAAGGTCATACCAAGCGTGTGACCATTCTATCGGATAGACTCGCCAGGCTGGCAGGTATCGCCGAAGAAGAGCTGCTCTTCATCCGGCGCGGCTCACTCCTGCACGATATTGGAAAGCTCGGCGTGCCTGACGCCATTTTGTTAAAACCCGAACCATTAACCGATGAAGAATGGGCAATTATGCGCAAGCATCCACAATATGCCTACGACATGATCCACCCAATCGAGTATTTACGCCCCGCGCTGGATATTCCCCATTGTCACCACGAAAAATGGGATGGCAGCGGCTATCCGCGCGGACTGAAAGGCGAAGAGATTCCCCTCCCAGCGCGCATCTTTGCCATTATAGATGTATGGGATGCCCTGACCTCTGACCGCCCTTACCGCCCGGCCTGGGAAAAGCAGAAAGTGATGGAGTATATTAACGAAGAATCCGGCAAACAATTCGATCCGCATATCGTGGAATTGTTTAATCAGATGATGGGGTAGTTGGCTGGTTTTTTGGTTGGGTAGTTTGGTAGTTTAGCTGGTTGGCTAATGTTGCACGGTTTGCAATAAACCCCTGACACCCCTTCGGGGTTGTTTCCGCATAAACAGTAACGCCAGTGATTAACATAAATTGCTGACACCGAATAACAGTGTCACATTTCAAAAATTGGCAAGATCACGAAAACGTAGTAACGACTTTAGTCGTTCGGCTAAAAAGCAATCGCAGTGATTTTGAAAGGAAGTGTACGGCATGATGGAAAACGTAAAATCATTGAAACGTCCCGAAGGTTTGAGCGGCTCAACCAGTTTTTCGAGAAAACCTCACCGCACTGGCGTACGGCGCAAGTGTCGGGACGGTGTGTTCTTATCCCATAAATATTGGGCAGATACGAAAAACGCGAGTTTTTCGTAAAATTTGGGACAAAAACCGTTCAACATTTTTTATTCTCGCAACCATCGTCAAGCGACTGAAGTCGCCACTACGAAATCTTTTCGTAAAATACTGATTATCAAACGGTTTGCAACACATTCTTTTATGATAAAATCCGATTCATAAAAAACAAAGGACGCCTTGGGGGAGCATCGAGCCTTTGTAAAATTAATTATTTTGGAGAATAACTTATGCCAAGAAGAAGTCTCGCTCGTCTTTATCAGGACGAGTTTTCAGGGTATTCACTTGCAAAATTTCAACAGGACGCGCTTGCGGGCTTAACCGTCGCCGCGGTTGCGCTTCCGCTTGCGTTGGCGTTCGGTGTCGCATCAGGCGCAAGCGCCGCCGCGGGCTTGGTCACCGCCATTCTGGCGGGCATCATCATGGGCGCGCTCGGCGGGGCGCCGTATCAAATCAGCGGACCGACAGGCGCAATGTCTGCCGTATTGATCGTGCTTGTCGCCCGTTACGGTCTCGAAGGCATCTGGATCGCGGGACTGTTCTCGGGTTTGCTCCTGCTCATCATCGGCATCATGCGCCTCGGACGTTTCATTGCATTCATCCCCGCGCCCGTCATCAGCGGCTTCACATCGGGCATTGCGCTCATCATCTTCATCGGTCAAATTGACAACCTGCTCGGCGTAAAAACTCCCGCCGCCGAAACCGCCGCGCAAAAATTCATTGGCTATTTCACCAGCGGATTCACTCCCGATTTTCACGCCATCATTCTTGGACTGGTCGTAATTGGGACGATGCTGTTCTGGCCCGCAAAATGGAACGCGCGCTTCCCCGCTTCGCTTCTGGGGATCATCCTCGCCACGCTGCTTAACTGGACTTTGAGTTGGTCAGTCGCGATGATCGGAGCCATCCCCCAAACATTGTTCCTCGAACAACGCCTCAGCCTCGCCAACATCCCCTGGAATAATTTCTCCGCATTCATCGCCCCCACCCTGACCATCACCGCGCTTGGCGCAGTCGAATCATTATTAAGCGGCGCGGTCGGCTCCAACATGACAGGCGTGCGCCTGCAAGCCAACCAGGAACTCATCGCGCAGGGCGTCGGCAACATGCTCATCCCCTTCTTCGGCGGCGTTCCCGCCACAGCCGCGATTGCGCGTTCCAGCGTGGGTATCAAATCAGGCGGACAGACTCGCATGGTTAGCATCATCCACGCAATTGGATTACTGCTCTCCATGTTCCTGCTTGCGCCGCTCATGGCGCGGATTCCGCTTGCCGCATTGGCAGGCGTGTTGATGGTCACGGCCGTCCGCATGAATGAGTGGGATGCGATCAAATTCATTTTTGGCAAACGCTTCAAGACAGACATGATCGCGTTCACGATCACCATGTTGGCCACCATTGTCCTGGACCTGACGCAAGCCATCCTGCTGGGCTCGTTTCTTGCGGGCGCGGTTTTCTTGAATAAGATCGCCAGCATTGACATCTCTCTTCAGGAAGTGGACACCGAAAGACTCAAACAAAGAGGAATTGAAACCACGGGCGAATGCCAGCATGTGCGCGTGGCATTTCTGACAGGCCCGTTGTTTTTCGCGGCCATCGGCCAATTCAACGAAGCATTTTCAAACTTGAAGGAAACCCATGCGCTGATCCTATCCATGCGCGGCGTATCCCTAATAGACACAGCAGGCATCGAAGCCGTCCACCGTCTGTACGAAAGATTGCACAAGCAAGGCGGCACGCTCATGTTCGCGGGCGTCCACGATAACGCGCGCAACATGATGGAGCGCGGCGGTCTGGTGGAAACCATCGGCGAGAATAATTTCTTTTGGTCCAGCGATCAGGCCATCGTCGAAGCAGAGAAGCGGGGATGTAAGTTCTGCTAAAGCCGGCTAGAACCCCAAGCCTCTTGAAAATTTCCGCATCTCCCTTTCCGCCTGTTCTATACTTGACAGGCGGGCAACCTGATTAACTTTAAAACCGGCATACTCTCCAATTGGCATCAGCATGGAATAAAGAGATTGGTTTTTTACCCGGATTTCCTTTGGGGGGGAACTTATTAATGCGCTAATTATTTTCATGAGACTTTGCTGTATCATCATTGCCAGATCTGGCACTGGTTTCATCACACCCACTGCCAGGATCATGCCGCTATCATGATCTGCCATCATTAACATATATGGAAAGTACGGACGGGAATTCTTTTTTTCCTGGACGGGTTCATCCATTCTATACAGGTCGATTTCAATAATGAAGTTTCCCGGCATCCTGCTCTTGATTTCTGCCAGGTCATCCGCGCTGATTTGCATGTCAATCGGTTTATCTTTTTCCATGCCCGGGTTTTTCCAAATCACATCCTGCCATATTCCGTCTTTTTGAACACGCAAAAGGTAATCATCCTCCAATCCGGTTGGCGTGAAAATATCGGGATTCTCGTCAAACCTTGGAGCCACATCGAGCAACTGCTCCAAACCACAGGTCAACATCCTGACTTCATCGCCTTCAAGATGCCATGGAATATAGTTTGGGCGAAACCCACGAAATTGGGGCCATGCGTTTTTTCCCCGAAATTTTAGCCCAAGTGTTTTTATTATTTTTCGCTCCCCATCAGACAGGTATTCCCGATCTTCAAAGGAGGCTTGCAATTGCGGAACTTGCAATATGGATTCGGGGTCCAGTTTATCGCCCATTTCATGGATGTAAAAAAAGCCGTTTAAACCTTTTATCCCCTGATACACTGCAACGGCAAAATGTTCCCCTAAATTACCCATTACACTGACAAAGCCAAGCTCGCCCGTTGCCGGCATTTCATATCCGAAGACTTCATCTTCGAACATATATTCCCACGGCGCCAATAATTTGACCTGTTCCATTAACTCATACAGTCTTTTCCATTCTTCCATCGTCGGAATATTCTCATTTGTTATCATGCCTGTTTTCCTTTTTTAGATTTAGAGATGAGTGTACTGCAAAAACCCTTTTCACCGCGAAGCCCGCAAAGAAAGCGAAGAACCATTTGAAGATTTAGAAGGTTTGCATTAAGAATCTTGAGAACTTCCTTCGCAATTCTCAAAATTCTTCGTGGGCTTCGCCTCTTCGCGGTAAGTTTGACCTTTTTGCAGTAGAGTCAGAGATGGAACAAATTTTAATATATTTCACCTTACTATCAATTTCCAATTAATTCCTTCACCCGCGGAAAATCCTTATAAAATCCCCTGTAACTTTCGGGTAGTTTCGCCGCAATGCGGCACATGATCTCATCGGTGGCTTCGCGCATGGCTTGCTCGCGTCCCTTGCCTTTGGGGATTTCAACGGTAAACAGGTCGCCTGCCACGGCGCGTATTTTTGAACGGCGGAATCTTTTCAGGTTTTCGATCACACCGCGGTCTTCCGTTCCTGATAATGCGACAGGCAAAACAGGATAGCCGCTTTTACTGGCAAGAAATATCGCACCCATTTTGCCCTGCTGCAAAGCCTCGGTCTTTGAGCGTGTGCCTTCGGGCGCAATCACCATCAACCCGCCCTTTTTCATCCGCGCCAGAATTTCGCGCAACGCCGAAAAATCCGCCTCGAAACGGTTAAGCCAAATAGCGTCAACGGCTCGACCCATCGCGCCAAACAGCGGATGGTTCTTATATTTCTCGGCAACCGCAACAATAATATCTTCGCGGTCAATGGCATACAGCATCACCGCGGTATCCAGCCTCCCTAAATGATTGGCGGCAAGCAGCACATTGCCCGGCGGAAGTTTATCCATGCCGACGACTTCAACATCGGCAATGATATTCATCACAAAGCGTATGAGCGAACGTAAGGTTTTATATTTCATGGGGTGTATTGTAACAACAAAATTTTTCCCGTCATCAAAAGTCATTCCGTGCCGGCAAGTAATGCCTTTAATCGTGGATGTTCGGCATAATACCCGCGATTCTTCTCTGGTAACATGACCGAGATCCGGCACATGATCTCGTCGGCATATTCCTGCAAGACCTCTTCACGGTTCTCCCTTGGGAACGGCGGAAGCATGAAAGGTTTCCCAGCAACAATTTTTATGTGTGTGCGGCGAAAATGTTTGAGATTACCAAAAAAGAGTCGGTCTTCCGTTCCAGAGATCGCAACAGGCACGATCTGCCATCCCAGTTTGGATGCAAGGTAGGCAACGCCTGGTTTGCCTTGCGCCATTTTTTCATCCCGCGCGCGTGTGCCTTCGGGGGCAATGACCAGTGTCTGTCCCTCTTCCATTCGTTTTATCATTTCGCGCATGGCCTTTAGGTCGGGTTTAAAACGGTTGATAAAAATAAAATTAAGATGTTTGCCCAGCCATCTTAAGAAGGGATTCTCCTCCCATTTTTCAGCGACTGGAATAAAAAGATTCCAATCATCCAGCGCATAATAGGCCATCGGCGCATCCAAAATACCAAGATGGTTGACTGCAATGACAAACCCGTCTTTTGCGGGCAGGTTTTCATATCCGGTGACGTTTATTTTTGTGATCGCTTTTAGAACAAAATGAATAAGCCAGCGCAGAAATTTTTTCATGGGTTAATTTTACACGGTTTTCAACATGATATTCGCGTCAAAAAGACATGACACCCCTTCGGGATTATTTCCGCGTAAGCGGTAACCTCTATCAGTACCTACGCAAAACCCCAAAAAGCATCCGCCAACACTTGCGCCTGCGCGCAGTGCAGGTGTCGTCGCTAATCTGCGCGAATCTAAGAACGATTAGCAAAAATTCGCGCAGATTAGCAGATGAAAAACACCCGTGAAATTCGCCCAATTCGCATCATTCGCGTTAAAAAGCCTTTTGGCATTCGAGTGCATCACTTCCACCACCAATAAAAAAATTCCCTTCGTGTTTAATTGCAGGCGGGCTATTAAAAACTTAAGTCCCGTTTGCACGGGACTTAAGGCTGCTTACTTTCATCTGAATTATTCTAAAATGAAAGTCTTTGCACTCCATAAGTGGAGAACATCTTCACAAAAATATCAAAATCGCCGGGGGTCATATCTATAATTTGAAAACCGACATTAAATAAATTCGGGTCAAAATAATCCGTACTGCACCACCGTGCGCGCGCAACAAAAATTATATGACTCTTGTTGGATATCTCACCCGTCTGTTCAATACGCAGGCGATAATCCACATTGATCGGGACGGGCTTGCTGCTATCCAGTTTAAAACCGCCCGTACTAATATCAGAAAAATGACCGACCAGCTTGCCAGTCGCCTCATCTATGACGCGCATATAATAAGAAAAATTTCGCCGCGCTACTTGTCGTCGTTCTGCTAACATGGGGACCTCCTTACAAATTTGTTAGGCTTGTCCAGTATATTGCAAAATTCGACAAGAATCAAGTCGTTTTAATCATCATTTATCAAAATATGCGTCAGAATGGTTGCGCCTGAGCCGCCGATATTTTGTGCCATGCCGATCTTCGCGCCATCCACTTGAGTTTTGCCGCACTCGCCGCGCAACTGTTGGACAACCTCCACAAGTTGATAGACCCCCGTCGCGCCGACTGGATGTCCGCGGGCTTTCAATCCGCCGCGAGTGCAAACGGGCACGCGCCCCTGGATGCTGATCTCGTTGTCCAGAGCGAGTCTCACTCCTTGGCCTTTTTCCGCAAATCCGCTGGCTTCCAGTGAAAGCGCGGCCATGATCGAAAAAGCATCGTGCAATTCAAAGACATCAATATCCGCAGGGGTTACACCCGCCATCGCATAAGCCTGTTTCGACGACAGATATGCGGCCTGCAAAAACATGGGGTCCTGCCGCGAATGGACTGCGATCGTATCCGTTGCAGCAGCCGAAGCCGCAACCGTAATATGCGGCCGTCTCATCACCTTTTCAGCGGGGACAATGACCATCGCCGCCGCGCCATCTCCGATGGGAGAGGCATCCAACAAATTGATCGGTGTGGCGACCATGGACGATTTTTCAAATTTCTCAACCGTGATCTTTTCATGCAACCGCGCATACGGATTGTGCATGGCGTTGGCGTGTGAATTAATGGAGAACGGCGCGAAGTCTTCATGCTTCCAGCCAAATTCGTGCATGTAGCGGCGCATGACCAGCGCATTGATTCCCACAAACGAAACGCCCTGGTCCACTTCATAATCTGCGTCGGCGGCGGTGGCCAGTGCGGCGGTGACATCGCGCCCCGCCTTGTCGGTCATCTTTTCGACACCCACTACCAGCGCTGATTCTATGTCGCCGGAGGCAACAGCCATCAGCGCGGCGCGAAACGCGGCGGCTCCAGATCCGCAGGCGGCCTCGATCTTGACCGCTTCCTGTTTCCACAGCCCGATCCAATCCGCAAAAAATGTACCGAGCTGGTTTTGTCCGCTGACGATGGACGAGAGCATATTGCCCACGAATAGCGAATCAACTTTTTCAATGCCCGCATCTTGCATGGCGGCAAAGGCGGCATCGCCCCCGATCTCACGCAGGGACTTCTCCCAATGCTCGCCGATTTTTGTTTGACCTATTCCGAGGATGGCTACTTTTCTCATACCGTAAATTCTACCGCATTGCGCTCTCAGGAACTATCATAAATTTTCGGGAACAAAATTGCAATCCCGTCCATTTCTTGCTATGCTTCACCCAAAGGAGTCCGAAATGCCAGGAAATATTTTTATACACTCGATTCTTTCGTTGGCGCGCTGCCTAAGCGAAATAATTGATACAATATTGAAATAGCATATGAAAAAATCTGAATGGCAGGAACGGTTTCTCGAAACAGTATCCAGTTGCTCCAGCGAAGGCATGGAAGCGGTGGAGTATATCCGCGCGCGCAGAATTCATATCGGCATGATGCGCGCACGAAAAAGTGTTGGCGCTTTTTGGACTCTTACAAGAGCCGCCTATCTTAACTCAGCGCATTATTCCCGTGAATCATCGCTTGTAAACCCGGGTGCATGGGCCTTACTGATCCATGAGGTGAGACATTTGCAGCAAGGCCCGCTGACGGCATTTTCCATCTACGGCGAGTTGGATGCGTGGAAATATCAATTCCAGGTGTTAAAAAAACTTACTGGAAAACAACTCGGACCCGAGTATGAGGAAATTCTATCCCTGCCACTAAATATGGAGCGCGGAAATTTGCAACGCGCACGCCGGCTGATGACCCAAATTGCAGGGAAAAGTTATGGCGCAAATTTCCTTCCGCTCTATCCAATCCACAAGGAAATTGGATATTGGCTCACGGGAAGAAAAAGTTAACGCCCCAAAGGTTGCCGTAAGAAACTCAAACAGCTCAAATCAAACCTTCGGGACGATACTTTACAGGTTATCCAGACAACATTTAACCTATGCGACTTCTTTCAAAACTAACAGGAAATTTTAATGTACAGAGTCTTCTTTTGTTGTATGCTGAAAGCAGGAACAAAAAGGAGGTTGCTACACATACCACCTGAGTTGTCACCAAGGGAAGACCGCAGTCCCTGATCTGATTTGAAGTTGCCCTTAATAATCAGATGTTCCCAAAACGATACATATCAGAGTTAAAAAAGGAGGTTGCGATAGATACACCACCTGAAGCATATAAAATGGGAAGGTCGAAAACGCACTGACCTGGTCAAGCCAATTTTTAGAACCAGACGTTCCCCAAACGATAGAAGGTTGCTAAATCGTTCCTTTCCCAACATAGAGAACTTTTGACAGACGGGTAAACTCCCGTCTGTCTTTTTTATATAAAGACACTAAAGGTTTCGGAAACCTTTAGTGTCTTGTGTTATAACGACTTAAGCGCCTTCCGCATCCGCTCAAGCCCCTGCTCAAGCAGTTTGTGTGAAGTGCCAAAATTCAAGCGGACATGCCCTTCCCCACCCTTGCCAAATATTTTCCCTTCGCTCACGGCAACTTTGGCATTCTTCAAGAAAAATTCATAGGGCGAGCCGACGATGCCTGTTTGTGTGAAATCAAGCCAGCCGAGATAGGTTGCGTCAGGGATTGTCAGGCGGACTTCAGGCATATACTCGGTGACATACTCCACAAGAAAATCACGGTTGCCTGTCAGGTAGCGGCGAAGTTCTCCCAGCCAGCCGTCACATTGACCTGAAAATGCGGTCTGCGCGGCGTACAATCCCGCACTGCTGACATGCAATCGCAAACGACCAACTTCCTTTTCGTAACGCTCGCGCAAGTCCTTATCGGTAATGATCGCAAATCCGCAGAATAAACCTGGGACGTTGAAGGTCTTGGATGGGGCGATCAATGTGACCGTGTGCTTCGCGATCTCGGATGATAATTTCGCCAGCGGGGTGAATTTGTTATCGTCCAGCAGCAGCTCGGAATGGATTTCATCCGAAACGATCAGGACATTATTTTTGATGCAAAGCTCCGCCATTCTCAACAAGTCTTTGCGTGAGAAGATAATGCCAAGCGGGTTATGCGGATTGCACAACAGGAACATACCCGCTTTCTTGACCTGCTTTTCAAAAATATCCCAGTCAATTTCGTAGCTCAGAATATTTCCGTTTACATGCTTTATAAGGGGCGCGTCAAGCTGCGGAATGCCGATATTATTTTTTACTTCATGGAATTCATTGTAAACAGGCGTTTGCACAAGCGTACCTTTTTTCGGCGTACATGCAACACGCGCCGCAACACTAAAGCCGCTGACAATACCGGTCACGGCAACCACCGCTTCGGGCTTGACCTTCCATTTGTATAACTTGTCCATGCGGGCGGCAACGGTTTCCTTTAGCCCAGGTGTGGCCATTTCATAACCGAACACACCATGGTCCACAACTTTGTGAAGTCCGTCCAAGATCGGCTTGGGAGCGGGGAAATCCATATCGGCCACCCACATGGGAAGCACATCTTTTGGATAATAAAGCCATTTGATCGAGTTGGTGTTGCGGCGGTTTGGAACGATGTCGAAGTTTGTCATGAGTCCTCTGACTTAATTGCAGATTTTGAATATATTGTACTGCCAGTTATGGATTTATAATGAGTTCCCCGCAATTTTCAGCCTCGGAGCACAAAATGAAATTTATCCTTGAACTCCCACTTCACAGCTCACGCGCAGACGTATGGCGTGCTTTCGACAACCCTGAGAACACAAAAATATGGCAGCCGACCCTGGTCAACTTTGAAACCATCAGTGGAATCCAAGGCCAGCCAGGGGCCGTATCCAAACTAACCTACGCGGAAGGCAAAGGTGAATTTGTCCTTGTGGAAAAGGTCACCTACCGCGCGGAACCAGACCGCTTTGATGTTGTCTATGAAAACAATTTTGCCGACAACAGCGTGAAGAATACATTCATTGCGGCGGGTGAAAATGAAACCCTGTGGAAAATGGAAGTGGAATTCAAGTTCAAGACATTGCTGATGAAGATCGTCGGTCCATTCGTGAAAAAGAATTACATCAGACGCAGTGAAAGGGACATGGAACGCTTCAAGGAATTTGTGGAAAAATCACAGGCGTAGAGAATCTAACAGGACGCTTGACCAGCCATCGGCGCGGAAGGATGCGGGTTTTCAATTCAAATATGCGGCGGAGTATAATCATCGCATGAAACAGGGAACTTTCGAAAAACAGATATTTATCCAATCAAATGTCGAGACGGTGGTTGGGGTTGTGGCGAATTACAACCAGCACCATAAGATCCATCCGCTGATCGAAAAAGTGGAACAAGCCAAAGAATCTCCCGCGGGCGTGCAAAGATTCTTCATCACAGACCGCCTGCAATGGGGACCATTCAAGTTCAAGATCAAATATCGCGCGGACATTATCTCTGTCACACAAGATACAGTTCATACGGAAGCATTTCAATCTCCCGGCACGTATGTCACGAATATCACCAAAGTTACGCCGACGCAAAACGGAGTGACTTTACACGAAACCATCACGCTAAAAGCGCCCGACCTTTTATTTGGGTACGCATTTCAACAGGCCCAGACCGCGCACGGAGAAATGCTTGAGAGAATCAAGAAATTTATAGAGGCGTGAGTTCGTAAAAAGACTGACATCAATTTGTTATGGCAGGGCGGAATGGATGGGGTCATAATTGTTCTTGAAAGGAATTTTTTGTTTCCACCAAGAACAAACAAATGAAAAAAATTTCCCCGTTCTATTTTTTGATTATCATGGCGGTCGGCGCCGCATGTATCGGGACGGTTATGCCCGTCGCCAATGCGCCATTGGGCACACCGCAAATATTCCAAGCCGCGCCAACCAGCGACCCAACAACCTATGGCGGAATCAAAATAAATGGGAGTTCGGACTTCATCGCGCAGACCCGCGCCGCGTTAACTTTACTCGAACAAAAAGCCCCTGACGCATTTCAAAAAATTCAAGCTTATGTTGGCATTATCGAAGAGGGAAAACATAGCGGCATGTGGGCTTGGGAACAACCGCCACGTTACGAAGTAGGCGACCAGACTGCGTTCTACAGCGTCACCTGGTACGCTTCGACCATCGCGCACGACGCCACCCATTCGGAGTTATATGCCCAATATCAGGCAGCACATCCAAACCAGCCCGTGCCAGAGGATGCCTATGGCGGCGTGGAGATCGAGCGCTTCTGCAATGGCTACCAGTTGGAAGTACTAAAACGGATCGGCGCGCCGCAAAACGAGATAGATTATATGTCCACTTTGGACGGTACGCACTGCGATGTTGATCACGACGGGGATTGTGATTGGGATGATTATGAGAATCGGAATTGGTGATATCCCCCATTCCTAAAACTACTCAGTTCCTATTTGTTCAAGAAAGATTGCGAACTCCATCAACTCTTGCTTTATGATATTGAAGGTTGTCGTCAAATCTCTGACCAATCTCCCTACCCTTTCGGGGTCGAATGAAAACGTGTACACATTGCGAACCACATGCCGAAAACGCAGATATTCGTCCAAAAGTTGAAGCGCATTCGAGCTCAAGACAGGGGGACGAATTTGAGGCAAATCCAATCCCATTTGTTCAAGCAGTTCCCGATGCCATTCAGCAGCAGATGGCATATCTCCATCCACAGTTGCGGCAATTTGTCTAAATATTTTTTCAAAGCCTGAATAAACGTCATGCAAGTTCAGCGACGCGGAGTCGATATAGAGATCCATATCGCGTGGATTATCACGCACTGTATCCATGGCTCGATTCGCTTTTGAAACCAATCGTTCCATGTCGGTCAATTCCTTGCGGATTCTTCCAGCCAGCACAAGGTAACTTTCGATCACAAGTCCACCCCTTCTTTTTCAATCGTTTTCAGCAATTCAGGCGGACAGGCATTCACATCCACAAGGTTGATTTCAAAAGTGGAATCCAAATCCATGACCCTGCCCATTGCGCGGAAAGTCTGTTCGGAGGAAATACCCCATGCGGCAATATCAATATCTGACCATTCCGTAAAGCAATTTTCATGAAGCAGGGAACCAAAGACAACCACCCGTTTGACATGATATTGTTCGCGTAAAACCTGCGCCGCTTTTCGAGCCAGATCCCATCCATTTTTTATGCGAATTTTCACCTTGGGCGCGCGCATTTCCTGGCGGCGCTTGGCAGCGCCGCGATACTCGGCAATCTTTGCGGGTGTTAATCGCAGGGCAGGTGTGGTCATGCCAATATTATACAACAAGGGAATATGAGAAATGTTGGCGATTTCTGACAAAAAATAATTAAAAGCTAAGTGACAATCATCTTGCAGATGACTGACTGAACGATAGCCCAAAAGTTTCACGGCTATCATAAAAAGATACAACTACGACCCCATTACTAAAGAAAACAGAGGAAAGAAAACCAGAATATTCTTTGGAGGGTTCACTGGGCTGAAATATGGTTTCTCCTAATATACTCCCAGTTTGCAGATCTATTGTCATAAGCACGAAGTCATTTCGCATGACATATCCTATTTGAGATTGATGATCGACTGCAACCTTGGAAATATAAGCCTCGTGTCGGCACCACTTATCTTCACCAGTTTGCAGATCCAACGCACATATCCGCCTATTGTTATAACCAACAATCAGAATATCATTACCAATGTCTTGAGGTTCTCGACCTTCATTAATATAAAACATATCGCACACATCACATTTAGACCACAATAATTTACCCGTTTGCTTATCCACCGCTGTTAATTTATTTTCGGGCAAAACCTTAAGTACAACGTCGCCAGACACCCAAGCAATAGTATCTTTGGGCATTTGATGAAACAGCCTGCCAGTATTTGGATCAAATTCATACAACATATTTCCATAGTAAATCCTCAACACACCAGAATCGAGTTGAAAAAATACAGATACATGCCCAACCCCTAACTCAGCAGACCATTTTAATTTCCCCGTTGCCAACTCATAGGCATCCGCACGGGTAGCATTTACCGTAAAAACTGCTTCCTCATTCGCAAGCAACCCTCTCACACCACTTCTTTCAAATGGAAGTTCCACCTCCCAGTTTTTTGAGCCAGTCTTAATATCAAATGCAGCGAGGCTGTACCAACTTAATGGCATCGCATATAACATTCCATCACTAGCAGCTATGTAAGGAGAAATATCCTGTCTAAACCACAACACTTCAACATGCTGTGTAGAAGACCCAAGAGTACGGGTAATTGGTGGTGGCTCTGGCTTTTCCAGCAATATCGGCACTATCCAGAGAAGCACCAGCACCACAAAGAAAATAACTAACGCCCCACGCCTTGCTATCCAATCTCGAAATCCCTTTGACAGTTTCATACAGCCATTATAGCCAAAACCGACCACAGCCCATCAGCAAAAACACGTCCACCCCGTTAATCCAAAAATCCTATTTGCTGATAGAATAACCGAGAAAGTCCCAAAGGGCTTTTTCACTGCAAGTTTACATCGCAAGGATACACACTCTTTCATGAAATACAACTTTCCCCTTTTTTGGCGTTCCCTCTACCGTTCATTCTTCGACTCAAAAAACACCACCGCCCGCCTCACTCGAAAACGCATTATTTTCCTTGCGCTCTTCCTCATCGTCTGGCCCTTCGGTATGCTCATCCATTGGTTCTGTTTCTGGCTGGATGACATTCTCTTCCCCGCATATAAGAAGCATCCCATCGAAAAGCCGTTGTTCATCCTCGGCAACCTGCGCAGCGGATCGACCTTTCTGCACCGCCTGCTTTCGCGTGATTCAACAACCTTCACGAGTCTCACCACCTGGGATATTTACCTCACTCCATCGGTGACCCAAAAGAAGATCACCTACTTCGTAGCGCGGCTCGACACGAAATATTTTGGCAACACACTTCACCGCCTGCTTCACAAATTCGACGATGCCACGCTTGGCAAACTAAAGATTCATCCCATCTCCTTCTTCCAACCCGAAGAGGACGAAAACATCCACCTGCTGATCTGGGACGGCTACTTCGTCACCTTCCTCTTCCCGTTCATGGACGAGATGCCGAACTATCAGCACTTCGACGAAGCGCTCAGTCCCGAGCACAAACGCCGTATCATGACCTTCTACAAGTCCATGGTACAGCGTCACATGTATGCAACGGGTAAGAAATATTACGTGGCGAAGAATCCCGCTTTCAGCGCCAAGATCGAAACGCTAACCGAATTTTTCCCCGAAGCGCGCATCATTTATCTTGCCCGCAATCCGCTCGACATGCTGCCCTCTACTGTTTCATGGATCAACTATGCGCGGCGTCAATTCACCGAGCCTGAGGCTGGATTCCATTACATAGAAGAAATTCTGGACATGACCAAACACTGGTACAGTCACCCGCTCAACTATCTGGATGCGCATCCCTCGCCCCGAAACCTGATCCTGAAATACGATGACCTGATCCAACGCCCCGAGCATGTCATCCGCGGGTTCTATGAGCAATTCGGCTATCCCGACAAACCCGGTCTGCCCATTATCATTGACCAGGCCGTAAAAGAGACTCTCACCTTCAACAGTGACCACGCCTACTCCTACGAAGAAATGGGCTTCACCCGCGAACAGATCGTGGCAATGTACCCCGAAGTTTTCAAACGCTTCGACTTTGAAACCCGCGAGCCTTTTGTGGAAAGAGAGAAAGTGGAAGTGGAGAGGGTGAAGAGGTAATTAGTAATAAAAAGAGTGCGGAGGCTTTACCTCCGCACTCTTTTTTTGTTCTGTAGGTCACGTTTTCAACGTGACGTCACGCTGCAAGCGTGACCTACTTTTTTACGGGAAATATTGTTTCAATAGTTTCTTTGCCGTCTCGCCATTTGCGCCGTTGGGGTCTGCATTTTGCACGTAAGTCAATTTATCGAATGCGGCAGCACGGTTGTCCTGTGCGAGATATGTCATTGCAAGATGGATATGTGCGGGTAAATGGTCGGGGAAACGATTAATCACATCCAAAAAAGTTTGTTCCGCAGTGGTATATCTGCCTGATGATAGATAAACCCCGCCCAACGCATCCAACGCAAACGGGTCATCGGGCGCGAGTTCCACAGCCTTTTGCACGGCGGGCAAACCCACATCATCGAGGCGCACGGCATTCTCCGCGCAAAAGACTGCCAGAAGCCGCCAATAGGTCGATTCATTCGGCGCGAGTTCTATTGCACGTTGATACGCAGCCAGTGCGGCAACAAGGTCACCGCGCCCGGTATAGGCATTTCCCAAACCAGCCTGCCATGCGGGGTTGGTCGGCTCGTATTCTGCGGCAAGCAAATACTCGGCAAGCATCTGCGGATATTTTTCCTGACGATCCCAATACAATCCACGCAAAGCGCGGACAACAACGGACGTATGGTCGAGAGCCACAGCCCGATCCAATTCCTCGCGTCCACCCCCGCCCGTATGCTGTTTCGCTTCGCCAAGCCAGGCCCACGCCTCAGCATTCTCCGCATCAAGCACGATGGCTTTCTCAAACGCCGCGATGGATAAATCCCACTCGTTGACCAAACCCAAAGCGCGTCCTATCGTCACCATTTGTTGTGAGGCATCGGGCTGTATGGCTGATAGATTCAAGGCGGCGCGCAATGTCTGCACAGCAGGATCAAACTCAGGGTTAAGGGAAGAGGCGAGCATCAAATTTGTGAGAGCCTGCTCAGGGTCCAGAACAGTCTGCAAGAGTCCCAGCCGGTAATAGGCGTAAATACTTCCCGCATCCAGTTCAATTTGCTTTTCCAGCATATCGCGCTCCGCATCCCAATTCTTTTGCTGACGATAAATAAGCGCGAGCAGAGTATAAGCCGATGGCAATTGACGCAGTTTCAGACTTTCTTCAAACGCATCAATGGCGGAAGGAATATCATTGGTCTTGTAATACGAATAGCCAAGCCACAACCAGCCTTCCGCGGAAAGCATCGGCGCATGGTTGAAAAGATCAATGGCTTCGTTTTCGCTGCCAGTTTGGGCGGCGGCAATGCCCGCCTTTTCCCACAGGTCATCGCGCCAGGGTAAAAGCTGTGCGGCTTGTTTGTAAGACTCGGCGGCGCTGGCATAGTCCTGCGCGGCGAATTCGGTTTGTGCGCGTTTGAGCGCAAAATAGCCGGTGAAAATAATCGGCAAAAAAATAGCAGCAAGTAGTGTTGTAATGACGAGGGGAACAATAAATTTTTTATTGGGCATTGTAGTGATAATTATACGGGGTGCGCTCAAAAGTTGTTAGTTAACTCACCTTATGCGGCATGGCTTTACCAAAGTCGGGAAAAGGGTGTCGTGAGCAGTAAAAACGCTTC
>DYDH01000363.1 GCA_020717985.1 Herpetosiphon sp. | reverse complement strand
GTTGTGGGAGACGATGACATGGCTTGGGAGCAGATTAATCTTCAAGCCAGCGAGCCGCTTGAGGATGCGAGTCTGCTCGAGGGTGAATTGAGTCCAATACGAAATGGACGGAGCGGGAGTCACAAGTGTAACTTCGCAGTTGTTTTGTGCGAGCAATTCAGCAAGAACGCCGCCCATGTAATAATGGTCGTCATCATAGACCACAACCTTTTGGAGTCTGTCGGCTTGCCGGCAGCGTTCCAAAAGCAAACTGTTAGGGTCCAGAAGGTCGTCGGGCGTGAAAAAAATTCCGTCGCCAGGAATGGGCTGTGGATGATAACGCCCCACGCCGTCGCGCCGCCAGGTTGCGCCCGTGGCAAGGATGACATGCGGCGCGCCCGCTTCGAGAATATCCTTGGCGGTCATCGGGCTGGATGGATAGAAAAAGATGTTCGGCGTTTTTTGAATCTGCGTCAGACGCCAGTCCATCACACGTCGCCACTCGCTGAGGCTGGGCAGCGCGGACTCAAGCGCCACGCGTCCGCCTGCTTCGCGCCGCGCATCGGTGAGGATGACATGGTATCCGCGCTGACCGAGTGCGCGCGCGGCTTCCATGCCCGCAGGTCCCGCGCCGACGATCAGAATTTCATCTTCGGATTTTTTCGGCGCAATGATCTCAGGATGCCAGCCGCGCCGCCATTCTTCGCCCATGGTTGGGTTTTGCGTACAGCGGATGGGTACGTAGCGCGTATCGCCGGTGACGCAGATATTACAGCCGATGCATTCGCGGATGTCTTCGAGACGGTCTTCTTTGATCTTGTTGGGCAGGAACGGGTCGGCAATGCTGGGCCGCGCCGAGCCGATCATATCCATGATGCCGCGCTCGATGGTTGATGCCATTGAATCGGGCGAGGTGTAACGTCCCACGCCAACAACAGGCTTGGTGGTAAGTTTCTTGACGAAGGAAATATATTTTTCCTGATTGCCTTCTTTTTCAAAACGCGAGGTGGTTGAGTCGTTCGACCAGTTGGCAACGTTTACATCCCATAGGTCGGGAAGTTCCGCAAGCATTCCGACAATGTCGCGCGCTTCGCCTGTGGATTGCATTCCCGCACTGCCGAGCAGTTCATCTACGGCAAAGCGCAGGGCAACTCCACAGGTATCGCCGACGGCGTCCTTTGTGTCTTCGATCAACTCGCGCAGGAAACGCACACGGTTTTCGAGCGAGCCGCCGTATTCGTCGGCGCGGTCATTTTCCTTGGAGAGGAAATGAAAGGCAAGGGACAATCCATGTGCGGCGTAGCAACAAATAATGTCGAAGCCCGCTTTCTTTGCGCGGACTGCCGCATTGCGGTGCCACCTGCGGATCTGTTTGATGTCATCCTTGCTTGCGGCACGTGACTGACCGGGTTCATATCCACTGCCGCCCATAATTCCGCGCGAACGAAGGTCAAATGGAGCGGCGCGTGAATACAGGTTCGAGGCATCATGTCCGTTGTAGGTCAGTTCAATACCAGCCAGTGCGCCGTGCTTGTGGACGGCTTCGGTCATTAATTGCAGAGCGGGGATGTCACCGTCGTTCCACAGGCGTCCTTCGAAATAGGGGGAGAGGTCGGTCGTGTGATGGATTTCAGCTTCCTCAGTGTTGACTACGCCCCAGCCGCCTTCGGCTTTGACGCCGCGCATGGTTGCCAGTCCCTGCGGCATTCGCCAGCCAAATCCATTGCAATGCGGCACTTGATAGAATCGATTCGGCGCGGTGACGGGACCGATCTTGATCGGTTGGAATAGTATGTCGTAACGAGAGGTCATATTGAATTCCTTTTGTGAAGTTGTAGGTCGCGTTTATAACTTGACTGTTACGCTGTATGTGTGACTTATGGACATGTTGAATAATTTTGGAAAAGCATGGATGAATACTTATCCAACAACAATTCTGTTTCAAGGGGAAAGACGATCATTGTAACGATGACGCGCGTATCTGTATCATTTTCGACCCAGTAGTTGATCTCGTATTCAAGCCCCTGGTTCTGAGTCTCGAATTCATACAGCCTTAGGCCGTCATCGTTTTTACACTGGTCAATCAGCTGGTAACTTTCGTAATTTGCAAAGACAGCTTTCCAGTTTTCATCGCTGAATTCCTTGTTTAGATCAGGTTCTTCATATCCACATGGCTTGATACGCGTTTCAAGATATACCAATGCGCTTTGTGGAACATTCTGCCATAACACGGCAATATTGGTATCGTTAACCGTGTAGTTTTGCTCCCATTCGGGCAAGTTGAATGTGTCTCCGGTATAAGAGAGCGCGCGATCAATATCGCTTTGCGTGGGTTCGGAGGAAATACATACAGGAGTGACGGTGGGAAGAGGTTCGTCTGTCAATGGCGTTTCAGGCGTGGATGTTGGCGGCGGTGCGGATGTGAGGGTGGTTGTGGGTGGGGGCGTGGGCGTGGCTGTGGCGGGTATTCCACAGGATGAAACAACCACAGAGAAGAGGAGGAGTATAAATAATAGTTTGTTCATGGCTGCTTGTCTTTGAAAAGTGTAATTGTTACACGCGAGTATAGCACGCGGCAAACATCAGCCGGGTAATTGGTTTATTTCAATTCACAATAGACATGGATTGGGAGACGAGATGCTGTTTGGGAATCCCGTTCAATTATTTCTACTACTTGAGAGACAATCGCATTTCATGCCACTCCGCGCCGCCATGCGTGGAGTGGGATAATCCCGCATGTACAAATCCCAATCCCGCATAATATGCAACCAGGTGTTGCTTGCATATCAGCAGGACCTTTTCCTTTTTATTTTGTCCTGCTTCTTCGATGAATTTCAGCATCAACTGTTTCGCAATGCCCCGTTTTTGAAATTCAGGCAAAACTGCCAGCGCAAAGATGACCATATTCCTGCCACCCGCATCATGCCCGATCAATTGCTTTAGCTCCTCGTCGCTGATGTCATCTTTGTTTGTGGCTGCGCCGTTGACCATGCCAATGACTTTTCCATCCACTTCCGCGACGAAGAAGCCTTGCGGAAATGTGTCAATGCGAAGTTGGATCGTTTCTTTGGATGCCGCTTCTTCCGGCGAAAACCCGGATGTTTCAACTATATAACATTCATCCAGGTCTTTCGACTGGACTTGCCTGATGATGACCTCACTCATTCGAGTTGACGATCTCCTTCACACGTCCCACCTGCCCATCCACTAGGCGGACTTTGATCCCATGTGGGTGATTCGGTGAGCTGGT
>DYDH01000362.1 GCA_020717985.1 Herpetosiphon sp. | reverse complement strand
ACTGCGGGGAAAATAAAATCCCAAGCCCAGATTCTGAAAGAGTGGAGGCTTGGGCAATTATCCAATATGCGGGAATTAGTTGGATTAGAATCGGAAAATAGTGAAAACAAGAACATGAGTTGAAGTTGCAATCGCAATAGGAAGCTGGGAAAGCGAGTACGAGGTCAGCCGATATCCAATTCAAGCCCCCTGCACATAAACGAAAAGAGCGCGTCCCAAGAATCGAACAGGAGATATTCCAGCAGGGTTTCGACGTGTTGAAAAAACTTGCGACGTTTTCGTAATGCCTGTCGCAACAGTCGATATTTTTCATCTACCAGCCCCATGACCGTATGAAAAAGGAAAGCCAGCAGGTTCAAACTGAGCAAGAGAGAAGACAGGCATTGTTCTCCATGTCCAAAGTTGTGTTCGAGGTGATAGCCTTTGGTTTTCAGGATATTGTTGTTTTCATTTTCGATTTTCCAGCGCGCACGTCCGTCGCGTGCAATGGCTTCGACCGTTGTTTCCAGAACTTCGAAATCTGTGACGAAAGCGTTTTTGTAAATGACTTCGCCTGTCTCTTCGTGGCTAATGGTCAGTTCTACCCAGTTGACCAGCATGGCGTCGCTGCCGCCGCGCAAAGGCAACTGATTGGCATAGCGATAGGTGTAGATTTCCCCAAATTTGCCGTTCCAATGCCGTTTCTGATATTTCCCCAACACCCCTTGCGCGTCTTGAAACGCCACTGTTTCGTATAACTGCGGGTGTGAGTCCTCTTTGCACACCAAAACAAAGTGCATTTTCACGTCTTTGACCGCCTGACAGAAGGGTTGGCGACTATACAGGTCGTCCCCCAAGATCGTGGCGTTGTATATTGCATAGTATTTGCCGTGTGTGAGTAACCAACGCTTGCCCGCTTCGATTTCACAGTCTTGTTTCTCGTGCCCATCTTGTGGCATGATAAACTCCGGCTCCAATGAAATTACGTGTTCATTGTTCGCTTGCACAATCACGGGCGTCAAAGCGCTGTGATAGTAATTGGTTTTTCCATTCGCCAACTGGCGGTGGCTGCAATTGGGACAGTTTATCTTTTGCGATGAAAAATATTCTGTCCCATCCAGCGCAATTAACAAACTTCTGGCATGCGAGCGAAACACCTCCAGCATCCCTCCCGCTTCCAACCTTTTGAAACCCAGCCGATACATCGGTTCCAGATAAGTAGGCAAGACCGGATCCAAGAGCCAACGGATATGACTGTCGCTTGGAATATTTTTCATCCCAAATAATGTCTGCGCATTGCTCCGTCCCTTTAGCCTTTGCATCTCTTCTTGATGTTCCAAAAATGATGCACATTGGGTGAAGAATACCGAAAAGGCTCCCTTGCCTGCATCCGAAACTGCATACCGAGTATTCTGCCCCGTGCGCAGATCTGGAAACGCTTCAAATATTTCCTGGAGTTCTTTCATAAGCCGGTTGAGTGACAAGGATTCATGCATGGCGATTTGTCCAATATTCAAGATTTTCCCCTACAATACCCTATTTTTACTTATCCCGTTTAATCCCTTTCTCATACAGGGAATTGCTGAAGGTTGAGGGGTGTAGTGCAAAAGTCTCGGGAAAAAAGGAGAGAAACGGGTAAACTGTGGTAAAGGAGAAAACAAAGATGAGCCGTCCCCAGTCCCGTGCCCGCCGCAAAGCCGCCTTTATGCAAGAAGCCGAACGAATGTACGAGCAGTTAGAAAAATGGTATGACAAGCACCCAGAAGCAAGTTTTGGAGAGATTGAAGCGGAAGCGCGAAAGCGTCGTCGCGAGTTGATGGGGAAGACATTGGAGCAATTAGTGAATGGACGGGATAGTGGTATGCAAGTGGAAGCGCCAAAATGTGAGCAGTGTGGCGAAAGCATGGAATTTGAAGGGTACTGCCCCTGGGAAATCCATGGGTTGGAAGGTGAAAGCAAATTAGAGCGAGCCTATTACGTTTGTCCGCATTGTAAAGGGCAGACGGTTTTTCCCCCTGGATCAGAAACTAAAGTTGCGAGTCGATCACTGGAGTGAAGGAGCGGCGCGGGTGGCGGCACGAGCAGGCTTGCAAGCGAAGTCATTTAAGAAAGCCGCCGAGTCGTATAGCGACGCCACGGGTGGGAGCATGTCCAGTTCCAGTTTGCGACGCATTACCGAAGGCTTCGGACAGGCGCTGGAAGACAAACGGGTCAAGGAGGCACAACAAGTGTACGATCCGCAAACGCCGCAATTGGCGCAACAGGTGGTAACGGTCACCGCTCCAATTCAGGAGCAAGCCAACATTTCGACCGACGGCGGCATGGTTTTGCTACGCGAGGAAGGTTGGAAAGAATTCAAAATGGGCGTTTTTTCAGAAGTGCGCATAAAAAACACACTTCCCAGCCCAGCCGAGCCGCACCCTGACCCACGGATTACTTTGCTGCGGCATAGTTATCAAGTCGGGTTATGGACGGCAGACCAAATGGGACAGCATCAACACCTGGAAGGAACGCGGCGGCAGGTAGAACGTTGTGCGCGGCTCGGTTCTGCAAATGACGGCGCAGTCTGGATTAACCGGATTACCCTCACCAACTACTCGCAGGTTGTCTATGCTATTGATTGGGCGCATTCATCGGGACGGTTGAACAACGTCGCAAAAGCTGCTTTTGGCGAGGGAACACAACCCGCGCAACAATGGATGCAAAAACAGGTTGACCGCTTGTGGCACGGGCATGTCGAACATGTGGTGACCGCCTTACAGATTCTGGATTGGGAGCAAATCACTTGTCCGGAGGATATTCGCAATTCCCCATCTTATTTTGAAACGCGCAAACAATACATGGATTATGAGAGCCTTCGACACGAAGGATATCCCATTGGCAGTGGAACTGTTGAAAGCGGCATCAACACCGTCGTACATCACCGCATGAAACGGCAAGGACGTGGATGGAAACGTTCACATGCTCAAGCCATGATGGCTGCTTTGGGCGAACTGCACAGTGACCGCTTTCAACTGGCTTGGCAGGCAACCTGCTAATTTCATTGCATCCCGCCGAGACTTTTGCGCTACACCCACCGACAATGAGACCGTTCATCCTTCATCCTTTCCTGATAAAATCCTCCCT
>DYDH01000361.1 GCA_020717985.1 Herpetosiphon sp. | reverse complement strand
GCCCACAAGATTAGCCACTCCTTACGGCAAAACGCACTTGACGAAACATCCACCCAAGTATACAATCCGAGCCGCTGTCAACTTTGCCTCCGCGAGGGGGCTTATTTTCTGTCCAAGAGCATAAAATGATTGACTCAAACGCATCCCCTGAAAACGATCAACCGCAAGTGGTTAATCTCTCACAAATAGATGTAGAGGCGGTTAATGCCGGGTTGGTGCGGATTCACCAAAGTTCAGCGCAGGTTATTAACGCCGAAGATGTGGAATTGAAGCAGAGCATGGCGTTGGAAGTAAATGCTGGAAGTGTGAGCGCTCGCCAATCTATTTCTGGATTTGTGCAGGCTGACGTGGTGACTGTACAGGATGGCGCGGTTGTGGCGGCTCGGGCTGAGAAAATGTCTGTAAATGGCAATGCAGGCTTGGTCGTGGCTGGGAGCGTTGACTTCGGTAATGCTTATGTGGGAGTCGTGGCTGGGCGTGAAGTCCGGGGCGAGCGGATCGAGTCAGTCATCCTTTTAGCCCGCAAAGTGGAAGGCAATGTTACAACCGTGATAGACACGCGCGGCGCTTTGATCGCGGGTCTGGTCGGCGGACTGTTCGCAGGGATCATGTTATTGCTGGGGCGGATGTTGTTCGGCCGAAATAAATAATTTGAATGTTTAGCGGCGCGGCCGCTTTCAGAAATTCATTTGATATAGGGTGAAGGTAACCGTGGTTTACACGGTGAGAGGCGCCCGAGGAGTAACGATGGAAAAGATTGTATTGAAAGCTGTGAAACGTGAAGTAACAGGCAAGCAGGTAAAAGCTTTGCGTCGCGCGGGTCAGTTGCCGGCCGTGATCTACGGTCGTCACGTTGAACCGATTTCCATTTCATTGGAAGCGCACGCGACCGGGCTGGTGTTTGCCAGGTTGACATCATCCACGCTTGTGACGATTGATGTGGAAGGACAGGAATATGCGGCTCTTGTGCGCGAAAAACAGCGTGACTTTATCAAGGGCAACCTTACGCACATTGATTTTCTTGCGTTGGATCTGAGCGAGACGATCCGCACCAAGGTCCGCCTTACATTTACGGGCGTTTCATCTGCTGTGAAGGATTACAGCGCCGTGCTCGTGCATCGTATGGAAGCGTTCGAAGTGGAATGTTTGCCGGTTGACCTGCCTGAGCGTATTAATGTTGATATTTCCTCCATCAAGGAAATCGGCAATAACATTCGTGTCAGTGATATTTCCCTCCCTGAGAATGTTACTGTATTGGATGACGCTGACGATATTGTGATCATTGCCACTCTTGCCAAGGAAGAAGCGCCCGAAGAGGGTGCTGCCGCAGTCGCTGGCGCTGAAGTTGCCGCTCCCGCAATTAGCGTTGAACGCGGTAAGAAGGAAGAAGAAGCCCCCGCCAAGAAGTAAGTTTTCTGTGGATAAAAAAACCGTCATCAATTTGATGACGGTTTTTTTTATTTTATGGGTATAACATTAATTCCATGGTGTGAACGTAAATATATTTTTTCAGGTCGGGATCACTTGGAAGGTCAAGATTATCCTGATGGATGGAAAGCCGTACCAGCGTCGGCTTGGTGACTTTGTATGGGAGTGTGGTTTCAAACGATTCTGTATCAATTCCTTTAAAGTCAAGGACACGGGATGAAATGGGCGTTCCATCCGGCAGGAGCAATTCTATGAAAACCGGCTGGGTGTTGACGGGCCAAAAACGTCCTTTTAGGTTTAGGACTCCCCCGAAGACCTCATCTCCATCTTTCAGTCCTTCGTACATGATGCGTTCATAGATCATGTTCCCCAGAGGGGTGACCTGGCTGTTGCCGATGGAATATAAAAGCACGGGCATGGTGTTGAGCGCCTGAATGCGATCATGGTCATCTTTTGAGCTGATGCGGATATAGCCTCTTTCAGATACGGCCCGTATCTCAAAGGAAAGGTCGAAGTTTCGGTAGACACCGCCGCTTGGGTTGCGTCTCACAGGTTCAAGTATGCGTTGTAAGATGCGACCATTTTCACCGAGCAAGTCCACCCGCACGATTTGGCTTTCACCTGAAACAAGCAGGACTTGTAATTTGATGGGAGAGATAAGGCTCGACATGGGACCGGGTGAGATAAAACGAATTTGCGCGAATTCGGTAAAGCCTGGTTCGAACGTGGCGGTGGCAGTTGGAAGAGGTGTGGTAGGGATGGGGGTCTCTGTGGGCTGGGACGTTGCGGTTGCGGTGGGCGCCAAAGCGCTTGCGGTGGCGAAGGCGGCTTGTCCGGTTAAGCCGACAACTGTTGAAATGTAATTTGGGGGTAAAGGCGTGGGCGTGGACACTGCCGATTGTGAGCACGCAGATAAAAGGGTGAGAATGGTTGCGATGATCAGAATTTTATATTTCATGGTTGATTGGAATCAATATCCCACAGGAAAATCGAGTTGACGACTTCAAAAAATCCTGCGGGATGTCTTTATTTATAGCCCGTAAATATTGCTGTATTTGTTTGTCAAATAGCGGACGTAAGCGGCGGAATCGATCTTCGAGCCGGTGACTTTTTGCATGAGGTCTTGCGGGTCATATTTGTGACCATACACATGGATCTTTTCACGCAGCCAGCCGAGCAGTGAATCAAATTTGCCTTTGCGTATCTGTTCGTCAAGGTCTTTAATATCTTCATTGATCTTTTCCCACAGTTGCGCCGAGACAAGGTTGCCGAGCGCGTATGTGGAGAAGTAGCCCATCAGTCCACTCGACCAGTGGACATCCTGTAAAACGCCCTGCGCGTCATTCGGCGGGACGATGCCAAGATAATCGTTCATTTTTGCATTCCAGATTTCGGGCAGATCCTTGACTGCGAATTTGCCTTCGACCATGCCGATCTCAAGTTCGAGACGCAGCATGACATGCAGGTTGTAGGTGGCTTCATCAGCGTTAACGCGGATGAATGACGACTCGACTTTGTTGATGGCTTTGTAAAATGATTTGACGCTTACACCGTCCAATTGGGATGGGAAGGATTTTTTCAAAGCGGGGAAGAAGTGCTCCCAAAATGGAAGCGAACGCCCTACAAGATTTTCCCACATTCGTGATTGTGATTCATGTATTGCCAGGGATGTGCCGCCTGCAAGCGGCGTGCGCTCGTAATCTGGGTTGCTGCCCTGCTCATACATGGCGTGTCCCGATTCATGCATG
>DYDH01000360.1 GCA_020717985.1 Herpetosiphon sp. | reverse complement strand
ATGAAAAACGTGGCAGGCGCGCCGTAACGTTGAAGCGCCTCCACAATCGCGGCATCATACTCCGCGGGGTATTGCGGGTCCTGGCACATGTCAAAGGTCAGGGCAACGTACGGCTGAATCCAATCTCCGCTGGTGATGACGACAGACGGCAGTGTAGGCGTTGGCTGCGGAGAGAGAGTCGGTGTGGATGTGGGCGGAACTGTGGCAGTCGCAGTCGGGACAGGCAGTGTGGGCGTGGCAGTTGCAGGCTCGGAAACACACGCGGCGAGAAAAAGGAACATGAACAACAATGCGGAAAGTCTTTTCATTCCGCGATTGTATTACAAAGCAATTCCTGCCGCGAATTGTTTCCGCCTTTTCTATCCGACCTTCTTCCACATGTTACAGAATTTTCCTGCATTCAAACCGCTGCAACGCGAGAAATACTATAATCAAATTAAAGGAATTGACATGATACTTCTATATTCAGTTGATCACGAAAGGGTTTCGTAGTGGCGACTTCAGTTGCTTTTTAACCGAACGACTGACGCGAAGCGGTTACTGCGTTTTCGTGAAGTATTGATATTCCAAAACACCGTCCCGCAGGTTTGATCCAAAGCCAAACTTGAATTACGGAAACTACGGGACGGTGTTCTTATGGATTCGACTCCCACACCCGCACATTCGAGATATTGCACGAAGTCCAATAATCGGCGTTAAGGTTCGAGACCACGCCGTAATAGATTTCTCCCATGCCCAACAACTTTGTCGTAAAAAGGGTGTATTGACCCACCAGCAAGTCGTCTACAAGCACGTAGGCTGCATCCTTGTTGACAACCAATGAGAATTTTGTCTTCGTCTTGTTCGACACGTCCACTTCCCCTGTTCCAAAGGTTGTGCCGAACAACTCGCATTGATACATGCCGCCCTTGCAATATCCCATCCGCACCGCGCTGTTTGTCAGGATGGCCGTATACCCGCCATTGTTACCCTGCACGCGGTAGGCAAATCCGCATCCGGTATAGTTTGGATAGGTGGTTGACCCTCTGCTGTCCAGTTCGATATCCGCCCAAAGCGCAAAGTCCTGTGCATCTTGACCAGTCCGCTTAAACTCAAAGACCTGAAGCGATGGTGTTGTTCTGGAGAAATCATCCAGCTTGTAGAGCTGTCCGTTCTGAAATGGGAGATAGCCCTTCTGATAATAATCCTGAACCTCTGCCGCTACCTCGCTCGATTCTTCTGTTATAGCATTCTCAACCGTAGGCTGGGGCGCGGCAGTATCCTGGACGGGAGGTTCGGGTGGATTCGTCGGCAGGCTCGCTGCTGTGGCTGGCGGGATGCCTGTCGGAAGTTGAAATGGCTCCTGTGTAGGAGCAGTAGTCGTCTGTCCCAAATCTATTTGCAGTCCGCACGCGAGGGCAGCCAGCGCGCAAGCCAAAATACCCCCAAAAACACGATACGAGCGTTTCTTGTTCATCCTGTCTTCCCTCCCGTTAACACGTTGAAATGCCGCGCGACATTTCTGCCTCCATGTTACATCAAATCAATACTGTATTGCAAGAGGATGCAGGTATCGTGATATATTTTGTGAGTCCACTTCAAAAACCTCCCTTTTACCGCGACACTTGCACCGCACTGCGTGCGTTGCAGTGCAGGTGAGACACGAAGAACGCGAAGGTATCTTAATGATCGCGAAGAAAAACGAAAGAAATCCCAAAAGAAATCTCAAAAGCTTCTTCAATTTCTTGAACTTCTTCTTAAAAATCTTCGCGGACTTCGCCTCTTCGCGGTGAGAAAAGCCTTTTTGCAGTAGGGTCTTTTGTGTGCTGTGAATAATCAAATGGATAAAATCTGAATAATGACCATGAATCATACCCCTGATACTTCGAACGTCTCGGCGCAATACCTCAAAACTGGTCTTTCCAAATTGGGCTTGGGCAAAAGCCTTGTCATTGCGCACGCTTCCCTGAAAGCATTCGGTCACATCGAAGGCGGCGCGGAGACCATGCTCAATGCCCTGCTTGACTCTGTGCGCGGCATCATCATGCCGACCTTTACGTACATGACCATGCTCAACCCGGATGTCGGCCCGCCAAAGAATGGCATTACCTACGGAAGCGAAACTGACTTGAATAAAATGGCCGAGGCTTATCACCCCGATATGCCCGTGGATAAATTGATGGGCGTATTGCCCGAAACGCTTCGCAAGCATCCCAAAGCGAAACGCTCCATGCACCCAATCCAATCCTTTGCGGGCATTCGCGCGGATGCGATCCTTAATACGCAGACCATCTACAACCCGCTGGCTCCAATTGGTGCGCTGGCAGACCGGGATGGCTGGGTGTTATTGCTCGGCGTGGACCATCGAGTCAACACCAGTATTCATTATGCCGAAAAACTTGCGGGACGTTTGCAATTTATCCGCTGGGCGTTGCTGCCAGACCGCGTGGTGGAATGTCCCGGTTTCCCCGGTGATTCGGAAGGTTTCGAAGCCATCGCGCCCGCCGTGGAGAAATACACCCGCCGCGTGGAGATCGGCAATGCGCTCGTGCAGGCTGTGCATCTTAAAAGTTTGATCAAGGTTGTTGTTGACCAATTACAACAAAATCCGTTCGCATTGCTCTGCCAAAGGCAGGATTGCGAACGGTGTACTGCGGTTAGATGGTCGTAAAACCAGTAACGTCCCGAAGGTTGTCATAGGCATTCAATTACTAAACCTTCGGGACGGTGTTTGTATGTTGTTTCCGATAAAGTCTATTACGGATTGCGCCTACTTTTCGATTTATGCACCAACAGCATTACCAATTACCAATTTACGAATACCGCCACTTCGTCCCATCCTTACTGTCTTCGATGGTGACGTTGAGTTCCTTCAACTTGTCGCGGATCTGGTCGGAGAGCGCCCACTGTTTTTGTTTGCGCGCTTCGTTGCGTTCTGCGATCAATGCATTGATCTGTGCTTCCTGTTCATCTGTGCCTTTTTTCTCTTCGAGTTTCAGCCCGAGGACACCGGAGAGTTCGCGGAAGGTGGCTTGCGCGGATTTGAGTTGTTCGTCCGTTGCGCCGTTGTCGCGGGCGGTGTTGATGGCTTTGGAGAGTTCGAACAATGCGGCGATGGCGCCGGCAGTGTTGAAGTCGCTGTCCATGGCTTCGAGGAAGTTCGCTTTGGCAGAGTCGCCGGCAGACGCGAGAGCGGAAACTGCTTCGGGGCTG
>DYDH01000359.1:1796-3213 GCA_020717985.1 Herpetosiphon sp. | reverse complement strand
AAAAATACATCCCCTTTTTCCACACGCGCCCGAATTCATCCACACCATCTTTCCAGGCGTTGCTGTCTGTTGGGGTTTGGTATGGCATGAGGATTCCATCCTGACCCAGTTCAGCATAAGCGCGGTATGGGTCGGTGACACCGAGTTCATCGAACATGCCATCGATCCAAACCTCGAAGCGCGGTACGCGGTCTGGAGTTTTTCGTTGAAGCACAGCTTGAATTCGTTCGCGTGAGTTCATATTTAAAACCCTTATCCACGAAGTACACGAAGAAACACGAAGCTAAGTTTTTTATTCGTGTGCATTCGTGCCCTTCGTGGATTCCAACATCTTCGCCACAATCTCTTTGAACACTTTCGCCGCCACCATTTCAGTAACATCCGAAACATCTTGTGTTGGATTTAATTCCACCACATCCGCGCCGATGATGTTTGCATTGAGCGATTGAATGACGCTCAACGCTTCGCGAGTGGACAGCCCGCCAGGTTCACGGTGAGAAATGCCAGGCGCGAAAGCGGGGTCGAGACAATCCATGTCGAAGGTGATGTAAAGCGGCGAGTCGAAGCGGATGTTGAAAACATCCTGCCAATTTTGCATGGTAAGCACATCCACACCGAAACGCTTGGCTTGCTCGCGCTGATGTCCGTTGATGGTGCGAATGCCCACTTGCACGAGACGCTTCGCCAAGCCCGCTTCCATGATCCGCGCAAAAGGGCTGGCGTGTGAATGTGGATTGCCTTCAAAGTCATCGTACAGATCGGGGTGTGCGTCGAAGTGCAAGATGGTGAGATGGGGATGATTCTTCGCCGCGGCTTTTACCAATGGATAGGTGACGGAGTGGTCGCCGCCGAATGAAATGACCTTCAAACCCGCTTCATATAATTTACTTGCGGCTTGCTCGGTCTCTATCGGCATTCTCTCCGCTGACGGTGTGATGTCGCCTGCGTCTGCGAAGAGTCCATCTGCGCCGAGATAGGTTTCATTCTCCGTCCACAGATTGGACGAGTCACAGAAGAAGGCTTCACGGATTCTCTGCGGTGCCAATGCCGAGCCGCGTTTGTATGACGAGTTTTCATCGAATGCCACGCCGAGTAATCCAATTTTTGCAGGAGAAGGAAAGAGAGGGAATTTATTCATAGTTTTTTATCCACAAAGAACACGAAGTTTCACGAAGAAAAGCCACTGTTTACTTTTCACTGATTACTATCTTTTTACTTCTCTCCATCCACTCGGGGCTCACATCCGCGCCGTGACCGTGAGCTTCGGAGAGTGTCACTGTTCCGTTGGGTTGGAAGTCCACGCCGCCAATGGAAGGTTCTTCGGCAAAGTGAAAGGGAGAGTCGAGGTCGTGCAGAGAAATATTCGGGCAGGCACAGACCAAATGTGCGCCCGCGCTGACTCCGATGAGAGACTCGG
>DYDH01000359.1:0-1739 GCA_020717985.1 Herpetosiphon sp. | reverse complement strand
ATGCGCCATGAATGCCCGCGGACTTGGCGAGTTTGATGTTGAAATAATCCACAGCACCGAGAGCGGCAAGACGGAAAGCGTCGTGAGCGCCGAAGATGGATTCGTCTGCCATGATGGCGATGGGGCTTCGCTCACGAACTCGCTTCAAACCTTCGATATTCCAATATGGCAGAGGCTGTTCGCAGACTTCGATCTCGTATTCTGCCAGTGCGGTTAGGATATTGATAGCGGTGATTTCGTCCCAGGCTTGATTGGCGTCGAGCCGCATGGGAACGCCGCTCCCGACTGCTTCACGAATGGCGCGAATCCGCGCGAGGTCTTCATTACGTCCCGTGCCGACCTTGACCTTCAATGCCTTCACGCCGTTCTCAACGTGCTGTTTGGCAATGGCTGCCATTTTATCGGGCGAGTCAATGCCGATGGTGCGGTTGGAGTACAAGACTTGCTTTGTTCCGCCGAGCAAGGCATACAATGGAAGTTCCGCATGTTTGGCAAGCAGGTCATAGAGCGCGAGGTCATACGCACAGCGAATGGCGGGGTTCTTGAGCATGTACTGTTCAAGTTCGCGCAGGCGTGTGTCAATCTCCAACGGATTTTTGCCAATGAGCAGTTGCGCATACAGTTTGGCTGATTCAAATCCGTTGTCGGCGTCTTCGCCTGTTACAAAACGAGACGGAACGCCTTCGCCCACGCCGATCAACCCGTCGCTGTCATGCACGCGGACGATGATGTTATGGGCGCTGTTCATCACTGCCAAAGCGATTTTGAACGGGTGATTGAAGGGGATGTTGAGGTCGATGATTTCGATTTTGGTGATGGTTGGCATGGTGAGTTTTCCGTGTGTACTTGTTTACCTGCCTACCGTATACACGTAAACAAGTACACAAGTAGGCAAATTATTTTCCTTTATAAATCGGCACGCGCTTTTCCAAAAATGCCTTCACGCCTTCGCGCATGTCTTCGCTGGCGAAACATTCGAGCGTGCCTTCGGTTTCCAGTTGCATGACGGCTTCAAGGTCGAGGTCGTAGGATTGTTGCAGTACTTCTTTTATAAGCCGCACAGAAATTGGAGCGTTCGACGCAAGCATATGGGCGATATCCATGCCTTTTTGCAAAATAGATTCGGCAGATGTCACCTTCGTGACCAAGCCCATCTCGAAAGCGGATTGCGCGGAAATGCGTTCGCCTGTCATCATCACATGCGCAGCGCGTCCCATGCCGATGAGTCTCGGCAGGCGGTGCATGACTCCGTTGGTTTCAAAAATGCCACGCTTCACTTCAGCAAATTGAAAATACGCGCTCTCCGCCGCAATGCGGATGTCGCTCGCAATCGCAATCTCCGCGCCGACGCCAACTGCAACGCCATTGATGGCAGAGATAATCGGCTTGTGCAAGTTCACCATGCGGCGCGTGAGTTCCTGCATTTCGTCCAACTCGGCGCGCGCCTGCTCCGCCACCGTCGAACCGTCGAAGAGGTGCGACAGTTCTTCGAGGTCAATGCCTGCCGAGAACGCACGTCCATTGCCTGTAATGAGCGCGGCACGAATTGAGTCGTCGTTTGCAATCGTATCGAGCATGCCCAGCAATTGCTGAAACATACTACGCTTGAACGCGTTCAACACGTCGGGGCGGTTGAATGTGATAACGGCTATATTTTCTTGGGATTGGAAAAGGATATCTGTCATTTGATGGGAATCTCGATGAAGGAGGCTTGGTCTCCGCCAATCATAATCTCCACG
>DYDH01000358.1 GCA_020717985.1 Herpetosiphon sp. | reverse complement strand
TACCAAGATTTTTCACGATTGGCGTTTCTGTATTGCACACTTCAGCCCAATCTCTACATGTGCCATTCCATCGATATCGTACACATTCTTGATGACATTCCTCCCGAAGATCCGGCGTAAAATTACTGTCAAATGTATCAACTCTCACGATTTCCAATGTGCCAGTTGTCGGATCAGAACTATTTACCTTCAGCGTAATATAGCGTCCGCTATAGTCATTATTAAAATACGTACCATCCTCTCTCGCAATGTCCTCCATCTGCGAAAAACTTGCCGTCACACTACTGAAATCTTGCACCGCAACAGGAAAACGCTTACCCGCCTGAAATACTTTTTTGTGCAATGTATTGTTGTATTCATTCGCCCAACTCGTCCATACGCCTGGTCGCGTACTGCCCGTATCCGGATCTTGATAGGTTGTCTTGGAGCTTGTGACAATGTTATACGCAACACCATCAAAACGAAATCCTCCATTGACATGCATCGGACCATATACAACCGTACCTTCACTGAGGCGCGTATCCGCATTGGCAAGAATCGCAAACTCGCTCCATGACGGTTTACGTTGACGTGCACGGATCGTACGCTTTTTGGTTATACCGGAAGATGTTGCTGTTCCTTCGGATTGTATATGGAGCACAGTCGAATAGGTCTGTGGTGGTGTAATACAAATTTTATATTGCCCGATTCCCTCATAGTTACCTACATACGCCTCCGTGCCATCACCGTCACCATCCGCAGTGTCCGGATCATCGCAGTCCCCATCACCGTTATCATCCTGCCCCAACGGATCACCATCCCAAAATGCTTGGATCTGACTGGCAGTCCTGCCTTCAATATTATGTGCGAGATACCATCGATAAAAGAACACGCCCGCTTCAGCAACATGAAATGCCTGTTGATCGGATTCTAGCGATGTATTGTATTTTACATGTGACGCAACAAATTGGATCGTTCCCGCAAAAAGCACGCTTGCAGCGGATAACACCATAAGTACATATACGAGTGCTGACCCACTCCAATTCTTTTTTTTCATGAATCTATACATATCTCTTGTATTACATAATTATGTTGGGATCTTATTAAAGTCTGCCAAATTTCGAATTACCACGAATGTCTCAATACGCACGTTGTTTGGTGCGCGAAGCGGATCGGGATTGACAAAAAGCAAAATTTTAACCATTTTCACGTCACCAATATCATCATTGCTCACCGGCGTTTCAATTGCTTCTCCTTCAATATCGGCGTATTCATAGATCTCACTGTCCACATCGTAGTATGTGAAAGTTGGAAATCCCGTTGATTCATTGACAATATAGCTTGCAGCATCTTGCACTGTCTCATCACCATCTGCATATGTTGCTGGCACCACAGACAAATTCGGCTCTCGCACTCCGATTTTCAATTTTTGATCATCGACAAAATAATGCACTCGCTCCACCGCACCATCTTCGTCATAATCCATATAAAAAACGATGTCATGATCGTCCGCCGATACAATCGGAAATGATCCATTTTCCGACGGACGTGCCGCACGAATTGCCTGCTCGGTCTTTTCAATACCTCGTTGTGATACAAACGATGCAATCCCCATCTCATAAGTAAATTGATGTGTACGCCACATCCGCACAAAAAACAAACTGGATCCCAACATCACAACAGACATGATCCCGATCACGACAACCGTCTCCACAAATGTTATCCCTCGATAAAATCTCATGTTCATGTTGCTGGTATTAATGTCACATCGATCTCATACAATTCATCTTCATCCACAGTAACTGTGTCAGTAAATATTTCATAACCGCTTCCCGTGATCACATATGTGTATTCCGTAGCTTCTTCCAAAAGCGGGATCACATCATATGGCTCTTCTTCACTGCGAATCGGAAGATACGCCGTGCCATAAAAATCAGCATTTTGCACTGCTTCATATGTAGGATCTTCCGCATCATCGTATACCTGCACGATCACACCACTCACAGAAGCTCCCGCAGGATCCGCAATGCGAAACAACATGCTTTTCTCATTCTTATTCAAAAGTACCATGTGCGCATCAACTGTCGAGTCTGTCTCAACTTTCACCTTATTCGCGGTGATATTCGATTCCGGCATCATTTTCCAAAACACATAGTCCGTCTCTGTGCTATCAAGTGTAAACGTGAACACGCCGGAATTTACATGATCGGCACTTGTCACACTATTATCATCGTTGGTGTCTGTGCGAACCGTTGCAACGCTATTCGCATCAGTAGCCAGTGCCGCATACAAACCATACACATTCACATCATCATATACCGCATTGTAATTTGGATTTGTCCCCAGATCCGTTCCCATCACACGTCCGCCATACACATCAAAATCAATATTTGGAAACTCCTCACCAAAAGGACCTTCCGTTGTAACGGTCATGTCGGCATATTCTTGCATGATCAATGTCATTGTCGTCATTGTATTATCAGCAACACTCTGGTGTACGAACCGCGGAAAGTATTCCACATCTCCACCAACATCCGGCACACTTTTGATTCCGGGAGAAAGCTTCGTGGATAATTTTTCATAACCGCTTTTTTCCACCGTGACTTCATAGCAATTTTGACACGCTGGTGCGCCGATATACATATAATTTCCTGTGTTGTCCGTCTGCACAGCAAATGTCTCATCTCGTACACTGTCATAAATTGTCAGTATCGCTTCAGGGATCACATCGGCCTCTTCATCCAATACATTGATCGATAAGATGCCTCCGGACTCAATTGTTTCCAGACCGCCAGGCGGTACAAATTGTGATACGAGTCGCACTCGCTCAACAGAACATTCACTGCCGTATTCCGCCGCACTGCGCGAAAATGACGCATCTGTACACTGATCCCAAATTATGGAGACACTCACGCGCTTATAGTCGTTTGGGATCAAATCTGCTCCACCTGTAGCTTTCCCATCCCATGGATCGTCAATAAGAATTACAGAAGTGATTATGCGAAAGACCATCTCATTGATCGCGACATTTTCATCTGCAACAATGTTTCCAAAAGGTGCGTTTGTTGTAGTGCCTACATTCGCATAAGCTAAATTACGATAATGTTCCATGCGTTCATTTGCAAGTGATACTGCCGCACGTCGCTGTTTGCCATCTTGCATATGAACCGCAGTTTGTGTGAACACCT
>DYDH01000357.1 GCA_020717985.1 Herpetosiphon sp. | reverse complement strand
TGAGTAGGTGGTAGCCTGCTTCGTTCGCTCCAGCCGCGAGGTTGGGTGATTCCTGGATGAGGTCATCCACAATGATGAGCGCGTTCTTTAATCCGATGGGTGAGGCATATCCAGCCACCGCGCCCGCATTCGCAATCTCCTCCGCAGTCGCCGCGCGGACATCGCCCATAAGACGTTTCAGTTTGACTTCGCTCAGTTGCATATCTCCGCGCACGACGACGAAGATGAATTGACTGTCCGATATGCGGGTGTACATCAATGCTTTGGCAGTTTTCTCTTTGGGAATTTTCAGGAAACTTGCCAGAGCCTCAATCGTGTTCGCTTCGGGCGTTTCCACTTTTTTCATGGGAAGAGGAACTTCGTATGAAAACGGGTCTTTCTTTCTCCAGGCAGTTTCTTTCCGTGCCACGTATTCGCACTTTTGACAATAAAGGATTTCTTCCGAGCCTGTTGCCGTTTCAAAAAAAGTTTCATCGTTGTTGTCAATGAACGGCAGTTCGATCAGGAAGAAAAATGGGATCTGCTTTGACAGTTCCTTAAGTTTCGCAATGACCAACTCTCCGAGCGGCAGGGTCTCATTTTCGCGGTTCATATACCCCGCGCGGACAAGCCAGCTGAAGCCTTGAGTCCGCGCATTGTTTGGGAATTCACGTTGGGTTTGGATGTGGAGTTTTTGATATTTCATATGAATGTTGGAGGGTGCGTCGCACCTGACGGGTTAGGATATTCCAATTAATGAGATTCTCCCACCCTGAGAAAGATGCTTCTTAAGTGAGGTGCGACGCACTCACTACGAGGCGTCGCTTTTTTTCTTCCGCATTAATCTCTGCGTTGAATCTGTCGAAGGGGCTGGCTCAGGGATTTGGATCGGCGTGGCGGCGATGGACTCTGCCTGGGCTGCCTCCGAAGGCGTGGACTCGGGAGCAGGCTCCAGGTCCAGTTCGACCGTTTCCTCCATCCGAATTTGACCGCGCAGGAAAGCGCCTTCCTCGGTTACGAATGCAGTGGTCACCACGTCCCCCCAGACGCGCCCAGAGGCACGGATTTCCAGTTTTTGGGTGGTAATGTTGCCGCGCACCGCGCCCGCCACGATGACCGTGTTGGCACGCACGTTCTGGCAGGTGACGCGCCCCGTCTCGCCGACGACCAACATGCCGCGCATGGCGATTTCGCCTTCGAATGCGCCCTCAATGCGGACTCCGCCCGAGCCGTTGATACTTCCGTGCCAAATGACGCCCGAGCCAAGCACCGAGGTGATGCGCTCGACGGCTTGCACAGGCTGGGATGTTGTTTCAGTAGGGGTTGTGTTGCGTTTGAACATATTAAAGCAATTTTACCGTAGAAAACAAAAAGGGCGGATATTGCACCAAAGCGCGCAACCCGCCCCAATTACCAATTACCAATCACTAATTACTATTCCCTATTCACTCTTCTCACTAATCTGCACCCCAAGCGTATTGAAACCTGAGTCTACATATAAAACTTCGCCCGTGATATGCGATGACAAATCAGAAGCAAGGAAAACCGCCGAGTTGCCCACATCGTCAATGGTGACGTTTTCGCGCATGGGAGCCATGTCCGCGAAGTGTTTGTACATATCGCGGAAGCCGCCCACGCCCGCCGCCGCCAGTGTGCGGATGGGGCCTGCGGAAATGGCATTGACGCGAATCTTTTGCGGACCGAGGTCATACGCCAAATAACGGGTGGATGATTCCAACGCGGCTTTTGCCACGCCCATCACATTGTAGAACGGCACAACTTTCACCGACCCGTAATAGGTCAGGCACATGACAGACGCGCCGGGGTTCATCAGCGGTAGAAAAGCATGGGTTAATGCCACCAGTGAAAATGCACTGATCTCCAATGCGTTCTTGAATCCCTCGCGGCTGGTTTCGTGGAATGGTCGGCTTAATTCATCGCGTCCCGCAAACGCCACAGAATGAACCAGCACATCAATCTTTCCAAAATGTTTTGCGGCTTTTTCGACGGTGGCGGCGATGGCGTCGTCTTTTGTCACGTCACATTCTTCGACCCATTTGCAGCCCACCTGTTCAGCAAGCGGCTTCACACGGCGCTCAAGAATTTCGCCCGCGTAACTGATTCCAATATTCGCGCCTTCGCGTTTGAATGCCTGCGTGATTCCCCACGCAATGGATTTATCATTTGCAAGACCAAAAATAAGTGCGTTCTTTCCTTCCAACAATCCCATGTTACTCTCCTCGATAATTTTTCAGTAAAAACCGCCAGGGCTTGGATAACCATGGCTCTGGTGTTTTGTTTAAACCCACGCGGACGCCAATGGTCACGCTTTTTTCTGGGATGAATTGCCCCGACTCGATCCACAACCCCGAGCCTGATTCTGTCAAATTGACATTGTTCTCGCTTTTGGTGATTCCCATCGCCTGCGTCAGTTTCCCAGGACCGAGCGTGTCGCGCCCGCCGCGCCGCTCCATCATCACATCCACGCCTTCAATCGGCTGTATCGCGCGGATCAACACCGCCGCAGGGAACCCTTCTGCTTCTGTCACCGCGTTCAACATCCAATGGTTGCCGTAGGTGAAATAAACATACGCATATCCAGGCGGACCAAACATCGGAGCCGTGCGAATCGTTCTGCCCGCTTTGGCGTGACTGGCAAGATCGTCAAAGCCGAAATATGCTTCGGTTTCCGTGATAATGCCGACCAACTTCACGCCATCCAAAATCCGAACCAGCCGCGAACCGAGCAGTTCGCGGGCAACGGTCAACGTGGGGCGGTTGTAGAATTCTTTGGTGAGGATCATTGGTTCTTGGAGAAATGACCGTAGACCGTGGACGATAGACGACGGTCTACGGTCCATGGTCTATCGTCGTTTATTTGAAACGGGTGTCTCGTTGAATGGTCAGCCGCAACCCTTCTTCCAGTTTGATTGAAGGGACGAATCGTAATTTTTCTTTCGCGAGATTTAAGTCCGCTTTCATGCGCGAGACGCCGCCTGAGGTTTGGGCGTTGTAGACTACGTTGGCATTGCTGTTCGTCACGTCCAACACCACGCGGATTAAGTCTTTGATGGATGTTTCAACTCCCGAACCGACATTGATAACCAGATTGTTGATATTTGGAGCGGTAGATGCGGCGACCATCGCGCTGACGACATCATCTACATAAATGTAATCGCGGGTTTGGTTTCCATCGCCATGTGCGACCAATGTCCCGCCACGCTGGGCTTGACGAAGATAATGCGGCACAACGG
>DYDH01000356.1:3113-3295 GCA_020717985.1 Herpetosiphon sp. | reverse complement strand
GTCGAAGTGCAGGGGCTGAACACAAGTCATCGTCCTTCGACTACGCTCAGGACGTAAATCTGGTTTTGCTGGATGTGCGCGAACCGCACGAATTGGAAATCTCCGCTTTGCCTAACGCAATCAACATTCCACTCGGTCAACTGGCGGGACGATTAACCGAACTTGATAGCGCGGAAGAAATG
>DYDH01000356.1:0-3074 GCA_020717985.1 Herpetosiphon sp. | reverse complement strand
CTGGAGTTGCTGGTCAGCGCGGGATTCAAGAAGGTCAAGAATTTGAAGGGCGGCATCAATGACTGGGCGAAGGATGTGGACAAGAGCCTGCCGATTTATTAAGATTGAAGGTTGCAAGTTGAAAAACTGGAAGGTCTTTTGTTGATTTTTTGGACGAAAGACCTTTTTGATTCAACTATAAATTCCCCGTTATAATGCCCCGCATGGAAAACGAAAAAGCACGTTTTTGGACTCGCGACTCATCCATTTTGCTCGGCGGATTTTTCGTCACCATCTTTCTGATCGTCTACATCTGGTGGCCGCTGGCGGAGGAATATCTCGCGTATGTGGATTGGAGCGGTAAATGGTGGCTGTACATGGATTGGCTTTTGCTTGGCGTTTTCCTGTTCATGTCCATTACCATCGTGGCGCGCGCGAATCTCAAAACGGATGTGTTGATCGTTTTCGTCGGCGTCTGCGGCGGGCTGGCGATCGAGTCGTGGGGCACGCAAACTAACATCTGGCATTATTACACAGCCGAACGTCCGCCGCTGTGGATCATCCCCGCCTGGCCGATTGCTTCACTTTCGATTGACCGCATCACAAGATTTCTAAACTGGATAATTAATCGCGCCAAAGGACAAAACACCCCAGCTTCTCACTTCTCCCTTTTTACTGTCCTTTATTGGCTGACCTTCGCCTCCTTCCTAATCCTGATGTTGGTCTTTGTTTCCCCGACATTCGACAAGTCCTATACATGGCTGGCGACGATCCTGTGTGTTCTGCTCATCGTCACGCCCACAGATCACCGCTTTGCCCTGTTGACATTTATCGCAGGCGCGGGACTCGGCTACTTCCTTGAATTGTGGGGCACAACCCGCGAGTGTTGGACATATTACACATATCAAACGCCGCCATTGTTTGCCGTCCTCGCGCATGGCATGGCGGCAGTAGCTTTCTGGCGGGCGGGATTGCTGGTGAAATTGGTGTGGGGAAAGTTTGCGGGAATGCGTCGTACCGTACTGGCTAAAAAGTGACCTACTCTTACAGTAATACAAAAATAGCGCGGACATCAATGTCCGCGCTATTTTTATTGCGTGTCTTTTTAGTCCAAAAGATTGGCGGGAATGTTGCCGCCGTTCTTGGCGATCTGCTTCAAAACTTCCTTGTGAAGCCAGACATTCATTTTGGCTGAGTCGTGCATCAAGTCGGCTGGGCAACCGAGTTCAGTCGCCAGTTCATTGCGCGCCTCGCGGCTGCTGTCAATGTCCAGAAGTTTGAGCAAATCCACTATGGAAACTTTCCAATCAAGGCCTGATCCAGCAGAGAGTGTTTCGAGCTGCTTGACCACATCCACTTCGGAGATGGTGTTGGGATGGAAATTAGCCGTAGGCGTAAAGACGGGTTCAGCAGGCGCGGCTGGTGCAGCAGGTTTTGCGGGTGCGGCCGCAGCAACGGTCGGCGCGGCTGGCTTTGGTTTTTCAGCGGGGGGGGCAGTCATTGGTTTTACTGTAGGCGCGGCGGGTTTGACGGGAGCAGCTTTCTCTGCATCCTTTTTAAGTCCAAGTTTTTCGAGAATTTTACCGAAGAATCCCATAATATTAACTCCTTTTGATGATTTGGAATGTAAACATATTAATCTGCTTACTATCAACTATTATATCCTTTTTTATAGACATGTATAAAACCTTTTGTCATGGCTTGAACAGGCAGCGCTCACGGGCATATTATTCTTAAAACCATGCAAACCTTAATGCAAATGTCGTCATCTTTGCGTACCTTATGCCTGGAAGGATATTGACGCGTACCCAAAATTGCCTGTATACCTTGCGCCTTCCCTGCCTCTATGCTAAAATCTCGGGCGAACGGAAAACCCAATAGAGACGACATCGAAAAGTGGGTAACCCCCACTTTTCTGCTTGTAGTAATAGGAACAGGAGCAACGGAGCAGGGAACATGGCTAAAAATGAATTTGCATTAGCTTTCAATGAAGTGCTTGAAGAAAAACAACTCGCCAAGGATGTGGTGATCTCCGCAATTGAGTCGGCGATGATATCCGCATATCGGCGGGCTGTCAGCGCATCCACAGCTCAACATGTGGAAGCTAAACTTGACCCCGAAACCGGAATCGTTACTGTTTACGCCGAGAAGGAAGTGGTTGAAGATAATATAGTGGATGCGCGCACCGAAGTATTATTGGAACAGGCGCGCAAGGTCAATCCTGAAGCCCAACTTGGTGATATGGTAGTGGTTGAAACCACCCCCGCAGACTTTGGCCGTGTAGCCGCACAGACCGCGCGTCAGGTGATCCAGCAGCGCATCCGCGAAGCTGAACGTTCCAATCAAATGCAGTATTTCGAGCGGCAGGTCGGCGAGATCGTTTCGGGACTGGTGCAAACCAGCAATGCCCAAAGCACAACCATCGGACTTGATATGAAGGCTGAAGGCGTAATGCCCAATAATCAAAAGATCCCCGGTGAAAGACTTAAGTTGCATGACCGCATCCGCGCGGTTGTCATGGAAGTAAAGGACGGCACACGCGGACCGCAGATCGTTCTCTCACGTGCGCATCGCAATTTCCTGCGCCGCCTGCTTGAGAATGAAGTACCTGAAATCTACCATGGCATTGTTGAGATCCGCGCAATTGCCCGTGAACCTGGTGCGCGCGCGAAGGTGGCAGTCTCTGCCACACAGACCGGTATTGACCCGGTGGGCGCGTGCGTGGGCATCAAGGGCGTGCGTATTCAAGCCATCGTGAAGGAATTACACGATGAAAAAATTGATATTATCCAATGGGATCAAGACCCCATTGTTTATATTTCCAAAGCCATCAGCCCGGCGCGGGTGAATGGAGTATATCTCGTCGATAGCGAAGGGGCAAAGACTGCCACAGTTGTGGTGGGTGAAGACCAGTTGAGTTTGGCCATTGGCCGTGATGGGCAGAATGCGCGTCTCGCCGCGAAGTTGACCGGCTGGCGCATTGATATTAAGTCTCTCAGCGAAGCCTCAGGCGATTCACTTAAGAAATTACAGAACAACGCGGAACTCGCCGCGCTGGTGCCTGCCGCTGTGGAGTCAATCCCACAAATACAGGA
>DYDH01000355.1:1225-3319 GCA_020717985.1 Herpetosiphon sp. | reverse complement strand
CCCCCGGTTATACATGAATCTAACAAGCTTGTTGGGCGTGTTTAGTTTTTTACTTAAATTCTGCAAGGAGAAAGCGATGCGAAAAATCATTATGGGTCTTCTGCTGGTATGTTCTTTCATGGCTTTTGGGGCGCCGGCCTTTGCTGCGGAACAGAGCAATCACGGAATCTTATATTATGTATGTGGCGGTGGGTATGATTCTATTAATGGCTTCTCTGATTACATAATGTATATTCAACCTGTCGATAGTTCTGGTCATCCGAATGGGGTAAAGAAATTTTATCATTTTGATAGCAATAATGATTTTTTTGCCGTGGTTGGCGCGCTTAATTCGGCAATAGATTTGTTGGGTGGTTATTGTGGTATAACCTTTTTTACGGATCCGGCTGTTAACCCTAATCGTATCATCAGAATTAACGCTGCCCTGGTCGCCGGTTCGTTTAATTGAAATGATTATAACCTGTCACTCTGCCTCTAAATGAAGAGGTGGTCCCTGAAGTAAATTGTTTGTTTGGGTGGGGAGGCCATGCGAGGTCGGCGTGGCCTCCTTTTTTCAACTGTCATCATTTTGAGAGATGGATATGCGCGGGAAACTTAATGTCAAAGTGACGGCCTTCCTGCTTTTCGCCGTGGCCGTGGGCTTCGCGCTAGGGGCCGTGCTGGTGTCTTGGGCCTATTCGGTTCCGGCAGGTGAGCTACGCAAGGTTTTTCAGGAAAAAATGGAGGAGACGTCTTTGAGGCTCTCCCATGTGGAGGCCGAAACTAAAGCCTTACATGCTCGGGTGTCGCTGGCCGGGACGGACGGTAGCGCCCGGAGGGAGTCCGACCCGGCGGGCAGCCAGTCGGAGCGCGGCGCACAGGATCAAGGTGACACAGGGACCGCAGTCGCGGACCAGGGGATTCAGGGTAAAGATCCATTGCCGCCAGAGGCAGCCATCGCACCCGATCAGGAGAGGGAACATGTCGCTGCTATTTTGGAAAATATGCAGGACCACGTCACCTATCCAGATTTGCCGTCGTTAATGGCTTCAAGCGAGGTGCGTTCCCTGTCTCCAGAGGCACGCATGCAAGTCATGGACGAGGTCGTGCGCAGGCTGAACAGTGGTGAGCTTGATATGAAAAGCTTTTTACCCAAATCTAAAACAAAAAACCAGGAAGCACCACGGCAGGAGCCGCAGTGAGGGGACATGGCTAAACTTCTTGCGTCAAGGTGAAGGATGCGAACCCGTTGCGCCCACTTTACTTCAGACCAAGGAAAGTGGAAGGCGGAGCATGCAGTATTGCCGCGAGTTTTTTTGCCATATCAACGCTGATTCCACGGCTACCGTTTTCCATGTTGGAAATGCGTTGCCTGGGGATGTTGCCCAGCATCTCGCCGAGCCTTGTCTGGGTGAGCCCGGCGTTTTCCCGATAAACACGCAAGACATCACCAGGGGAGACATTGAGCCCCAAGTACCAGTCCGTTTTTTTCACATCGACGCATTCTTCATCGCCTTCGTAGACTTTTAGCCCGGCGCCGTATTCGTTCTTGAGCGCATCGAGAATGCGGGGCGGAATGTCTCCGTGAATACGGATGTCAGTATGGGGCGTTTTCACGAGAGCCTGCATAATAAACCTCTATCTCAATGGTTCCTTCTTCCATGCGCCAGCACGCGACCCACTTGCGGGCCAGGTGGCAGTGGTATTCCGTGACTGACAGCTTGCTGAAGTTTGGCCAATGCGCTTGGATGGGTCCACCCAGTTCAAGGGCCTGGATCAACACCTTCAGCTTAACCTGAATGGCCACCGGCATTTTTACCACGCTTTTCAAGGCTTTCTTTTTGATGGTTACCAGGTAGCGCACAGGATTATTGTAATCGATTTAGGGTTACACAGTCAAGCGCGTTCCATCGTGTTCAATCGTTAAGGGCGGCCTGCGCGAACCAGCGAGATGCCGTCCATGCCAGGCGTTTCTTTTTTCCAAAGGTAAACGCCTGAACCATTCAATGTCCGAGCTGTTCCCCGTGCTGGTTGAGACGCACAGGCGGGTAGCTGGCAGACGTGCATCGTACGCCTTGATTGCGTGCTATTTACGCAATTTTTGGTTGACTACCC
>DYDH01000355.1:0-1183 GCA_020717985.1 Herpetosiphon sp. | reverse complement strand
CAAGCTTGTTGGGCGTGTTTAGTTTTTCCCTTAAATTCTGCAAGGAGAAAGCGATGCGAAAAATCATTATGGGTCTGCTGGTGGGATGTTCTTTTTGGGTTTTTGGGGTAACGGCATTTGCTATTGGTAATCCGTACATAACCGGAACGCCAACCTATATCTACCTCTCGCCAAGTGTCATGAGCCAGACTGGCATTGATTGCATGGTGGTAATTAATGGACAGGCACACTGGTATTACAAAACATCAAATTTTTATTCTGCCGCTGTATGTACTGCGTTAGCCACGAGTTATGCATCAAAGGAGCCTGTAACTTTGCAGCTTAAGCTTAATGGTGACATCGGAGAACAGTCTATAGAATTTGGGCATGAGTGAGCATGAAAAATGTTGTTTCTGGGTCCATGCCGATTGGGCGTGGGCCCTTTTTGTTTCTCCAATTTTAGTTGGCGTGAAGGGTATGCCCGTCAGTCTTAATGGCAAACAAATAATTGCCATGGTTCTTTTCGTAGCTATGTGCTCCGGACTTGGCGCCTGGGTGGTATCTTGGGCGGTCGTGGATTCTGACGTAGCGCGTATAGCCGTTTTGCAGCATCAGCTGGAGGACATGAGCGCAAGCTTGGTACGTGTTGAGGCCGGGTTCAAAGATCTGCGCGGGGAGGTACGGCAGGCCGGATTAGCCATCCGCGCCGTGGGGGTGGCGACTAATGTGGGCGGTCAGTCGTGGAACGCTTCGAATCAAAGTGGGGCCGCAGGCAACGAGGCCGATGTTCAGAAGAAAGACCCAGAGGAAACCGGCAGCGATCCGACTCCGGACAAGGTGGCCAATCTTGCATCCGAACAGGAAAAAGCGCAGGTCATGGCGATTTTGGATGGATTGCGAACCCGGGATAGGATTGCCTATCCAGACTTGCCGACGTTAATGTCTTCACCCGAGATGGCTGTCCTTTCGCCAACGGCCAGAAATGAAGTCATGACAGAGGTCACGAAAATGTTGAATAGCGGCGAACTTGACATGGCATCGTTCCTTCATACGCGTGTACCCAAGCTCTAATCTTTGCGGCGTGCAGCAGACTTCAGATGTGTAGATACTGTTGGGGACAATGGGTGGGGACAATGGGACGTTGGTTCACAGAATGCTTTCATTCCTTTCTCTCGTCCTCTTCGCGAGCTAGCGCTCGATTGAT
>DYDH01000354.1 GCA_020717985.1 Herpetosiphon sp. | reverse complement strand
CTGTCAAGTGACTTTGGTAAAGCCATGTATTTCATTTATTTTTCCATGATGAATTTGTCGTAATGTTTGGATGATATAATCTTCAAAACTTAATTTATGAGGTAACAAATGATAGACCCTGTAATTTTTTCCTTCAAACTGTTTAACTTGGTCATCACACTCCGTTGGTATGGTGTGCTGGTAATGTTCGGTGCAGTGGTGGGTGCGTGGATCGCGGAGAGGGAGATTCGGCGGCGCGGTGAGAATGGCGAGACGATTTGGGATGCCATGGTCTGGGTTTTACCGCTGGGAATCATTGGCGCGCGCTTATGGTATGTGGTTAACAATATTCTCGGCGGCAGCACCTATTATACAGATAACCCCGCCAAAATTATCAATATCCCTGAAGGTGGTTTGCATTTCTTCGGTGGACTGCTCTTTGGCGCATTTGCATTATTCTTCTTCCTGAAAAAGAATGGGATGGATTTTTGGCTCTTCCTTGATTCCATTGCCCCTGCGATCTTGATCGGACAGGCATTGGCTCGCCCCGCGAATTTTATCAATCAGGAACTTTACGGCCAGCCGACGAAACTGCCCTGGGGTATTCCAATTGAGGCCGGGCATCGTCTTGCGCAATATGCAGACTTGAGCCTGTTTCCCGTTGAATCCACCCGCTTTCACCCGACCTTTGCCTATGAGATGATCTTGAATGTTCTGCTGGCATTATTGTTGCTCTGGGTTTCGCGTCAATATGTGGAAAAGATGAAACCCGGCGCGGTCTTTTCGGGCTGGCTGGTCTTTGCAGGGCTGGCGCGTGCTTTCATTGAATTCTTCCGTCCAGACCAGCCGCGCATCGGAGATTCCTTTGTAACCTATTCGATGTTTGTTTCGCTATTGATGGCAATTGTGGGTATAGTGATGTTGCTGGTCCGCTATGGTAAATTGAAACTGGCGTTTGCTGAAAACTGGGAAGAAGAATATCAGATCAAGCCGCTTGAGAAGAGTCCGCGTGTTCGTGTAAGGACATTGGCTGAGGATGTTGTCGAAGAAGTTGAAGAAAATGAAGATGAAGTGATTATAAAACCTGTAAAGAGAAAGCCAGTTGCAACGGCAAAACCAAGAGCCAAAACAGCGGTAAAAGCAAAACCAGTAACAAAGAAAGACACGGCGAAACCGAAAGATCCAAAACAGTAAATAAAAATGTCCCGAAAATATTTTCGGGACATTTTATTGATAATCGGTAAACCACGAAAACGTAGTATTGACTTTAGTCGTTTGGCGAAAAAGCGACTAAAGCCGCCACGATGGAACTCTTTTGTAATCATTGCGCGCTTTCAAATGTGAGTTGCGTCCATACACATCAATGATAAAATCACGCATATGAATCGCCTGCTTACTTTATTCTCTTTACTGATCGTTCTTTCCCTTGCTTGTTCAACTGGCACGCCTGCAATTTCTGCGCCGCAAGATCAAAGCGCGCTTTCGGGGAGCGTGCTGTTTCAGGATGATTTTACGCGCCCAGTCTCAGGCTGGGATCGCTTCATGTCCACCGAAGGCACAATGGATTACGACGCGGCTGGATATCGTATGCTGGTCAATTCGCTGAATACCAATTTTTGGTCCACGCCGCATAAGAATTTTGCCGATGTCCGCATGGAAGTGGACATCGGCAAACTGGGCGGACCGGACGAAAATCGCATTGGCTTGATCTGCCGTTTTACAGGGGATGATTATTATTTTTTCATGATCTCAAGCGACGGCTATTATGGCATCGGCATTTATACAGGCGGACAGGCGGTTTTGCTCGGTCAAAGCGAAATGCAGTTGAACAGCAATATTAAAAAGGGACTTGCTGTTAACCATCTGCGTGCTGACTGCGCGGGGAATACCCTTACATTTTATGTGAATGGATTTCAAGTTGTCTCTGTGCAGGATGACAGATTAAAGTCAGGTGATGTTGGCTTGCTGGCTGGCACATTTACCCAGCCCGGCGTGGATGTGATCTTCGATAATTTTGTGACGCTCAAGCCGTAACCATATGGCAAAATCAGGATGAGTGTCACTTTTGAAATTCAGGAATAATTGTATAATTCTTGTGTGATATTTCACAAAAATTGTACAGGAGCAAAAAATGACAGCGCAGCTTATTGATGGAAAATTGATCGCCCAGCAGGTGCGGGATGAAGTCGCGGCAACGGTTGCAAAGCGCACGGCGGCTGGAAAAATGAAACCAACCCTGGCAACTGTGTTGGTCGGTGACCGCCCTGATTCGGCGGCCTATGTCGCATCCAAAGGCAAAGCCTGCCAGGAATTGGGCATGGGCTCCATCAGCGAGCATCTGCCTGCTAGCGCAACCCAGGAAGAAGTCGAGGCGCTCGTGAAGCGCTTGAATGCCGATAAAACGGTCAGCGGCATCCTTGTCCAATTGCCCATGCCATCCAACATCAACGAAGAGCGCGTTCTTTCCCTTATCAACATTGAGAAGGATGTCGACGGTTTTTCGCCCTTGAATATCGGACGCCTGGCACAGAAGGGACGCGAGCCTTTGTTTGTGCCATGTACTCCTTATGGTTGTATCTATCTGCTCGAAAAATCGGGCGTAAAAATTGAAGGCGCGAACGCAGTTGTATTGGGACGCTCGAACATCGTCGGTATGCCCGCCGCGTTGTTGTTGATCGGAAAAAATGCAACAGTCACAGTTTGTCATTCACGCACAAAGGATTTGCCCGGCACTGTCCGTCAGGCAGATATCATCATTGCGGCAATCGGCAAAATCGAAATGGTGCGCGGCGACTGGATCAAGCCCGGCGCGGCGATCATTGATGTGGGTATCAATGCTGTGCCTGACGCAACCAAGAAGAGCGGACAGCGTCTCGTGGGCGATGTCAATTTCGCCGAAGCGAAGGAAGTTGCGGGCTTTATCACGCCTGTCCCTGGCGGCGTCGGACCCATGACGATTGCCATGTTGATGAAGAACACATTGCGCGCAGCGGAAATTCAAGACCCTTAATTTGGGGATAAAGAACCGCTTCACACTTAACCCGGGCCTGATTCCCCGGCTTGAGTTTTATCTCCACTCGAACATTCCCAACCTCCATCCGACAGGGTGGAGGTTTTCTATTGCCACTCTGATATTGCGCGTGGTATTGGTCAATTGCATGGGCGTTTCGCCGGATAGATGTTGGTGACGGAGTACGGTGAGGGAGTGACTAAAAGAATGGGCTATGAAGACCTCTTACCACAGAGCGCACAGAGTCCACAGAGTTTTTTAAGAGGTTTTCTCCGTGAGTTCTGTGGTCTGATATGAAAAAAGAACACTCCCG
>DYDH01000353.1 GCA_020717985.1 Herpetosiphon sp. | reverse complement strand
CAACAGTGGACAGCCCGGTGCCAAGTCCAAGCAGGGTGACGCCTGTATAGAAGACGCTTGTGGATCGGGTAAATCCGCTCACTACGATCACAACGAAACCCGCAAGCGCGCCGAGGTTGCCAAATTGCGCAATTGATTTTTTCGCCATACGCCCCTCAAGCAAACCGGCAATGAGTATTGCAATCAAAACGAACGTGCCCCAAATGGATGTGATGCGCGTCGTTTGGGTGACGGTCATGCCGAAGGCTTCTGCGCCAAAGGGTTCGAGCAAAACGTCCTGTCCCAGGATCGCCGCGAGCAATAAGAGCAGGTAAATAAAGAAAGCGCGCGCAACTGGATTCTGTGTAATGGCAGAGGTCATCTGTTTGACGGTATATGATTCAGATGCTGCTTTTGAGGAGGAAATGCCTGAGCGTGGCTCCAGCTTGATGAGTCCGATCAAGCCGAGGGTTAAGGCGGAGGCGGCTACAAATCCAAATGCGCGGATCAATGCTTCGGGCGTGTATGGGTCAACAAGGCGGCTGAGTCCGATGGCGGTCGCAATGATGGAAACGATCATCATGAACCACATGGTTGCTATCGTTTTGCCGCGTCCATTTTCGCCCGAGATTTCAGACGCGAGCGAAAGATAAGAAACACTCGAAAGGTTGTATCCCATACCCCATGCACCAAATGCAAGAACGCCGGCGAAGATGCCAAGAGGAAGGTTATCCGCCATGAGGAAGGCGACATAAGGCGAAACGAGCAAGCCAATCACGCAAAGGATTAAGCCTGCGAGAATGTATGGCGTGCGGCGAAGCCCAAAGATGGGATGACGGTCTGAGTATGAGCCAATTGCAACTTGAATGGGCGCAAACAGATAAGGAAGCGAGGCGAGAATGGCAACAAGAGTTGCAGAGATGGCAAGCTCTTTGATCATTACACGGTTTAGCGTGCTGTTGATCGGCACAAGGGTCATCGCCACAGCGACGTGGATCAGTCCGAGTTGAAGGCGTTTGAGAAACATGATTTTATCCGCAGATTGGATTCTTAGGACTTACACAAAACCCCAAAAAGCATCCGCCAACACTTGCGCCTGCGCGCAGTGCAGGTGTCTTCGCTAATCTGCGCGAATTCAAGAACGATTAGCGAAAATTCGCGCAGATTAGTGGATGAAAAACATTCTGTGTAAATCCTGATTCTGTTAAATAAAGTAAGGGTGTTTATCAACACCCTTACTTCTGAATTTGAGATTGAAATTGTACTTTTTAGCGCAAAAAGCGCAATGTAGATTTATGTAGAATTTTACTAGAGTTTGGTGAGGGGAGCAACCTGTTTTTTGACCTACGGCTTGCGCGTCCCTACAACTTTCTTTTTGCGGAACAGGTTTACAAACAGGCTTAATCCCAATTTAATCAACATTCCCAAATAATAAATCGCGTTGAACACAAAAAAATAATCTTTGGCAAAATGTTTGCGATAATAAAGATAATAGGAACGATGCCATTCAATAATCGAACGGAAAGGCTGGACATTCGAACCGCCTTCCCCCCCGTAATGAATGATCTGCGCCGACGGGTTGTAGAAGATCTTCCAGCCAGCCAATCGGGCGCGGCGGCAATAATCAGTATCCTCCTGGTAGGCGAAGAAATTTTCATCCTGATATCCAACCTGCTCGATGACCTGGCGGCGGATCATCATACACGACCCGGAAACTGCCTCAGCTTCGTGAGTCAGGTCTTCATCGAGGTATGTCATCAGGTATCCGGCAAAACGTTTGTCGTGCGGGAAGAGGCGGGAGAGCCCTGAAAAATAACAAAATGAATCCCACGGACGCGCTTCACTGCGGCGGCATTGTTTCTGAAGTGTCCCATCGCGGTTAAGTACCTTCGGCCCGACAATCCCAACCTGCGAATGTGTCTCTAAAAAGCCAAATAATTCGGCAATCGCATTCGGCTTTACCAAAGTATCGGGGTTGATCAAAACAATGCAGCGTCCCCTGCTTTCACGTATCGCCTGGTTGTTCGGACGCGTATAGCCCGCGTTGTGGTCGTTCACCAGGAGGCGCACATCAGGAAATTCATCACTAAGCATCTCAAGCGTGCCGTCATCGGAATGATTGTCCACAATGATGATCTCAAAGGAAAGCGAGTCAACGGTCTCATGGATGGAATGCAAACAATCGCGCAGAAGATCGCGCGCCCGGTAAGAGACGATACAAATGGAAACATCTACATCCATGAATTACTCACTTTTGCGTTTTACAGATTCTAAAAATGGAGCCAGCCAATTACGAGACATAACACGATGGATTTCCGCGGTTGAAACCCGCCGCTCACGCTGAATAATACGGCGCTTTTTCAGCATTGAAGGAATACCTCGTAACGCATCCATTTTAGCGCGCCAGATCGCACTGCCCTGACCTTTGATTGTGAAATGGATCAAAAATAATAAATTAATCGCAATGTGTAAAGGAAAATACAACCAAAATAATGCTGATGGCATGTTTTTAAAATAATTCCACACCAGATTACGATGTCCATAATATACTGAGAAGCTGCTCTTTTTACCGGTGCTGGCAGAACCAACGTGATGAACGACCGCATGAGGAACCAGCATACAAGTTAATCCACGCAGGCGCAGTCGAAACCCAAGGTCAACATCTTCGTGATATGAAAAAAAATCTTCATCGAATCCGCCCGCATCCAGAAATTCCTGGCGGGGATAGAATGCCGCCGCCCCGCATGGGCTAAAGACTTCCTGAGATTCGTTCAAAGGGTAAACAGGGGAACCGTAGTTATGCCGCCAGGCCAATCCACTCACATGGTAAACATCCCCTTCCCCATCCAGAAAATCTGGATGATTGGCTTGAATTTGGCGTGAGGCAAAAAACGCATTGGGGTAAGCTTCTGTCGCCGCAACCAGATGCTCCAGCCAATCAGGCTCGGGGAAAGCATCCGCATTGAGGAGGGTAAGCCATTTCCCACGCGCGAGGCGGGCGCCAATATTATTGGCTACTGCAAAACCAAGATTGGAACTTAATCTATGGATATGCAGGTCAAGCGAAGGGTATTTTTCGCGCAAGCCTTCCAGCGCGTCGTCCTCTGAACCGTTATCCACAAGAATAACTTCAAGGTCATGAAAGGTCTGCGTTAAAAGATGATCCAGGCAAACCGATAAATATCCCTTACTATTCCAGGTAACGATGATCACAGAGATGCGAGGAAGTGATTGCATGGTATATGTTGTGATTATTATTTGGGTGTGTTTCATTCCAGTTGAAACCGTCCCGAAGGTTGGCTAAAATAACCAATTTTCTCAAGAAAACCTTCGGGACGTTCCTTCCTTCA
>DYDH01000093.1:3055-17955 GCA_020717985.1 Herpetosiphon sp. | reverse complement strand
GGACTGGATACGATTTCGATGGGTCCTACGATCAAGGATTTGCATTCACCAGACGAGAGGTTGTTTGTTCCATCCATTGCAAAGACTTGGGAGTTCTTGAAAACCCTATTAGTGTCTTATGCTAATCGGGACATCCCTGTTCAGACAGGTTCTCAGCCAGTTTCTTGAGGCAGTCTCAGCGCTGTAGTCTGCGGCTGGCTCCAAAGAGACCACAGCAGAAGAGCCATGATCGACCAGATTTGTATCTGCTTCTTTGAGCGCTCAGCGTGGTTCCTGCTTCGGCAGAAATTCAACTGTTTTACCAGACTGGCGTCAAGTGGACTTTCTATGTAATTTTGACGCACATCATGTTGATGTATATTTGGTCAATCGGCGTAGATTGCTGGTTTCGTAGTATCAGCCCTATTGGGAGTCGGAACTACGGTGTGATTCGTCCGAAATTGTGTATGTGTTTTTTGGGTGTTTCGGTCCGCTGAATAAAGTACTTGAGTTGGATTACCTCGTTTGTATACAACTAAAAACTGGCAAGTCTATGTTCTTTTGAGCATTGTCTTTTTTTATTCTTGCCATCATCGGACGGCGGAGACTACTACGCGGTCAACGATAATCCCATTTCTTTCCATACCTTTATCTGAAAACCATTATATAAACAGGAGCGACGGCGGCATCTGCTCTTGTTGTATTTATCTCATGATTATTTTATCGTTCATCAGATGACATCCGATGAGTTGTTGGTATAACAAACTTACGCCAATCGCAGGCTTGGGCGTGGGACAGGTTGAGCCTTCCACGGTAATGCGCCGTGTAGATCCCAGACGTTAATTTCAGCGTCAATGGCGGTTTCGCCCAACGCGCGCGCAACCGATATGCGATGATGTCCATCCACGACAAAGTAGTAGTCGCGGATTTGAATCAGGGACACGGGTGGCAGTGGAATATTCTGAAGGCGGGCTGTGGCAACACCAACCCAGCGGCCGCGGATACGGTCAGATAACGGATTAAAATGGTGGTCGAAATCGGTGGAGCGTCCCATGCTGCCACAGATTTTTTCGATGCTGACGGGTTTGATTCCGCCATAATGACGTGCGTGGATCTGGTGTGTGGGGATTTCGCTCACGTCGATTAGAGAGCGGTCAAGGCGAAACAGGGAGTTTTTTGCCTCTGCAATCTTTGCTTTCCAGCGTGACGTGTTGAACATATTAACTGTCCGCTGAATCAGCATGGCAGAGTATTGATGTTTCGGCTTGTCAGGCAGGTCAAATTGAAATTTATCAGAGTGGAATTCAAACATGGTTTTTCTCTTTTCTAAATATTTCTGACCATAGTTTATTCCCCAGCCTTTTTAATCGCCCCCATCGCGCGGCGGGCCTTCCGCCTGCCCAGTTGACCAGTTCCCATAAAAAAGCCTCTCCCTTGGGAGAGGCTGAAGACATTCCAAAAGATGGATTACACCATTTTCCTTTGCAGTGCCAAACTCACTGCGGATACTCTATTATCTACACCAAGTTTCATCAGGATATTGCTGATGTGATACTTGACCGTCGAAAGGCTGATGACCAGCCGTTCGGCGATTTCGGCGTTGTTCAAGCCGTCCACCATCAATTTGAGGACTTCGATTTCGCGCTCGGTGAGGGTCTCGGTCTCCTTCGCCTGCTGGTTCGCGCGGACAAGCGCCTGCGCCGCCTCGGGCGAAAGCGTCATCTTGCCGTCTTTGGCGGCTTTGATTGCCGCCGCCAATTCGCGCGCGGTGACGTTCTTCATCAGGTAGCCGACCGCGCCAGCCTTGAGTGCGTTCTGCACCAGTTCATCTTCCTGAAAGCTGGTCAGCGCCACGATCTGAATTTGCGGATTCTGCTTCTTGATCGCCTGTGTCGCGGCGACGCCGTCCATGACGGGCATCATCAAGTCCATCAGGATGACATCGGGTTTGAGCAGGTTGGCGCGGACGACGGCTTGCTCGCCGTTTTCGGCTTCACCGACCATTTCAAGGTCAGGGTTGACGCTGAGGAAGGCGCCCAATCCAGAACGGACGACGGCGTGGTCATCCACGAGCATGATGCGGATTTTGCTTGTCATGATATTCTCCTTGGGTCACGGTAGGGGCGGATCGCGATCCGCCCCTACGACGAATTACGACCAAACGACTGAAATCTGCGTCCCGTCATCAGGTTCGCTGTAGATACTGAGTTTTGCGCCAATCGCTTCGGCGCGTTCGCGCATGATTTTCACGCCGAGGTGATCGGCTGTGACGGTGGACGGGTCGAAGCCTGCGCCGTTGTCTGCCACGGTCAAGCGGACGGAATCTGCCATGCGTAAAGTGACAACCGCTTCGCTGGCTTTGGAATGTTTGAAGACGTTGTTCAACGCTTCCTGCGCGATGCGATACAAACTGACCTGCACATCGGCGGGAAGTTTGCGCTCGCCTTCGGCGCTCAACTGGATGTTGATTCTGGCGCGACCTGACAGGGCTTCGGTCAACTGACGCAACAGGGTCGGCAGCGGAATTTCGACCAGCGCATTCGGACGCAGTTCCACCAGCAGGGTGCGCATCTCAGCCAACGCGCCACGAGTCAACAGGCGAATTTCGTCGAGGCGGCGTTTGCCTTCATCAGGACCTCTGGTCTCCCAGATGTCGGGCAGCACATCCGCGATCAAGGTGGTCGAGAAGAGGGTCTGGGTCACGGCGTCGTGCAGGTCACGCGCAAGGCGGGTGCGTTCGGCGGCGACGGCGTCCTGGGTGGCTTTTTCACGCAGGCGTTCATTGGCGAGATTCAACTCCTCGGTGCGTTCGGCGATGCGTTGTTCCAACTGTCGGCGGTGTTCGGCATCCTGAGCTGCCAGTTTTTCAGCAACGTGCTTTTCCTCGGTGATGTCTTCGATCATGCCGATGGTGTAGAGCGGTTTGCCGTCCGCGCCGCGCACCAGCGAAAAGTTCACCCGCCCCCAAAATAGATGACCATCCTTATGAATGTAACGTTTTTCGACGGTGTACTGGTCGCGCTTGCCTTCCGCCAGTTCGGGGAACAAGTCACGGTCAACGAATCGATCTTCCTCCACCGCCAGCATGGACGGGTTGATTTGTCCGATTTCATCCTGAGTGTATCCCGTCATGCGGGATGCCTTCTGATTGATCTGTGTGATCTTTCGGTCGAGGGTCATCACTGCCACGCCGACGGCGGCATTGTCGAACATCGAGCGGAAGCGCGCCTCAGACACCTGCAACTCTTCTGATTTTCGTTTCTGGTCGTCAATGTCTTCGACCATATTGACAAGAAACGACGGCTTTCCTTCGGCGTCTCGCACCAGTGAGAGGGTCAGGCGCGTCCAGAACACTTCGCCATTCTTGCGGACGTAGCGCTTCTCCACGCTGTAATAATCGCGCTTGCCAGCCATCATCTCCGCGAATAAATCCATGCCGACCTGCGCGTCTTCGGGATAGCAATTTTCGCTGTCGTTGCGCTGCTTTAACTCCTCTTCGGTATAGCCCGACATTTTGCAGATGGCAGCGTTGGCAGCCAGCATTTTGCCATTGATCTCGCCCAGCCCCATGCCAATTGCGGAACTTTCGAACATGGCGCGGAATTTTGCCTCAGACTCGCGCAACTCGGCTTCGACCCGTTTCTGATCGTCGACCATTTTTTGCAGTCGGGAATTTTGCTCGCGCACCGCCCTCACCCGCCAGTTGAATCCCGCGGCGACAAGCAGAATCAACCCGACGGCGATTCCGATCTGAAACGGGAGAGTCTGCCAGAACGGCGGGACGACGGTCAGCTTCAGCGAAGATCCTTTTTCATTCCAGATACCATCGCTGTTGGCGGCTTTGACTTTGAAAGTATAGTCGCCGCCAGGCAGGTTGGTGTAACTGGCGTAGTTGCGCGTGCCTGCCTGCACCCAATCGGCGTCGAAGCCTTCGAGTTTGTAGGCATATTGATTCTTCTGCGGAGCCTGAAAATCGAGCGCGGCAAACTCGAACGAGATGAAATTCTGGTCGTAGCCAAGGAGGATGGGTTCTGCCGCGTCAAAAGATTGCGGGGTATTGAAAATCGAAAAATCGGTGATGACGATGTTTGGCTGGGTGGTGTTGTCATGCAAGTCCATCGGGTCGAAGATGCTGAATCCGCTCACGCCGCCGACGTAGACATCGCCTGTCTTCTGGCTGACGAATGCCGCATTGGAATTGAACTCGTTGCCCTGCAATCCATCGCCTTTGTCGTAGATACGGAAGGTCTCGGTTTGCGGGTCGAACTTCGCCAGTCCGTTGTTGGTGGTCAGCCAAAGGAAACCCTGCATGTCGAGATTGACCGTCAAAATGGTTGCGTTACGAAGCCCGTCCTTTTCCTTGTAAATCTTGAAGTCGCCCGTCTTCGGGTCGTAGCGATTCAATCCACCCTGCGTGCCGAGCCAGATAAACCCATCAGATGTTTGCTGGATTCCCCAAACACTGTTCTCGCTCAACGAGTTTGGGTCGGCAGGGTCATTCATAAGCGTGAAAAAGACCGCCTGGGCAGGATCAAGATTCAGCTTCGTCAGCGCGAGGCGCGAGACTCCGCCACCCCAGGTCCCAATCCACAATTCATCCCCAATCACTTTCAGCGAAACGGGAGGCGCGTTCATCGGATAGTTGACAAAACGTTTTGCGCCAGAGTCCAGCCGCGAGAGACCGAGGAAGCTGCCCGCCCACAACCGACCGTCGGGGTCGCGCAAAAGATAGGTGACTTGATTTTCGAGCAGGCTGGTTGGGTCGTTGGGATCGTTTTGAAAGCGCGTAAATTTTTCAGTGCGCGGGTCGAAGTGATTCAACCCGCCACCGAGGGTACCGACCCACAGTGAGCCGTCGGCGTCTGCCAGCATGGACATGACGAGGTCGCTGGAGAGGCTTTGCGGGTCTTCGGGATCGTTGCGATAATTTTTGAATTTACCAGTGGACGGATTGAAACGCTGCAAGCCGTTTTCCCAAGTGCCGACCCACATCGTCCCGTCGGGCATTTCAGCGAAAGCGCCGACATGATTGCTGGCAAGGCTTTCGGGGTCGGCGGATTTGTGTCGGTAGGTGCGGAATTGAAGCGTGTCGGGGTCGAGTTTGTTGATGCCCGCGCTGAGCGTGCCGATCCAGATGACGCCCGAACGGTCTTGCAGGATGCTGAAGGTGTTGTCGTTGGAGAGGCTTTCGGGGTCGGCTGAGTCATGATGAATGACGTTGAAGCTCCTCGACATGATGGATGGGAACTGCCATACGCCGCCCGACCAACTGGTTGCCCACAACGCGCCATCGCGGTCAAGGAGCAGATCGGTGATGTTGTCGTCGGTGATCTGGTTGTCGGAGGTTTGCCCGCTATCGAAGTGGGTACACTTGCCGCTCTTGAGATTGTAGCGGTCGATACCACCGCCTGGCACGCCGTAGCCGCCGAAGGAAATCCACAAATTGCCCTGCGGGTCGGTCAGAACATCCGAAACATTGGGCGACTGGAAACATTCCCCTTTCGGCTGCATGAGCTCGGACTTGTTCGTGGCGGGGTCAAAGCGATAAAGTCCCGTGCCCGTCATGCCGAACGCGCCTGTGCCGATCCAAAGCGTGCCATCGTCCGCAGGCTGGATGATCGAAATCGGGTCGCTGTTGACGTGGGTGAACTTGCCAGTGGCGGGAATGAAGTGTTCCAGTCCGCCGAGGGTGCCGACCCACAAGCCGCCGCGCCCATCTTCGACGATGGATGTGATGACGGGATTAATCAGCGCGTCGGCGTCTTCGGGGTTGATTATGTAATGAGTGAACGCCGAAGTCTTCGGGTCGAAGCGGTCAAGTCCGCCGCCCCAGGTTCCCACCCAGAGGTAACCGTTTTTGTCTTCGTACAGCGAGGCGATGCTGTTGAATCCAAGCGAGTTTGTGTTGTCGGGGTCATGCTTGAATTGGGTGATGCTGTAGCCATCGTAACGGTTCAGCCCGTCCTGTGAACCGATCCACAAATAACCCGTGCTGTCCTGCAACATGGCGAGACCCGCGTTTTGCGTGAGTCCGTTATCGATGGTGATGTGCTCGAAGCGCAGGCTCGCGCCAGGGGCGAAAGTCCCGCCTGAGTGCCCAGAGTGGACAGGGGAGGGGGATGAAGTGAGAAGTAAAAAGGCGATAAGTAAAAAAGTGGGGAGGGTTCGGCGCATGGGACTCTCGAAGGGGTTTGATATGCGGGAATTGTAAGCGAAGTTTATTCTGTAGTAGCGACTTCAGTCGCTTTTACTTTGAAAACCACGACTGAAGTCGTTACTACGTAAATCACCATTCCTTGACCCACGACTCGTCCAGGTCGTACTCGGTGAAGCCCATCGAAGCGTACAAGTTGCCAGCCCGCTCCGAGTACGAGCCGACGGTGCAAAGCGTGGCTCCCAACTCACGGACGCGGCGCAAGCCTTCTGCCATGAGCGCCTTGCCGAGTCCCTTGCGCTGGTGGACGGGATGCGTGCCGACGGGTTCAAATGCAGCGGTACGGGTCACATCATCGAACCAGAGGGTGACAAAGGCGGCGTGCTCTCCGTTTGGGGCAACAGCAATCAGGTCAAGGTCGCGGCGGTAAAGCGGCGCGCGCTGGACGTTGCGGTACCAGTCCCAGCCTTCGTATTTTTCATCAGGCTCATCGGGGTGGAACGCTTTCCACGACACCCAACTGCGTTTGGGATGTTCGTCCACATCGCCGAGGGCGCGGATGGTGTATCTCTCGGCGGGTTGGAAATCAGGAATGGGGTCGCGCATGTCGCGGCGTCGTTGTTGTTCGGGAAGCCACTTGCTTTTGGAATATCCACGACGGGTGAGCAAATCTTGCCGCAGGGGGTCGTTGGCGTGCGCCCAAAGCGTCAATTGCTGACGTCCCTCGGGCTGGGTGGTGGCGAATTGAGTCTCTGCCACCGACATCATTTCCACTTCGAGTTCGGGCGTGCGGAAGTTGGGGTGTACCTCTAAAAACGCCTCGCCTGTCCCATCGGGGTGAAGCGCCGCCACAAGTTTGCCGTCCGCAGTTTCCCACAGAAAGACGGCGGCTTCGAGGTTGAATTTGAAAATATTCTCGTTGACATGCCAGCGCCAATAATCCCACCGATACAGCGTCCAGGAAAATTCGTGACGGTTGTTCAACAGGAAGACTTCGCGCAGAAACTGGCGGATTTTCCACTGGTCGTCATCATTCTGGTATTTTCGCTGGATAAGTTTCATGTTTATCTCCTATTGCAAGGATAGCCCGCTTAATGCAAAAACTCCCCCGTCGCGGGGGGAGTTTGGGACTGGTCAAGTGGACAGGTTATTTTTCGGCGCGTTGCTTGACGCCCAGCAGCAGTCCGCGTTCCATGACGAAGACTCCAGGGTGGATGATGTCCCAGAAACCGCCGACCATCATGGTTCGGGTGCGCAGAATCAATCGGGTCGAGTCATCCGCTTGCGGGACGAGGATGAACTGCCACAGGTCAACCCATTCGCCGCCTTCCTGATGTCCCATCACAATGGCTTCGTTCGGGACAATCTGCGCCACGATGTAAGCGGGCGGAGTTCCATTCGGACACATCTCCACCTTGTCGCCAACTTCGAGAGTCTGCCATTCCTCGTGGATGCGGTCGGCGTTGACCAGCTTGCAGCCGATGATGTTTTCAAAAGCTGTGTAGCTGTAGAGTCCGCCCTTGCCCGCGCCCATTTGTAACAGCCAGGGATAGATTTCTTCGGGGCTGGCTTCGATGGTCACGGCGCGGTTGACGAAACTTGCGGGAGCGGGAACCAGTTCGTCGCCGGGGAAGGTTGTGTTGATTTCGGCGTCGGTCGCGCCCCAACGATCCATCCACGGGGTGAGGGCAATGACGCTTGCTACGAACACGGCGGCGAGGAGGGCAAGAGCGCCGAGGATTTTTAGGAATTTTTTCATTCGATGATTCTCCAGTTGTTTTGGAATGCGCGTTTCGCAATCCACTTGATTAGATGGAACAGGCAAAGGTCGAGCAGGATACCGAAGATGGGCAGGTACCAGGCGTCCAGCGCGGATTCAAATTTCCAGCGGAACAGTTGCACCGACCAGGTGGGGGCGAGCGCCATGCCGATGGGAGTCAAAATCATGACGAGGCTGGCGAGAACGACCATCGAAGCGAGCAGCACGATAATCGCGCCGAGGGGCAGGGCAAACGCCAGATAGAGCGCTTGATTCCAAAAATTTGTCTTGTGGGAGAGTGTTGCGTTCATGGGTTATTCCTTTACGTTTTTGAGCATAACGACGGTCAAGAACAAATTGGCGGCAGTGATGACGAGGAAGGGGATCATGATGCCGAGGCTGTCGGGGACACCCTTCAACGACATGTTGACTGCCATGGTGCTGACGGCGAGTCCGAGGGTGACGCCTTTGGTCATCATGATGGAAGAGAGCAGGAAGCCCCACGCGCTGCGGCGCAGGATGAGGATTCCGCCCAAAATGGCGGCGGGAGCAATCACGCCCAAGTCCATAAATTGAATGACCATCGTGGTGGTGTTTTCGAGGGCGGGGATGGCGTCTGGCTGCAAGGCGGCGAAGATACGTCCGAGCCAGGCAAGGGCGAGAAAGCCCGCCACCGCAAACATCAGTCCCGCAATCCAACCGCGCGGCAATTTTTCGGAGAAACGATTCGGCAGGTTTTGCAGGTCAAAGGACATCATGCAGAAGATGAAGGCGTACATGCTGAGAGTGAACAGGGCAATGTAGACGATGAACAGCGCGTTGAACGACGCCAAGGTCGCCATGGAGAGGTAGGTGTAGAGGATGAATCCCAGTGTGCCAGTCAGCAGCAACCGTCCGCGCAGGGAGCCGCGAAAAGCCATCCATGTGGAAACCGCCAGCAGGGGCAGACCCACCACCAGCGTAATCAGGTCGTTGCCTTGCATCTGCGCGGTGGAACTGACGGTATCATAAAAATATAGTCCGTGCCTGTTGAGCGTCACCGTCTCGCCGCGATGGTTTGTGAACGGGTAAGGTTCGCCGGGTGTTTCGTAGAAGAGTCCCATTGCGGCGGCAAAGAAGGTCAATATGAAGATAAGCGGGATAAGCCATGTTAAAGCGGGTCGGTATTTCATTCTTTCTCCTATTTTTCTTGTCAATAGGATAACATCTGACCAGCCCCAAACTCCCCCGTCGCAAGGGGAGTTTGGGGCTGGTCAGGTGGACAGGTTTTTGTTTATTCCTTTACCTTCCAGATTGGATCGCGCAGGAGCAACAAGACCACGATGGCGCCGAGTAGCAGTGCAGGCAGTCCCATCCCAAAGGAAGAAAGCTTATCAATGGGCGTGACCACCGCCATCATAAAGAAACTCAAGGTTTGGTTATTGAGCGCATGAAGATAAGCCGCCGTCCAAACGCCTTTAGACTTGAAAACGGCATACGCCAGAAAGTAAGCCAGAATGACACAGTATGTCACCATGAACAACGAGCCGAGAACTGGCTGGCCGGGGTAGTTGTATCCCATCCAGATCATGGGCAAATGCCAGACGCCCCAGATGATGCCCAGTAGAAATGTGCCGCGAATCCGTCCGAGTTTATTCAATTCGGTTTGCAGGAATCCGCGCCAGCCGTATTCCTCGCCGAAGGAGATGATCAACCCGATGAGGGGACCGATCACCACGATGTTCAGCGCCATCGTCAGGTACAGGGCAAAGGTCGGCATATTGGCGGCTGCCAGTTGCGGGAAGGTGGTTTTCAGGTCAACGAGTGTGCCCAATTTGAAGACGTAGTTGAGCCAGCTTTGGAGCGCGAAGAAAGCCACCAAACCCAAGCCATATCCAAACCAGATGCGCGCCTTGCCGCCAGCCATGCCCGCGTCGACAAAGGTGTTTTTGCCGCCCTTCACGCGCAAGACGATCAGCAGGATTAGCCCAAGAAGGTTGGGGATGAGCAAAAGAGAGGAAAGTGTGGTTGTCAGATCGGGTTGGACCAGGCAAACGACAGCGCCTGCCAGATACAAACCTGTCAGGAGGAGGTAGAAATAAACGAACCAGCGCGAGACACCGTGATTGGTGCGGTAAAAGATCGGGCTATCCTTGAAGAAAAATGCATCCAACAGGATGGCGGAAAACGCGGGCAGGAGCATTTGGAGTTGCAGGAGCAGCGCGGCGCTGGGGGAGGTCAGTCCGCCAGCCAGGTAGAGCGCCAGGTTCAGCAGCCATGCCAGCCCGAACGCAAGAGCGAGGAACCATACAACCCGAGACCAATGAACGGTCTGTGTGGTAATACTGGTTTCGGAAGGCATTTTTAGTGTTTCTTGTTCGGGACTTAAAGTAGTTTTTGTATTCATTGATCTCTCTTTTCCATCTTTCTTTAATCGTCTGGGCATAAGGCAGTGTCAACGCTCATTGTAATGCCGTGATCGGCAGGGGCTTACAAAACGCGCGATTTTCTCCCAACAGCAGTATAGCCCGTGTAATATAAAAACTCCCCCGTCGCGGGAGGAGTTTGGGACTGGTCAGGTGGATAGGTCATTGGAAAAGCCGCGCAAAGCCAGGATACGCCTTCAATGGAATTAACTCGAAGGTGATGAGACCGTGTTCCACAAGCGGGAGGGTTGCCAATATCCGTCGCGCCGATTCCACATTCTCACATTCCAGGACAAGCACAGCCTCATTGCGGTCAGCGCGGAAATATAACTCACGGATGATTCCCTGCTGGTGCAGTTCCCAGGCGCGGAAGGCTTCAGCGCAAGCGTGCTGTTGAAATTTTTCTGTTGTTCCACCGGGAAGTTCGTGTTCGAGGGCAAGTATTTTCATTTTAGGGTGTAATCATCAGGAACATTATAGCAAACGACATATGACCTCTTGTAAAAGTAGCGGACTGGTTTTCAAGAAAAATTTCATCCGCAAACTCACGCTGATCTGCGCAAATTTTTTGAACGTTTCGCGCAGATTGGCGAAGATTAGTGAACGAAAAAATACTTATGCAAGAAATCCATGGAGTGTTTTTTGATGTTCATTTGGGAATCCTTTGGTTTTGATTATACGTGGATGTCAAAGAAAATCAATCTTCAATAGCCATCGTCTGTATTTGAGTAATTCAATTCCCTGGTTGCAGTTCACGAATTTAAGCAATCCATGTATGATAGAGAAAGTTGTCCGATTTTCCTTGCCGATCAATTCCTCTCAAAAATCAAACTGTCTGGTAACCAAAAATGTTTCAAAAGTTCATGAAAATCTTGCTGATTTTTGTTGTTCCCCTGTTGGCGGTTTTAGCGATCAACACCATGGTGGACAGTATTGCGATTCGTTATATTTTGGCTGCTGCGCCGATCCTGGGGGTGTTGATCTTGATGATGGTTTTTCGGATAGGTGGTCAATGTGCGGGTCCGATCGGACTGGTTATCGGGATTGTTATTTCCATCCAGGCTTTTGGTCTCACTCTGAATGTACTGTGGGTATCCCAAGTCAAGGGATTGATATTAAGTTCGTTTGTGATCGCGGTTTTCCTGCCCGCTTTGTTTTTATACAATATCGTCAACCAGGCCAACGGGATCCAGGCAGTTGCCCAGACTCTGGAAAGATTGATTACAGATCGAGGTACGTTACTAATCGTGGTAGCCTGGGCTTTCAGCGGTATGTTGGAAGGCTTGGCCGGATTTGGTCTGCCAGTCGCGATTGTTTCGCCCATGCTTGTCGGCTTGGGAGTCGATCCCATCCTGGCAGTTATCTCCGTCGCAATTGGACATGCCTGGTCGGTGACCTTTGGGGATATGGGTGTTATTTTCCAGACCCTCACAGCTCTTGTCCGGGAGGACCCAGCTAACCTGGCTCATAATGCTGCCGTGCTGCTTGGGATTGCCTGCCTGCTGTGCGGGCTGACTGTCGCCAATATATTTAAACGTCTCGATCGCTGGCCGGTGGTAATCATGCTGGCTGGTTTGATGGGTACCATCCAATATGTGTGCGCTGTATCCCACCTGTCTGCCCTGGCAAGTTTCCTGGCCGGTGCGTCTGGCTTGGCTGGCGGCGTGTTCTTAAACCAGACATGGCTGTCTCCATGGAGATTCAAACTTGGCTCTTCTCGAAACGCCAACATCCCTAATCAGAAATTATCGCCACCGCTGGTCGCTGCCTTGGTCAGTTATGGTTCACTTGCACTGATCATGGCTGCCATCAACCTGATCAACCCTCTCAGCTTGGAACTTGGTAAAGCGATCTGGTCGGTTTCTTTCCCGCAGGTGGAGACCCTCAGCGGCTTTGTAACTGCCGCCAGGTACAACCAGACCTATCAACCCTTGCTGCATCCAGGCACGAGTATTTTATTGGTTGGCTTTTTTAGCTATTGGATGAATAAAAATGCCCGGCTGTATCAATCCACCGATCTCCGGAAGATCCTGACCCTGACCTTCAACGCGGCCCTGCCCGCCATGATTGGGATCATTTCCATGGTGGGATTGTCAAGCTTGATGGATCATACGGGTATGAACCTGCTCCTAGCCAAACTATTGAGCAGTGTATTTTATGGCGCCTTTCCTCTGGTCTCCCCGCTGATTGGCATGTTGGGCGCATTTGCCACAGGCAGCAACAATAATTCAAATGTGTTGTTTGCTTCTCTACAGGAGGAGATTGCCTTGATCCTAAAATTGTCTCCCACGATCATTATTTCGGCACAGACTACAGGAGGCTCCCTGGGAAGCATGATTGCCCCGGCCAAAGTCATCGTTGGGCTTAGCACGGTAAATCGGTCAGGTCATGATGGTGAGGTCTTGCGCCAGACCATCCCATACGGACTCATAATTGGCCTAATCATGGGAGTGATTACCCTGATTTTGACAAAATTACTGTAATAAACCTTTCGCCAATTATGGACTGGCGGATGACCGGATACCGGGTGAACAGCGTTCGAGCTTTTTAAGCGTAGATCCGATGCCCTTATTTCAGCTTCGACATGACAACTATCCACAAAGAATCCCCAAACGTCAGATCTGTAATAAAATAATCGTTATCCCAATCTTCTTTTATCCCGTCTTCAGGAAAACTACTTTCCTTATAATAGTATTGATTCTCAAAACCACTTCCCTCAGACATGACAACTGTCCAGAGTGCATTCCCATAAGTAACGCTGGTGATATCGTAACCTGCATCCCAGTAATTGCGTATCTTATCCTCTGGAAAAGTCGCTCCTGAGAAATAGACCTGCACTGTAAACCTTGTCCCCTTCGACATAACCACCATCCAGGTACCATTGCCATAACTCATCTCTGAAATCGAATAATCTTTTTTCCAATAATCTTGAATATCCGCGTCGGGAAAATTCGCGTCGGATATATAACTCTGATTTGTGAATCCAGTTCCCTCGCTCATCACCACAAACCATTCACCATTACCATAGGTCACGTCTGTAATATCAAAGCCCTGATCCCAGTATTCACGTATCTTATCCTTCGGCAATTCGGGGTTGGTAAGATAAATCTGGTTTGTATAACTGACATCTTTACCAAGCACAGCCGTCCATTCGCCATCGTTGAAAACCAGCCCAGTCAGGTAATGGTCCTGATCCCGGCAATATTGGATTTCGCGTTCTGGAAAATAATCCCTGTTCAGCCAGGTTTGCTCCCCGGAGCAAAAGTCAAATTGGGTTGGCACAGGCGTGGCAATTTCAGTGGGATTGATTAATGGTAAAAGCGGTCGAAACTTATTGAATAACCCCAGAAAGAAAACCGCAAATAAACAACAGATGACTATTGCAACACCCAATGCGACAAACGACCACAGGGGAAGTTTCGTCTTTGATTTTTGGGACATTTCCGCCCCGCCCGCAGATTTAGCTGATCCTGTTAAATGAGCATTCACCTCCCCGGATGTTTTCCCGGTCTTCTGCGCAACCGTCTTTGGAAGCATCACAGCCGTCCCCCGCATTGGTACTCCCGCCGTATCCCAGGCAGACTTGAAAGCAGTCTCCATTTCAGAGACAGTTCCGTAGCGGTTAACGCGTTCCTTGTCCAATGCCTTGAGCAAAACATCCTCAACGCTTTCCGGCACAGATGGATTGACCGTACGCGGCAGAGGCAGGGGCGAATAAATATGATCGTGAATAATGGAAAATGGCGTATCCGAAATGAAAGGAACCCGCCCCACAACCATCTCATACATCATAATGCCAAAGGAATAAATATCCGTCCCCTCATTCAGGTCTTTCTTTCCGATGGCCTGCTCAGGGGAAATGTACTGCGGCGTCCCCAGGATCGCATCAGATGACAGTGTGGATTCCCCGGACTGTGCGATGCGCGCCAAACCAAAATCTGCCAGATAAATATGTCCATCTGTAGCGATCAGCACATTGGAAGGCTTGACGTCACGATGTAGAATTCCTTGCTGGTGAGCGTACGTCAACGCCGCACCGACCGAATCAACCACGTCATTAATTTCAGCAGAGGTCAATGGACCGCGCTTTAGGCGCTCGCTAAGAGTCTCCCCCTCAATAAACTTCATTACCAAATAAGGGTATTTATCGTATTCGGCAAAATCATGAACCGGGACAATATGCGGATGCTCCAGCTTTGCTATCACACGAGCTTCGCGTTGAAAACGGGCGGTAAAAGTTGGATCTCCATTCAGATCTGGATGCAGAACCTTGAGCTCCACATAACGATCCAGCGCCGCATGATATGCCTTGTAGACCGTCGCCATTCCACCCTGTCCCAATTGTTCGATAATTTTGTATGCGCCAACAATTTCACCTTGCTTAAATGGCATCGTCCTGCTCCCAAAGCAAAATGCTTACAACAACATTATACTCACAAAGACAATCCCTTCGACAAAGATTGGCTAAGAAGGAAGGTGCGCTGGCTGTTTGGCTCAACCGCCAGTTTTTTGGTTATAGAAAAAATTTTGGGTTAATAAACGAATTTCCCTCCTCTATGACAACCTCTCAAAGGCCGATCCCAACCAAGCCGCCAATCCCGGC
>DYDH01000093.1:0-3045 GCA_020717985.1 Herpetosiphon sp. | reverse complement strand
AATAATCATCAAGTTGCCTTTTTAATAAGTTTACAAACCCGCCCCCTGGTTACCTGCCTCGTTCACGGGATATCAATCAACTGGTCACTTTAATTACTTAGCATTTTAATCCGGACATCAATTGCTCAGTAACCTTCTTAATTGATGTATCACCATCTATTCTAACTAAAACGCCTCGTTCATCGTAATACTGAATTAGAGGCGCTGTTTGGGTCTGATAAATTTCAATGCGATTTAAAACCGTTTCGGCTTTATCATCATCGCGTTGGAATAGTGCAGAGCCATCTATATCACATATCCCTCTTTCCTTGGGTGGATTGAAGCACTCGTGGTAGATGTGACCCTGTGCCCGACAGGTCCAACGTCCCGCTAATCGTTCGATCAGAATGTTGACAGGGGATGTGATGAAAAGAACGAGATTGACATGTCCGCCGAAACTATTGAGCAAGACTTCAAGCTCATCCGCCTGAACAGGCGTACGTGGGAAACCATCCAGAATCGCCCCGTTTTTGCAATCTGGCTGCAAAAAGCGTTCACGCAACATGGCGATCGTCAAATCATCCGGCACCAGTTCGCCTTTACTGATATAAGCTTCCGCCAACTTTCCGAGCGGCGTGCCGTTCTTGATGTTATCGCGAAAGATGTCACCTGAAGAAATATGCGGCACGTCAAGTTCACTTGCCAAAACTTTTGATTGTGTACCCTTTCCTGCTCCAGGAGGTCCTAGTAGAACAATGTATGTTAGCATATGGCACCTTTTGAATTACAAGCAAGTTAATGATGTTAAAACAAATGGATCTTTTCCATTTTAGCTGACAATCGGTATGTTTTGGTTTACGAAAAGCGCCTTAAAAACACTTAAAAAATCAACTCGTTGTTATTTCAATATCATTGGGACGAATGCGACCATATTATCCAGCAGGCGTCACCCAGGTCAGGGCGAAGAATTGGCAAACTCATTTGATCGTCACACAATCCAGATCAAAAATTTTAGAGACCATTTCCAGAGCGCTCAAATTGTGACCAGTGGTGACGATATAGTGATGTGAAATAACTTCATCAACAAAGCGGCGTCCATCAGGCACCTGAATGACTGCGCCATTCAGGCAGTGTGAGCCAGGGAATTGGGCATAAAACGGCAAGTCACCTTCAACAACAGTCATCCGATCAAAAGGCGGAATCAACTTTACCAGTGTAATTTTACCCTCGGGCAGTCGGGCGTCAAGTGCCGAAGCGTTATCATCCACAATCGCCAGCACTTTTTCGCCCAAAGTCCATTGGGTGGAGAAGGATTGTGGCACTACACCCAAATAGCCGCAGTGCGCCGCAAGAATATAATTATCAGGATCAGATTCAACCGGTGGGAAGTTGGGAATGTGTTCGTGGTGTAATGCGGCATTCCCCATCAGGAAGGGATAAAGATTGGTCATCATAAATGGCGTGTCGAGGGTTTTTGCGACCAGCACTTCGGTCAGCATTGAAACAAGGTCAGCTTCACAACCCCAAACCATGCGGCGGTCTTCAAACAGGAGATTCCAAGCCAGGCATGGGGTCGTCTCTGAAAACCGAGATTCGTTCAAACAGTTAATGCCCGCCGCAATGATGTCTGAGTCACCATCCAAATCGCGTTTGACCAACATATAGATTTTTACGGCGCTCAGAACGGCTCGTTTGGAGAGGTTGCGAATCGGCGTTTTGGACTCTCTGGTTTTCCAGACGGTCTCTGCCTCTGCATCGGGAATGGATTTTGCTTCTGCCGCCAAACCCTTGAAACTCTTTTTGACAATTTCAATTCCATATTTTTGGTGCATGGCATCCAGACACTCCGGCTCCCACCAGTAAAAACGCTTGAAAATATCATCCTGGTTACCGCCTTCGCTGGCTGGGCTGTCTTGATATACCAAAAATTTTGAGTGTCTTAACTGCCGCCGCAATGCAAACGCACGGCAGGCTTGCCTGGTTTTTTCCAGGCTGTTGGGCGCTATGGACTTAACGCCTTTGGTTCTCAGATAGGAAACAATCTCCCAATCCCACATGGACACCGTACCGAACTCGGATGTAATCACCATTAAAGGCTGGGGAAGCGCCCGAAGTTGATCCAGCTTTCGATAGGCATCGCCCAACATTTGCGGAAAAATAACCCCATCAGTGTCAGGTAATTTATCGCCGAGCGCAACCGGGGCTAAAAAATCGGCTTCTTCAACCAACTGTGTTTTGAGCTTTGCCAACTGATTAACAAAATCGGGATCCTGCGCAGATTGAAAATAAACGGGAACGAATTTTGCTTTCATAGGATTCTCCTTATCGTTTGCGATTTCACCACAAAACCAGCGAAGGACATTCCATCGCAGATTTTAAGTCCATCATAAAATGTGCCGCCACTGCGCCATCCACAATGCGATGATCGGCGGAAAGCGTCATCCGTAATATGGGTCGGATTTCAGGCTGTCCATTCACTGGAATAACCTCCACCTGGGATGCGCCGATTGCCAAAATGGCAGCCTGCCCCGGATTGATAATGGCGTTGAATTGCTCAATTCCAAAAGAGCCGAGGTTGGAAATGGTGAACGTGCCGTTCGCAACATCCATTGGCTTGAGTTTATTCTGGCGCGCTTGTTGAGTTAGATCAGTTACTTCTCCCGCAAGGGTTTCGATTCCCTTTTGGTCAGCGTTATGAATCACCGGCACAATCAAGCCATCAGGCAAAGCCACCGCCACGCCAATGTTGATATAAGGGAACAAGAGAATTTCATCCCCGCGCAGGGCGCTATTAAGCCAGCGATGTCGACGCAATGTGTGAGCCACGATTTTGACAAACAGGGTTGTCAATGAAACGCGCGGACCCTTAATCCGTTCTGAGTGCTCATTCAGGCGCGTTCGCAATTGCTCCATGGCAGTCGTATCCACACGCGCAGTAAAACTGATGTGTGGCGCGGTTTGATAACTGGACTGCATTCGCTCTGCAATCGTGCGCCGCATTCCACGCAGCGGAATGACTTCTGGAGCGCCAAGCGGCGCTCGTTCACCTGGAGGAGAGGCGGGCTG